>NZ_JAKJTA010000008.1:0-214619 GCF_050337555.1 Vibrio profundum
CTGTTACCGCTCGACTTGCATGTGTTAGGCCTGCCGCCAGCGTTCAATCTGAGCCATGATCAAACTCTTCAATTTAAGATTTTGTCGGCTCAATGAATACTGACTTCAAAACTAATCTTCATGTAAACATGAAAATGTAACTTTAAAGCTATTACCATTCCAACAGAATGGTAATGAATTGACTGTGCCAAATAACGCCTCTCTCTAAAGAAAGTCATTATTCGTATTGGTCACTCAGTTCATTGATACCTAAAGTGCTTCTAAGAAGCTGCTTGACCGCTCTTTATAAAAAGAACAGAAAAGCCTTTGGATTATCATCAACGAGTGCCCACACAGATTGATAGGTTTAAATTGTTAAAGAGCTTACTTCGAGACACTCTCGAAGTGGACAGCCATTTTAGCGAGTTAAGCTTGAGTGTCAACCACTTTTTTCAAAACTTCTTAAGCACTTGGCTTAGCTAGATGACCTGCGAACTCGTTCTTTATTCTCAGCTAGAAAGCTGTGAATCTTTCCCGTGTCAGCGAGGGTGCATTATAGAGATCGACTACGGCTTGGCAAGAGGTAATTCACACAACTTTGTTAAATTTGGCGCGTTCGTTCACACATTGAACAAAGTGAGGTAAAATCACACAAAAAGGGGCACTAATGCCCCTCTCAATAGTTTGATTACTGCTTTACTACACTTATTTACTGCTTCGATTGTTTACTGCTTCGACACGATGCCGTCATCTTCAACCTCTAGCTTAATCACTTTTCCCGGATCTAGCTTGCCGGCCAAAATACCTTTCGCTAATGGGTTCTCTATTTCTTGCTGTATTGCCCGTTTTAACGGCCTTGCTCCAAATACAGGATCAAACCCCACATGAGCAATCAACTCTAGAACCGCCTCGCTCACTTTCAGCTTATAACCGCTTTCGTCCATTCGGCTAGCTAAGCGTTCTAACTGAATAGAAGCAATTAACTTGATATGATCGAGACCTAAAGGGTGGAACACCACAGTTTCATCGATTCGGTTCAGAAACTCAGGTCTGAAATGGTGGCTGACGATATCCATCACTTGAGCTTTCATCCCCTCATAATCGGAGGAAGCAAAATGCTCTTGGATTTGTTCTGAGCCAAGATTGGACGTCATAATGACAACAGTATTTCTAAAATCGACCGTACGACCTTGACCGTCAGTAAGTCGACCATCATCCAATACTTGTAGAAGAATATTAAACACATCATGGTGCGCCTTCTCCACTTCATCGAGTAAGATGACTGAATAAGGTTTGCGGCGTACTGCCTCTGTTAAGTAACCCCCTTCTTCATAACCGACGTAACCAGGAGGTGCGCCGACTAGGCGAGCCACAGAGTGTTTTTCCATAAACTCTGACATATCAATTCGAACCATGGCGTCTTCACTATCAAACATAAAGCTTGCCAACGTCTTACACAGTTCCGTTTTGCCGACACCGGTTGGGCCCAAAAATAAAAACGACCCGATCGGCTTATTTGGATCGGATAACATCGCTCGGCTACGACGAATAGCGTTAGAGACCACTTCCACCGCTTCAGCCTGCCCAATCACTCGGTCGTGTAAGACTTCTTCCATATGTAGCAGCTTTTCTTTTTCTGCCTCCAACATTTTTGAAACCGGAATCCCCGTTTGTTTGGATAGGACTTCAGCAATTTCAGCATCCGTTACCTTATTCTTTAACAGAGTCATCTCCTGCATTTCGGCTTGGGTTGCGAGATCAAGCTGCCGTTCCAATTCTGGTATCCGGCCATACTGCAATTCCGACATCCGGCTTAAGTCACCAGCACGGCGCGAAATATTTAAATCCATCCGAGCGTTTTCTAACTCAGCTTTAATATGTTGAGTACCAGACAGCGCTGCTTTTTCTGTGTTCCATACTTCTTGCAGCTCAGCAAAGTCACGTTCTTTACTCGCCAACTCTTCATTGATCACGCTGAGACGTTTAGTACTGGCTCCATCGTGTTCATTTGTCAGAGCTTGTTGCTCTATTTTGAGCTGAATAATTTTTCGTTCGAGTTTGTCTAGCGATTCAGGCTTAGAGTCAATCTGCATTCGGATACTTGACGCGGCCTCATCGATAAGGTCAATCGCCTTATCGGGTAACTGACGATCCGAAACATAACGGTGAGACAAACTCGCCGCGGCGACAATCGCAGGATCCGTAATTTCGACATGGTGGTGAAGCTCATAGCGCTCTTTTAACCCACGTAGTATCGCTACGGTATCTTCTACGTTGGGCTCGTCCACCAGCACTTTTTGAAAGCGTCGTTCAAGGGCTGGGTCTTTTTCAAGATATTGTCGATACTCATCCAAGGTTGTCGCACCGACACAATGCAGCTCGCCGCGCGCTAAAGCAGGCTTCAGCATATTACCTGCATCCATTGAACCTTCACCTTTACCTGCGCCAACCATAGTATGCAGCTCATCGATGAATAAAATAACGTTACCTTCTTCCTTGGCCAATTCGTTAAGCACAGATTTCAAACGTTCTTCAAATTCACCGCGATATTTTGCACCTGCGACCAAGGCCCCCATATCAAGTGAGAGTACTCGACGTCCTCTTAGCCCTTCTGGTACTTCGTTGTTCACAATACGCTGCGCCAACCCTTCCACAATCGCAGTTTTGCCTACTCCTGGCTCACCGATGATCACAGGGTTATTTTTGGTTCGACGCTGTAGAACTTGAATCGTACGGCGAATTTCATCGTCTCGGCCAATGACAGGGTCAAGCTTATCTTGTTCAGCACGCTCTGTTAGATCGATAGTGAACTTTTCGAGGGCTTGACGAAGATCTTCTGCGTTGGGATCGTTGACAGCTTGGCCACCACGAATTTTTTCTATTGCCTGAGACAACTTTTTCTCTGTGATCCCGACATCTTTTAGTAAATCACCCAATGCACCTTTATCTTGCAGAGCGGCCAACAAAAACACTTCTGAGGAGATATAGCTATCTTTACGTTTTTGCGCCACCTTATCGCAAAGGTTGAACATGGTGCCCATCGCGGTAGAGAGCTGGACATCCCCACCAATCCCACTGACTTTAGGCAGTTTATCTAAAATTTCAGCGAGCTTAGATCTAAGATGACTCACATCCACATCGAGCATAGTTAATAGAGGGCGAATCGGGCTGCTACTTTGATCGAGCAGTGACACCATAAGGTGTGCTGGTTCTATATATTGGTGGTCTCGCCCTAATGCGAGCGACTGGGCATCTGAGATGGCTATTTGAAACTTACTGGTAAATCTATCGAGACGCATGGCACCCTCCGAGCTTCGATGCTGGATTTATTGTTTTCTAACAATAAGGTGGGTGCTCAATAGTCATTTTTCAAGTTTGTATGGAACGATATAAAGGTAGGACAGTGATTATGAATCAATCCAGATGCAGCTTGCTTGACGGCCTGTCACTCCATCTCTGCGATAGGAATAAAAACGTTCTGAGTCTTGATAGGTGCACATATTGCTGGAGGTTACATTAGTTACGCCAACATCGGACAATCGCTGCTTGGCCAAAAGCTGCATATCGGCAAGCCACTTACCATTCGAGCCGCGGCTGACGAAGGCTTTTTCCGCTTGTCCATCGTGAGATAAGAACGTCTCACGCACATCATGACCAACTTCAAAGCTGTTATGGCCAATCGCAGGACCTAGCCAAGCCAATACATTGCCATTGAATGTGTGTACTGCTTTTTCAACGATACCATTCGCTAAACCGCGCCATCCGGCATGGACGGCAGCAACTTGACTGCCTGCCGTGTCGGTAAGCAGTATCGGTAAGCAATCGGCGGTCATCACGGTACATACCACCCCAGCAATTTGGCTATAACTACCGTCCGCATCCGGTATCTCATGAGCCGGCTTAGACAGCTCGATCATAGCCGTCGAATGCGTTTGATTTAACCAAACGGGAGGAGATGGAAGCATTGCCAATTCAGCAAACCTAGATCGGTTACGCTGGACTGTCTCGACGTCATCACCAACATGCTGGCCTAAGTTCAGCCCTTGATAAGGGCCAACCGAATAACCATCATAACGTGTCGATGCGAACGCTTTAACTGTCTTAGGTGCCTTCCATGCTGGCACAATCATCACTAATATTCGTCCAAATAATTATCTTTAGCGTCTTCGCGAAGTGCCTCAGTCATTGCCACCATATCGTCAGGGATTGGCGCTTGGAACTCCAACAACTCACCTGTGACCGGATGATCAAAACGTAGCATAGCCGCGTGCAGCGCTTGACGATCAAATTGGCGAATCATATCTGTTAGCTGCTCTGACGCCCCACTCGGGATTCTCGCTCGGCCACCATAAGGCGTATCACCCAGTAGCGGGTGCTGCAGGTAAGACATATGCACACGAATTTGGTGAGTTCGCCCTGTTTCTAGGCGCAAGCGAATGCGAGTATGCTCACGGAAATGTTCCGCGACGCGATAATGAGTCACTGCTTCTTTGCCTGTCGGCGTAACGGCCATCAAAACTCGCTTGGTAGAGTGGCGACCAATTGGTTGCTCTACTTTGCCACCCGCAGTCATACGACCAATCGCAATCGCTTCATATTCACGAGTAATCTTGCGTTTTTGCAAGGCTCTCACTAAACGAGTTTGCGCAGGGACAGTCTTCGCAACGACCATCAAGCCGGTCGTATCTTTATCAAGACGGTGTACGATGCCAGCTCTTGGCACTTCCGCAATACTTGGGTAGTGGTGCAACAGCGCATTTAGCACTGTGCGGTCCGGCGTTCCCGCTCCTGGGTGAACAACGAAGTCTCTCGGCTTGTTGATCACCAAGATATCTTCATCTTCATACACTATGTCGAGTGGGATATCTTGGGCTTCCCAACGGTCTTCTGCTTCAATTTCTGCAAGCAGGGTGATCGCTTCACCGCCCATCATTTTAGTGCGAGGCTTAGTAATCACTTCACCGTCGACTTTAATGTTGCCCGCAAGCAACCATTCTTTTAGGCGTGAACGTGAAAAGTCAGTGAAGATCTCGGCAACAGCTTGGTCTAAGCGTTGTCCTAACTGACTAATTTTAATGGTACTAGTTAATTCTATCTGTTGGCTCATATCGAACTTTTTTAAAAACTGTGAGACTAATGCTCACTACTGTGGAAAAATAGACTATTTCGATATTGTATCTGTTACTGATATGAAAGTAACCAAAGCTACAGAAATAATTACACTCAAGGATTCGACCTAACACATGAAAAAACGTTCTCTCTTCGGTTTAGTGGCACTGTTGACGTTATTTGGCTGCTCCAGCAGCAAAGAAGTCGTTCCTGATTTACCACCAGCTCAACTCTACGCGCAAGCCAATGAAGCCTTGCAAGGTGGCTATCTAACAACAGCTATCGAAAAACTTGAAGCGCTCGATTCTCGCTATCCATTTGGTCCCTACTCGGATCAAGTCCAGCTCGATCTGATTTACGCGTATTACCGTAATGACCAACTCCCGCTAGCACTGGCATCGATTGATCGCTTTACGCGCCTCAACCCAACCAGTAAAAAACTTGATTGGGTGCTGTACATGCGCGGGCTAACCCACATGGCCCAAGACACTAACTTCCTACAAGAGACGTTTGATGTCGATAGAAGCGACCGAGATCCAACACCCGCCGTGGCCGCTTTTTCCGATTTCAAAAAACTGTTAACTCGCTACCCGCACAGCCAATATGCTGCCGATAGCGCAAAGCGTCTGTATTCGTTGAAAAACCGATTGGCTAACTATGAGCTGGCAACCGCACAGTTTTACGTCAAGCGTAAAGCATGGATCGCGGCCATTAACCGCGCTCAGCAACTGCAAAAAGCCTACCCTGATACTGATGCGGCAAGAAAAGCGCTGCAGCTTCAGCTTGAAGCGTACAAAAAGTTAAACCTAAAGACGCCAACGGCCAACACTGAGCAAATGATCAAGCTTAATCCTTAACGAGCCACGACCTGCCAAAACTGGCAGACATTTGCCGAAAACCTAGTTAGCACTTAACCTTTTATTGATGCGTTCATAAAAAGGTTAAGTGCGTTGCGTTACTTCACTCATTCTCTACTGCTCATCACTTTACTTATCTGGGGCCAACCTGCCTCATCACTAACGCTGTCTCCGCTACAGCAAACCCCCTATCTAGGGGACTTACCTGTCTTAAAGAAAAAAGGCGTGATCCGTATTTTAGTTGCCGCTGATCTCGGGTTTTACTACATCGAAGGTGGACGCCCTAAAGGCATCATTGCCGAGCTCTTATTTCACTTTGAAAAACACATAAAAAAACAGCACCCCAATCTTAATTTACAGATGATCCCTGTCACTCGTGATCAGCTGCTCCCCTTACTAGCCCAGGGCTATGGCGATTTATCCGTGGCGAACTTAACTATCACTCTGCAACGTCTGGAAAAGGTCGATTTCAGTGATCCTGTACTCGATGAAGTCAATGAATTCATTATTACCGGTAAGGACATGCCAGCCATCACATCAATTGAGCAGCTCAGCGGTAAAGAGGTTTGGGTTAGAGCAAGTTCCAGCTACTTTGAAGATCTAGAACGAATCAATGCCCTGCTTAGCAGCGCAAATAAAGCCCCCGCTTTGATCTATTTTATCGAAGAAACACTGCAAGATTATGAGTTGATGGAACTGGTCAATAGCGGTCATATTGGGGCGACGGTACTTGATAGCCATAAGGCAAAAATATGGTCGAAAGTGATGGATAACATTCAAGTTCACCAGCAATTGCCTATCCGCCGTAATGGTAAAATAGCGTGGGCGCTAAGGAAGCAATCACCGGAGCTACAAAAAATGGTCAATCGTTATCTCAAAAATGCCAAAGCAGGTACCTTATTGGGCAACGTGATTTATAATAAATACCTCAACCATACCAACTGGCTAAAACGCGCAATCAACCCGCGGGGAATAGCCAAGTTAAATTCGATGTCGTTGATTTTCAAAAAGTACAGTGAACAATATACCTTTGACCCACTAATGATGGCCGCGCAAGGTTTTCAGGAGTCGGGATTAGATCAGGGTAAGGTTTCCCATAAAGGTGCCATTGGGGTAATGCAAGTGCTTCCCAGCACAGCCAAAGACCCTTACATCAACATTCCGAACATACACCAAATCGACAACAACATTCACGCTGGCGTCAAATATATGAACCATATCCGTGAGCGATATTTCACCGAACAAACAATCAGCCACGACAACCAAGTTTATTTCTCACTTGCTGCTTACAATGCGGGACCGGGTCGAATTCAAAGAATGCGCAGGCTGGCCAAAAAGCACGGCTATAATCCGGACATATGGTTTAAAAACGTTGAGATCATCACTCGTCGAAACGTGGGAAAAGAACCCATTCATTACGTCGCCAACATTAATCGCTATTACGTTATCTATAAACAGATAGTGCTAATCCAGCAAACAAAGCCGGACCAATCAAAAATACAACTGATCCTAAAGCCAACCAATTGAACATCAGGGCTCTATCATGAGAAGAAGGAATGAGTGGAAGATTTTCAGGCCGTAAAAGAGCACGCAAACAGAGTAAACTTTTACGTACATAACCACTTCAATCTAATGATTTTCACCTAAAACTCAAGCATTTCTGCGAAGAAACTCAATAGGTTTTGTTCACGGTCACGTTTGCCTAGCCCCAGTACTTTTTCGCCAAAAATAATGATCTAAATCACATTATAAATGTACGAGTTCGGTAATCTGAAGATAACCAAACACGGTGGCAACAGAGGAAAAAACTATGAAAGTGACTATTACTGGCAAAAACATCGACATTACCTCTGCTATTCGTACGCATATAGAAAGCAAATTTAAAAAACTCGATAAGTGGCAGGCCGACATTATCTCTTGTCAGACCACCTTCAACGAAGAGCCAAATAAGCAGAAAAAATTTGAAGCCATTGTAACTGTACCAAAAGGTCAATTGGTTGCTT
The DNA here is from genome assembly GCF_050337555.1 of Vibrio profundum. Classification (NCBI taxonomy): domain Bacteria; kingdom Pseudomonadati; phylum Pseudomonadota; class Gammaproteobacteria; order Vibrionales; family Vibrionaceae; genus Vibrio; species Vibrio profundum. Next base: position 7,949 of record NZ_JAKJTA010000008.1, read on the forward strand.
CAGCGCAAAATGAAGACCTGTATGCGGCCGTCAACGATGTAGAACAAAAGCTTGAGCGTCAATTGAATAAGCTTCGCCATAAACCTACCGCTCGACGCGCTGAGAAAAGCACGCTCGAAGAAATGGAATAACTTCCCTCCTTTCACAATCAATAGCGCCTAAGGCGCTATTTTTTTACTTGACGCTTTATAAACGCATGCTTATTGTGTCTGGGTGTGCAACCAACTCTCATCTTATTAATGCTACTAACTCAACTGTTCTGTTTTAATTCGTTTTTTCAAATTAGTGCTAGAGGCTAAGTGGTTCGCATAAACGATTTTAAACGAACAGAAAGCCTCCTTCCGGAGGTTTTTTTATAAGGACGCTGTCATGACCGACAAACAATACTCCCTCGACGACATTCGCTTACGACTAAACGAATTAGATGATCACCTACTAGCACTTCTTTCAGAGCGTCGAAAGTTGAGTATTGAAGTAGCCAAAAGCAAAGTGGAAACGGCAAAACCCGTGCGAGATGCCAGCCGAGAACAGCAGTTACTGGTTAAGCTGATTAACAATGGAAAAGACAAATACGAGCTAGATGCTCAGTACATCACCAAGCTATTCCACACCATCATTGAAGATTCTGTTCTGCTACAGCAAACCTATCTACAAAACTTGGCGAACCCACACAGTCGTAAACCGCTGGCGAGAGTCGCTTTTTTGGGAGCCAGAGGCTCGTACTCCCACCTTGCCAGCCGCGAATATTTCAGTCGTAAGAATACCGACCTCATTGAGCTCAATTGTGAGCAGTTCAATCAAGTAACCACCACGGTAGAAGCAGGGCATGCTGATTACGGTGTATTACCCATAGAGAACACCTCATCCGGCTCAATCAACGAAGTCTACGACTTGTTGCAACATACCCCACTCTATATCGTGGGCGAAATCTCTTTGCCTATCGAGCATTGCTTAGTTAGCACGCAAGAAGTCCGGTTAGAAGACATCAAAACGATCTACTCGCACCCACAGCCACACCAACAGTGCAGTACCTTTTTAAACCAACTGCCTGGCGTCTCTTTGCAAACATGCTCGAGTACCGCGGATGCAATGAAAAAAGTGAAAGATCTAAATAAGCCCGATGTCGCCGCCATTGGTAATGCTTCCAGCGGTAAACTATACGGCTTACAGACGATTCAAGGTGGCATTGCCAACCAAACAGAAAACCATACCCGCTTTATCGTGGTTGCACGTAAACCTGTTGATGTATCGTCGCAAATTCCGGCGAAGACAACCTTGACTATGTCGACATCTCAGCATGCAGGTTCTCTCGTCGAGACCTTATTGGTGCTACAGAAATATGGCATCAACATGACCAAGCTGGAATCAAGACCAATCTTAGGGAACCCTTGGGAAGAGATGTTCTATGTGGACTTACAAGCGCATCTAAAGAGCGAAGAAATGCAGCTCGCTATTGTCGAACTCACTAAATTGACCAAGCTTCTCAAAGTATTGGGCTGTTACCCAAGTGAAAATGTCGCGCCAACACAAATCAAGACAACCCATTAAAAATAAAGATAAAAGATGAACATCAAACACGTCATTATTACCTCGCTAAACCCAGCTAAGATAAACGCTGTGAAAAGTGCTTTTCTAGCGGTATTTCCGGAGCAAGAATTTACCTTCCAAGGCGTCAAAGTGGCCAGTGAGGTCGCCGACCAACCGATGTCAGATCAAGAGACCCGTCAAGGTTCTCTTAACCGAATCAGAAATGCGAAACAGAGTTCGACAGGTGCCGACTATTATGTGGGAGTGGAAGCCGGGATAGCAAACAACACCACTTTTGCGTGGATGGTGATCGAATCAGAGACCCAGCGCGGCGAATCGCGCTCTGCAAGCTTGATGCTTCCTCCAACGGTGACCGACAAATTACACGCAGGAACAGAGCTTGGTACTGTGATGGACCAATGTTTTGGCACGGACAACATCAAACAAAAAGGTGGTGCGATTGGCCTGCTGACACAGCATCAGTTGACGCGTAGCTCGGTCTATCACCAAGCCTTGATTCTGGCACTGATTCCATTTTCAAACCCAGCTTTGTTTACTAGCAACTTATAGCCGCTTAGCAGTAAGGTATAGCTATTTAGCCGTTGCTATTTAGAAGTAACCTATAACTATTTAGCCGTGATTTATAACTACTTAACAGTAGGTTGCAACTCGGAGAGATTTACTGCCCAATTCAATGCCGCCCGCTAACTACTCAGGGCGGCTCAGAAGCAACTCAGCAATGTCTTTTTTCTGTTGCTCGGATTTCGCCTTTAAGGCATTCGAACCACGGGTAATTGTCGCGACGCCCACTCCGAGAAGCTGGCTGACTTGGCGTTGAGACATTTTCCCTTTTAGTAATTCAGTTAAAATATTAGCTCGGGTGATCAACGCCTCTTTTTCATCGCTCGTTAGCATAGCTTCAAGCAGCAGCTCATGGTTACCCTGCGCAAAAGCGCGCTCCAGCAGCGTTAACACCTGCTGCCAATCTCGGAATTCTGGTTCTAAAGACATACGTTCCTTAAAGTAAAGTCGGCTGGCATTTCACTGGCCAGCCATACTTATCACGATGTTGGAGGATCAATACTTGGCCTTGGCTTCTCGATCAGTAAGAAACTGACCATCGACACCCATGAGATCTCGATAATAGGTCTCGAACATCAAGATGTTCTGCACATAACCACGAGTTTCATTAAAGGGGATACTTTCTATAAAGGCGAAAACATCCAAATGTTGCGCGCTTTTTTCCCGCCACTTCTTCACTCGATGAGGGCCGGCATTATACGCCGCAAGCGCGAGAACTCTATTGTTATTGTACTTATTTAACAAGCTGTTCAAGTAAGTACTACCTATCTCAATGTTTTTTCCAACTTGATACAGGTCATGCGCACCTCGATAAGGGATACGATATTTCTTCGCGGTATATTGGGCGGTACGCGGCATAATCTGCATGATGCCCCTTGCACCGACGGGCGAACGAGCTTGCACATCAAGTGCACTTTCTTGCCGAGCCAGTGAGATCAAGGTGATCGGGTCCATGTCGTTTTTTTCTGCAAAATGATCAAACCACCACAAATGCGCAACCGGAAATCTCAGCTGCAAGTTATCCCACAATTTTGCAGAAATGGAGGCAGTCACAGTGAGGTGGGCCCACTGTTTTTCTGCAGCGTACACGGCCAACATTTTCTTTTCTCTCTGGTCACTATGAGCCAGCAACCAATTCCACTCTGTTTTTGCCGCGGATATTTTGTCCCTTGCAATCAACTCTGCGATTCGATTTAAGGTCGCTTGATAAGGTTTTAACACCTGCTTATCAAACTGCACTGAACTGGTGGGGTAAGTAAACGCTTTTCCCATTTCATCAGCGGCCGCTACGCTATAAAAATTTCGTTTACCAATCAGCTTATCGAGTCGTTGTTTGCCCTCATCTGATTCACCCAACTCGATTTCACTCCGGCCAAGCCAATACTGCCAACGAAGTGATCCTTGCGCATTGGGTGTCATTAGAGCTATCCAATGCGGAACTTCGCGCCAATCCGCTTGCTGAATTGCCAGCCGAGTACGTCGCTCTTTAATTTTATCTTCAGAGGATGAAGCGATGACCTTATCTCGCCACTCAGCCAATGTTGGCTCGTCGGTATTCATCAAGCGGTAAGCAATGAAATCTGCTAAGTTTTGCTGATCCACCGCATTAGAGTCTGCGCGTGAATGCAGTTCAACAAACGCTTTTTGTGCCGCGGGGGCATCTCGTCTGGCAAGTTTCTTAATTGCTGAATGAATTTGAGATTGATAAAAAGCATCATTTTTAAGGTGGCGCTTAGCAAACGTCAGCACGGATTCTGGCTGGCGATACAAAGCCTGCATTTCTCGAGCTTGTTTACGTGCTGGATTCGATGATACTTGTCTCGCTAAGTAATTCATCAACTTAGAATTGCCATCAGAGAAAGCGAGTAGCATTCGTTTGAGCACTGCATCATCGGTTTTATACCCTGCTTTACCCCAAGCTTCAATCAGAGCATCGCATTGGCTGGCAATACTTTGTCCAGAAAGCCATAACTTGCTCACCCCGGCAAATGCTTTCTTCTGGTTACCTTGATGATACAGAGCAGTATAATAATAACACTGCGCTGCTTCGCCTTTCGGTACGTTTGGTTGAAAGGTCAATAATGAGCGCCATTTCTTTTGTTGCGCCAATATTTCGAGGTAGGCAGGCCGAATCGAAGTCGAAAAAGGGTAAGAGAGGTGCGTGTCGATGAAAGTTTCTACTTGCTTAGGAGATTCATCTGATAAGCCAAGCATAAACGCTCGGTAATCGGTGTAACCGAGCAACGGGTAACCAACCAGTTTGGGCCGTATCACTTGGTAGTCTTGCAGACGTTTTTTATCCAGCAGTTTCTGAGCTTTATCGTAGCTTGCTCGCTGTTGCTGAATATCTGAAACTGGGCTTGCTTGCACGGCAACAGATAAGACAACAACCACGGCGCTGGAACATAATGTCAATTGACGTAACTTAAAGAAATACTTAACAAACATGGGACTCCCTTCCTGCTATCAGCCAACTTAAGTTTAGAAAAATTTCCGCTTTTTGAGAGATACTCAGTTAGCTTTAATTATCTATCTTGGTACAGATAACCACGCTTTTTAATCGCGTAATAACATTTCTTAAGCTTTCATTGTCAGCTTGATGCATTGATCCATAAATGCACATCCAGCGTATAACAAATCGCAGCAGATTAGTATAAAATAGTGCCCTTATATTGATTAAGAATTAGGAACGATCGGCCATGGCTGAATATGTTTATACTATGTCGCGGGTGAGCAAAATTGTCCCACCAAAGCGTCAAATCCTCAAAGACATCTCCTTGAGCTTTTTCCCGGGGGCCAAAATTGGTGTCTTGGGACTAAATGGTGCGGGTAAATCAACCCTACTCAAGATCATGGCTGGCATAGATACAGATATTGATGGTGAAGCACGTCCACAACCAGGCCTGAATGTTGGCTACCTACCTCAGGAACCAAAACTGGATGAGTCCCAAACCGTCCGTGAAGTGGTCGAAGAAGCCGTTTCCGATGTGGTTAATGCTCTAAAACGCATCGATGCTGTTTACGCTGCCTACGCTGAACCTGATGCGGATTTTGATGCCCTTGCTAAAGAGCAAGGTGAGCTAGAAGCTTTGATTCAAGCGAAAGATGGCCACAACCTAGAAAACGCGCTTGAGCGTGCTGCTAACGCGCTTCGCCTGCCTGAGTGGGACACAAAAATCGAACATCTTTCTGGTGGTGAACGACGCCGTGTTGCGATCTGCCGCCTACTGCTTGAAAAGCCAGATATGCTACTGCTCGATGAACCGACCAACCACTTGGACGCAGAGTCTGTCGGGTGGCTAGAGCGCTTCCTTGTTGATTACAACGGCACTGTGGTTGCAATTACCCACGACCGTTATTTCCTTGATAATGCAGCTGGCTGGATACTTGAACTCGATCGCGGTGAAGGCATTCCATGGGAAGGTAACTACACCTCATGGCTTGAGCAAAAAGACGCCCGTTTAAAGCAAGAAGCATCGCAAGAAAAAGCTCGCCAGAAAACCATCGAGAAAGAGCTAGAGTGGGTAAGACAGAACCCGAAAGGCCGTCAAGCTAAATCAAAAGCGCGTATGGCACGTTTTGAAGAGCTGAACACCAGCGATCATCAAAAACGTAACGAAACCAATGAACTGTTTATCCCACCGGGTGAGCGTTTGGGTGACAAGGTTCTAGAAGTGAACAACTTGACCAAGTCATTTGGCGATCGCGTGTTAATTGATGATTTGTCTTTCAGTATTCCTAAAGGCGCTATCGTCGGCATCGTGGGTGCGAACGGAGCGGGTAAATCGACGCTATTCAAGATGCTTAGTGGCACAGAACAGCCAGATTCAGGCACGATTGAGCTTGGCGATACAGTTAAACTAGCGTCTGTTGAACAGTTCCGCGACAGTATGGATGACAAGAAAACCGTCTTCCAAGAAATCTCTGAAGGTGCTGACATTATCAAGATCAACAACTTTGAGATCCAAGCGCGTGCATACTGCTCACGCTTCAACTTCAAAGGCTCGGATCAGAAAAAAATCATTGGCGAGCTTTCTGGTGGTGAACGTAACCGTGTCCACTTAGCGAAGCTGCTTAAAGCAGGCGGCAATATGCTGCTACTCGATGAGCCTACCAACGATCTCGACGTTGAAACCTTGCGTGCTCTTGAAGAAGCTCTGCTTGAGTTCCCGGGCTGCGCAATGGTTATCTCGCATGACCGTTGGTTCCTAGACCGCATCGCAACGCATATCCTAGACTATCGTGATGAAGGTCAGGTGAACTTCTATGAAGGCAACTATACTGAATATAGCGAGTGGTTAAAGCAGACGTTAGGTGCTCAAGCCGCTGAGCCTCACCGTATCAAGTACAAGCGTATTGCAAAATAAGCTCGACACTGGATACTTAGATAAGGCCGCTTAATGCGGCCTTTTTAACATCAGCCGCACCATTAGGCTCTAGCCATGTAACAAACCTCATGGGGTGCGCTCAAGGAATCCGGAAAGTTATGGAAGAAAGACGCCAATTTTCTCGCGTATTGTACCAAGCGCCCGCCAATATACGCCAAGGAAAAGAAATGGTTCAGGCCAATATTCGAGACTTGTCTCTGCATGGTTTATTGCTCTGCGTCGACAGCACACCAATGCCTTTACGCCAAAATCAATTGGCAGATATCGAATTTGCTTTACCCGATAGCGACATCATCATTACGTTAGTCGCAGATTTAGTCGGGATTCACGACAAAATTGTGCGAGCGAGTATCGACCATATCGACATCGAAAGTATCGGTCACCTTAGGCGCCTGATAGAACTCAATGTCGGCAGCGACGAACTTTTACACCGTGAATTGGAGCATTTGTCCGATCTCGGGGAACACGTATAAACGGATATTGATAAGCCTAGATTTTGATAACCTTATGTGGCTAATCAGGTCGGGATAGCCTGGGTAGAAAACAAAGCATGACGATAACTTACACCGTCATGCTTTTGTCTTTATGCTCGCTGAATCGAATCGTTCGCTTGCTTGAGCAAGTTTTGGCTTTCCTGCATGAATTGCTGAGAATAGTCGCCAAACCATTCACTCACTTGCCCAAATTGCTCGACAAAAGCTTGCTTGCCATTATGTTCAAGCAAATCGACTGCTTCACCTAACCGCTGATGAAAACGTCGAATCATGGAAACATTCTGCTCAGAAGAAAAAATGATATCACCATATAAGTCAGGGTCTTGAGCAAACAAACGGCCAACCATAGCCAATTCCAATCGGTAGATCGGCGAGCTCAATTGCAGCAAACTGTCTAAATTGGGATTCTCTTGGCTAAGATGTAGGCCGTAAGCGAAAGTGGTGAAGTGGCGCAGCGCTTGAATCAAGCTCATCCCTTCATCGTGTGCATTTGCGTCCATTTCGCATAAAGAGGCTCCCCAAATAGCTAATTGATCCAACAGCCATTGGTACTGTTCTTTTCCTCTGCCGTCACTGTGCACAATCACTTGCTTGGCAAAGCTCGCCACGTCTGGGCCAAACATCGGATGCAACCCAACGACTGGACCAGAGTGCGCCGATAACATAGCAGAAAGTGGCGCCGCTTTTACCGAGGTCAAATCACACAACACGCAGTCAGATGGCAAGGCATTGAGACGTTGAATTACTTCGTCGGTTAAATGAATTGGTACGGTCACAACCACCAAACCAGCAGTGCTTAGCAGTTCATCGGCCTTAGCCCAGTCGTCACTGCCTATAATTTCTACTTTGTAGCCAGATAGAGTAAACATACGCGCAAACAGACTGCCGAGTTTTCCTCGACCACCGATGATCACCACAGAGCGAAGTTCAGGATTCAAGCATTTGAAGCCTGAGTCATTTTCGCTGGCGTACGACTCACGCATGGTTCGACGTAAAATATCTTCAATGAGCTGTGGCGGAACGCCCATTTTTTCTGCTTCGACACGACGAGACTTGAGCATTGCCGCTTCTCTGTCGGGGGCATAAATTGGCAAACCATGTTCACTTTTAACTTCACCGACCTGCTCGACGAGCTCTAGACGCTGTGCAAGCAACGCTAATATTTGTTTATCTACGCTATCAATCTTGCCGCGTAACTCGTTCAATTCCACCGCCATCTGACTTTCCTTCCTAACCTTTAACGCGATTTTCTAAAAAGGGTACCAATTCTTTATGGGCATGATGTAACAATGTTTCGGTTGTCTCCCAGTCGATGCACGCATCCGTGATGGAGATACCATATTTTAGTTGCTCAACGGGAACATCTGACGATTGATTACCCGCGTGGATATGGCTTTCAATCATGACCCCTATGATGGATTGGTTCCCTTCTCGAATCTGATGGATCACATCTTCACACACCAAAGGCTGGCGTCGGTAATCTTTGCGTGAATTCGCGTGACTGCAATCCACCATCAGCGATGCATCCATTCCATTGCTCTCCATCTCTTGCTCGCACTCAGTGACTGACACTGAATCGTAGTTGGTCTGCTTACCACCACGTAAAATAACATGGCCATTTTGGTTGCCTTGAGTCGTTAACAGTGCCACCTGCCCTTCTCGGTTAATGCCCATAAAACGGTGTCCAGAGGCAGCCGCTTGCATCGCATTAATCGCAGTCGATAGGCTACCGTCAGTGCCATTTTTAAATCCGATCGGCATAGACAAGCCGCTGGCCATTTCTCGGTGAGTTTGTGATTCTGTGGTGCGTGCGCCAATTGCCGCCCAGCTAAAGGTATCGGCTAAGTACTGCGGACTAATCGGGTCAAGCGCTTCCGTCGCTAAAGGAATTTCCATCTCCGCCAGATCAACCAGCAATTGACGCCCGACATGCAAACCGTGCTCAATATCAAACGTACCATCAAGCTGTGGGTCATTGATTAATCCTTTCCAGCCAACGGTAGTACGTGGTTTTTCAAAGTACACTCGCATAACAATGTACAGCTGATCGCTCAGTTGCTCAGAAAGTTTTTTCAGGCGCAAAGCATACTCTTTGGCCGCTTCGACATCGTGAATAGAGCATGGACCGCAGACGACAAGTAGGCGGTGATCTTTTTTATGGACAATATTCGCGATGGTCTCACGAGAGTGCTGAATGAACTGACGTGCACTCTCGCTAAGTGGGATTTTCTTCTTAAGCTCTTCTGGAGTAATTAGAACTTGCTCATCACTAATATTAATATTGCTCAATTCACTTCTTTGCATGACCACACCGTAAAAAATTAGTTACACAGAATTTTATAAATATATGAAAATAGACCAGAGCTACAATAACAAGCTTGGGTTACTTTTCAAGTGTAAATTATAAAAAACATTTAATGTAAATTAAAATTTACACAGGCATTCTTAAATGATGCCATATTGATGCCTTGTGCTACCATAATAGACGGCCTAAAAACCTCAGTAACACCAGCAATCGACTCCGTCTACCTACCGCATACAGTCGGTTGTAGAAACTGCGTATACACTTAAAACACGGTTTGCCATCAACATCATCCATGGAATTGATCCTATCGCTATTGCAACAAATGTCGGTTTATCTTGTTCTCGCCTATATGCTGAGCAAGACGCCACTGTTTTTGCCTTTGTTAAGTATATCCAATCAGCTGACCCATAAACTGAGCGTCTATGTATTGTTTTCGTCATTCTGCATTATGGGCACTTACTTTGGCTTAGGGATTGATGGCGCCATCGCCAACACACGTGCAATTGGCGCGGTAATGGGGGGCGTGTTTGGCGGGCCAATCGTGGGCTTTTTTGTCGGCCTCACTGGAGGAATCCATCGCTATTCATTAGGAGGCTTCACTGATTTGGCCTGCGCCATTTCCACCACCGCAGAGGGTGTAACCGGTGGGCTATTCCATTCCTACCTGATTAGCAAAGGGAAAAAAGCTCAGCTGTTTCATCCCATTAGCGTGTTTAGCATTACCTTTGTCGCTGAGCTGATCCAAATGAGCATCATTTTATTGATTGCAAAACCTTACTCACAAGCTCTTGAACTCGTGGCCACAATCGCCGCTCCCATGATCATTGCCAACTCAACCGGTGCTGCGCTGTTTATGAGTATCCTGCAAGATAAAAAAACCATCTTCGAAAAGTATTCCACCACGTTTTCCCGTCGTGCGTTACATATTGCTGAGCGTTCCGTTGGGATCCTTGCTTCCGGCTTCAACCAAACCAATGCCGAAAAAATTGCCCGGATTGTGCTTGAAGAAACCAAAGTAGCCGCCGTATCAATCACCGATACGAAAAAAATCCTCGCCTTTGTCGGCATGGGCGATGATCACCATACACCGGGCAATCTGATCTCTTCCAAACTCACCCGCGATGCCATTCAACACAACCAAGTCATTTGTTTAGATGGCGAGCACAATCATTATCAATGCTCCATTTCGCCCACCTGCAAGCTGGATTCCGCCATCATTATTCCGCTGCACTCTGGTGATCATGTGGTGGGCACCATCAAATTGTATGAACCTAAAAGAAAGTTATTCTCAACCATCAACATGTCGATGGCGGAAGGTATTGGCCAATTGTTGTCTAGTCAGATTTTATCTGGTGCTTATCAGCAAAAACGGCTGCTGCTTTCTCAAGTGGAAATAAAACTGCTGCATGCTCAGGTTAACCCACATTTTTTATTTAATGCGCTCAACACCATCAGTGCCATTGTTCGCAAAGACCCAAGCAAGGCACGTGAGTTGATTCAGCACCTATCGCATTTTTTCCGCAGTAACCTAAAGCAAGACATAGAAACCGTGACCCTCAAAGAAGAGCTTGCCCACGTGCAGTCTTACTTAACCATAGAAAAAGCCAGATTCAGCGACCGACTCGAAGTAGCGATCGAAATTGATGACGCGCTACTTGGCAAAAAGCTCCCAAGCTTTACCTTGCAACCATTAGTGGAAAACGCCATCAAACACGGTACTTCCCAACAAATCGAAGCCGGCGTAGTGCGAATTTTCAGCCAACCCTCAGCTAAGGGCGAGCGGATAGTGGTGGAAGATAATGCAGGGCGCTACACTTGCCCTTCCGAGGAGCATTCAGGATTGGGCATGAGCATTGTCGGTAAGCGTCTCACGAGTATGTATGGCGAGCAATCGTCACTACAAATCGATGTAAAAGCAGGCCAATACACCAGAATGAGTTTCCTCATTCCATAACAAGGGGCAACACAAATAATGCTGACGGCCTTAGTGATTGATGATGAGATGTTCGCTCGCGAAGAGTTAACGGAGCTGCTAACCGAAACTGGCCACATCACTGTGCTAGATACGGCCAGCAATGCGATTGAAGGGCTGCAAAAAATCAATCAGCTAAAGCCCAGAGTAGTGTTCCTCGACATTCAAATGCCGCAGGTCACTGGGATTGAACTGCTTTCCATGCTCGATCCAGACACCATGCCACATATCGTCTTTGTCACCGCTTACGACGATTACGCCATCCAAGCTTTTGAAGGCAATGCCTCTGATTACCTCCTGAAACCAATTGATGCCACTCGCTTAGAAAAAACCGTGCAGAAGTTACTTAAGCTTGAGCAAAACTATCCGCAAGATCTGTCTGCCATCACCGCAGAGACGTTAGAGCAAATCCCCTGCACTGGGCTAAACCGGATTGTGATTGTCCCCACCAAAGAAGTGGAATGCGCTTATAGCGACATAGGTGGGGTGCAAATTCAAACCCACGAGCAAACCAGCACCAGCCAACTCACCCTCAAAGTGCTAGAAGAGCGCACCTCACTCACCCGCTGCCACCGCCAGTATTTGGTGAACACCAAATCCATCAAAGAAATTAAACTGTTGGAAAATGGACTGGCGGAAATTGTTACCCAAAGTGAACATGTTGTGCCTGTCAGTCGCCGCTATTTAAAGACTCTTAAGGCATTGCTAGGGATTGGGTGATAATCCCGTATATAGAAGGTGAGATAGCGCGAACAACGTGATTTTGGACAAAACCAAGTTAGAGTTTCTGCTTAATTTAGAAAACTACGGATAACTATTTGCATGGAAAACAATCACCTATTTCACATTTTTTAGCATAAACCATAAATTTAACAAACAGTGCACTTTCTGGTTTTTCTCCACCGGGATTCTCATTTCTGGCATAGCCTGTCAATTCTTTTGTAAACGTCTTAGCCGGTGAATTCTTAAGCTATAATGATAAGATGATCAATAACAGTTTTATGGCTAAAACTGTTCGGTGTTTTGGGGGATATGTAATGAAACTGTCACTGTTAGTTAAAAAGACTTTACTTGGATGCGCCTGTGTTGGTCTGTTGGCTTTAGCCCCAGCTACGTTTGACTTTGATGACGGTACATTCAAATACAACACTGCATTTGCAAAAAATGATAACAGTAACAATGGTAAAGGCCGCGGAAACAGTAGTGACAAGAATAAAGGAAATAGTGGCCAAAACGCTAGTGCTAGCTCTAGCGCCAACAATGGCAATGGCAATGGCAATGGCAATGGCAATGGCAATGGCAATGGCAATGGCAATGGCAATGGATTAGGTAACAACAAAGGTTCTTTATCAAGTGCTTTAGGACGTTTGAATGCAGCACACGCATCCGAAAACGGACTAGCTCATGCTTCTGCTAAATCTGTTGTTGGAACTCTAGCACAATACCGGGACGCAGTTCAGGCAACAAGCCAATTAACTGAACTATTAAATGAAATTTCCGAGACCATTCAAGGGTTAGAGGACCAGATTGCCAGTTATGATATTCCAACATTAACAGCACTTAGCGAGCAATTGAATGCAGATAGCGTCGCGGCTTCAGAAGCCCAGGATGATGCGCAGGAAGCAGCCAGTGCTGCCCAAGCATTGGCAGATACAACACAGGCTACTGCAGACACCGCTCAAGTTGATGCAGATACAACACAGGCTACTGCAGACACCGCTCAAGTTGATGCAGATACAGCACAGGCTGCTGCTGACACCGCTCAAGTTGATGCAGATGCTGCACAGGCTGCTGCTGACGCTGATCCAACAAATACAGATCTCGCTGATGCAGCCGCTCAAGCTCAAGCCGATGCAGATGCTGCTCAAGATGATGCAGGCGCTGCACAAGCTAGTGCTGACACCGCTCAAACTGATGCAGATACTGCGCAGGCCAATGCTGACACCGCTCAATCTGATGCAGACACAGCAGCCACGGCAGCTAATACTGCGGCTAATGAATTAGCTGACGCTCAGGTTGCAGCAGATACCGCACAAGCAGAAGCTGACGCTGCTGCTCAGGAACTGGCACAGGCTGAATCTGAAGTTGATACGTTAGAAACTGATCTGGCATCTGCCGAGGAAGAACAGGCTACCACACAGGAAGAACTTGATAATTCAGCTCAGTTAGAAGCAGATACTCTAGCTTCAGCAGCTAATAAGGAAATTACCGATGAAGTGGTTGCCGCGACCCAAGAACTATTAGGTATCGAATAGCAACCTCCACTAACCAAACCGTACACAGCCTATTTATTAACTGCTGTGTACGGTTAGTTTAAGTCTAGGGCGCATAACCATGATTTCTCTGTATTTGAATCCTGACGAATCCCCACGAATTTCTAATTCTAGACTTATTGATTATCGACCTTAGCTTTCACTTGTGATCACCTTATTGATAAAAATTGAGTTATTACGATGAAGGCTTCCCAAGCACTAAAAAATGATATGGCTTCTGATTATCCTGAGATCCATGCAGCTAGGCTAAACGCGGTATTTACTTTCGCTGAATTGAGGCCCTACCAAAAACAGTAAACTAGGGTTAGTGTTAGAGGACGCAAATTCTAGAAGTGCAGAGCGATATGACAACTTGTTATTAATCGCTTCTCTGATACATCTTGTCTTGTGGTGCGTCGGTTTTGCAGCGCTCAACTGACTCAAGTCAGGTTTTTTCAGGCCAATACAGAAAAGAGAAAACGTGTATTATCTTACATTTATGTTGGTCGTGAAGTCATTGATGACACTCGATATTGCCCCGATGAACCTCTGATTATTTATGCGCTTAACCAACTTTCGGAACTGACCATTCGATATGAGGAGCTATGATGAAATTCGTGGGGATCCCTCAGATTTTAATCATCATCTTATCAATGCTAAGTGGATGCACTACCTTACCCAAAAGTGTTTCACACAATATCGAAATGGCGAAGCAAGGTGATGCACAGGCGCAGTATAAATTAGGCCTAGACTACACTAACGGTTTTGGTGTGACACAAAATTATGCAACAGCAACTGACTGGTTTTTAAAGGCAGCACAACAGGGACAGGTCGATGCTCAATTCATGATGGGTGTTGCCTATGCCTCTGGTCGGGGTGTTAAACGTAACGAAAAATCAGCCTATGAGTGGTTTGATAAGGCAGCAAGTCAAGGCCATAGCGCGGCCTTATATCAAAAAGCAGAAGCCTTAGCCAACGGACGTGGTATTAGTAAAGATATGGCAGCAAGCCGGAAATACTACAGAATGGCAGCGCAAAAAGGTCATCTGGAATCTAAATATGCACTTGGTGTTTTTTTGATGACCGGACGAGGTGGTAAACAAGATATAATCTCAGGTAATGCATGGATTTTAGCTGCAGCTAATGATGGTCATAAAGAGGCGCAAACCTTGTTTAACACAACAAAGAAAAGCCTTTCTCCTTCTAACTTAGCAAAAGTAAAAAAGCTGGCCAAAAAATTATAATCTAACTTTTCACCGACAGAAACAAATGCATTAAGCAATATGTTCTGCTCCAGCGAGACTGGACACTTCATTAAGCGACATTTTGCTTTTCAAAAGTTAACTGGGCTTAACTACCCAAGAGCACGGTGCCTTCAAGTCCGATTATAATCAACCGGATCGAATCTCCAGATATAGCGCGTAGGAAATTCGACCGAATCATTAGGAAAATTTGGTCAAATATTGATACCAAGGAATGGTATGAGTAATGATACTAAGCGGAAAGGGGCATAACTGAGCTAGCCATACCGCAGGCAAAGAACGATGACAACGGCACAAACCAACTCAGAACTCAGAACTCAGAAATGCTTACTTCTTAAGCTGTTCTTTCGCGGATTCCACTTTAGAAAAGTCGAGTCCTAGTTCCTCAACGGCTTCTTTGATTAGGGCTGGATTTTGCATTACCTGCCCCATCAACTGCTGGAGTTTTTCTTGTGGTAAGCCTAATTGAGTGATGGTTGCCATTGCGGCAAGAGGATTACTCGTCAGCGCTTGGAATAGCTCGCTGATCTGTGCATCACTAATATTGTTCTCTTTCAATGTCGCTAAGATCGGGTTCATCGCGTTACCTTTAAGCTGCTACAAATTAAATAGAAGGTTAGTTTAACACTTGGTGTGGTTGGGTTGTATAGCCACATGTCTTTAAGCTTATCTTCCGCTCTCGCCGCACACTCTGCGCATCGCTTCGCTCGCTTGCTTCCACTCTTGCGATAGTCTCAGCTCAGATAAACTAAAGGATTGCTTTTTAAGCAAACGATGCGCTTCTTTCGCTGCCATAATTGGCATGTCATCTAAGACTTGCACCAGCGAGTCTCGATTGTTACACACCAAAAGCATATCGCAGCCAGCATCCAATGCTTGCTTAGCACGCTCCGCTGGCCCGCCCATAATGGCCGCACCTTCCATCGATAAATCATCAGAAAACACAATGCCTTGGAAGTTCAACTGCTGACGAAGTACCGTCTTGAGCCAATAGGCAGAGCCACTGGCTGGCTGATCGTCATAGTGAGGGTAGATAATATGGGCAGGCATCATGGCATCCAGTAAACCTTGCTCGATGTGCGCTTTAAATATGGCCATATCTTGAGCCAAGATATCATCACGCTTATCGTAAGGGATGTCATGGTGCGAGTCTTCCAGTACCCCGCCGTGACCGGGGAAATGCTTGCCCGTAGTCGCCATACCTACGGACTTCATTCCTTGCATGTAAGCTCGGCTGTGGCGCACAATACTATCCACATCTTCACCAAACGCGCGGGTGCCAATGGCTTTGCTGTCGTGGCCTTTGTCGAGTACAGGCGCGAAGCTCAAATCGATATCATGGGCAATAAGCTCAGCCGCCATCAGCCAGCCACCTTGATGGGCAAGACGCTCGCTCTCTGAATGAGATTGATAGGCTTGCGCGGCGGGTATGGTAGAAAAGCCCTCACGAAAACGCTGCACTCGGCCACCTTCTTGATCGGTGCCAATAATGATCGGCCGCTTCGCTGCTTGGCGAATCGAAGCATTCAGAGCAAGTAACTGCTCACTATCGTGGTAGTTGCGGCTAAATAGTATTACGCCCCCAATCGTTGGGTGCTGCAAAATCTCTTTTTCTTCTGCCGTTAGTTCATAGCCGTCTAGGTCGAGCCACAATGGTCCCATCAGTTTCCTTTCGCCTTATCTCTACCAAGCGCTTCATCCTACGCCTGCATAGAGCAATCTGCTTGATCTCACTTTATTTTTGTAAAGATAAGGGAATCGCACTTGCCATTCAATCTCTGTATTGGAATAGTGGCGAGGGAATCCTAAAGGCGAGGCAAAAAATGAACAAGGAATGGTATATCGGCGTGATGTCTGGCACCAGTTTAGATGGTGTTGACTGTGCCTTGGTCGAAATAGAAGATGAGCGAGTGCGTTTGCTCGCTCACAGAGACTTCCCTTTTCCTATCGATTTAAAGCAAACGGTTCTCGATGTTTGCCTTGGAAAAACGACATCACTGCCTGCCATTGGCGAGCTCGACCACCAACTTGGCCACCTGTTTGCCAATGCAATATTACAACTTTTAGAGCAGCACAATATCAAACCCGAACAAGTGCGCGCCATTGGGAATCACGGCCAAACCGTCTTCCACCAGCCTAGCGGCGAGAATCCGTTTACCCTACAGCTGGGCGACGCCAACATTATCGCGCAAAAAACGGGCATTGATACGGTGGCAGATTTTCGTCGCCTCGATATGGCGCTTGGCGGGCAAGGCGCGCCACTCGTCCCCGCTTTTCATCGCACGATCTTCCGTCCAACCGACTCAACAGTGGTTGTGCTCAATATTGGTGGCATTGCCAATATTTCGGTGCTAAGGCCCAACGAAAAAGTCATTGGCTACGACACAGGGCCGGGCAACATGTTAATGGATGCTTGGTGCCAAAAACACCGACAAGAAAGCTACGATAAAGGTGCGCAGTTTGCCCAGCAAGGCGTCGTTCTCAAACCTCTACTGACACGCATGCTTAGTGATACGTATTTTTCCTCGCCTACTCCAAAAAGCACTGGCCGCGAGCGATTTAATCTCGATTGGCTGAATGCTTGTCTCAGATCGGAACCCTACCGCCCAGAAGATGTCCAGCGAACCCTACTTGAACTCAGCGCCGTTTCTATCTGCAATGAAGTCGCCCTCTACGTTCATGGCCACGCTCCGGAGCTACTTGTGTGTGGGGGCGGCGCGCATAACCCGCTGCTGATGCAAAGATTAATGGAATTGTTGCCAGATTGGCGTGTGCAAACCACCAATGCCCAAGGCGTGGACGGCGATAATATGGAAGCGATGGCTTTTGCTTGGCTCGCCCAAAGACGAGTGCACAACCTGCCTAGTAATTTACCTGAAGTAACAGGAGCAAGGGGGTACACCTCTCTCGGCTGCCTCTACCTTGCTCCCCACACGGAACGAATTTAATTACATCGCTGAGTTCTGATACACATCGTAACCACGTTGCCACTCAAGGCGAAATTTCTGCCCTTGCTTCATGCCATCGCAGACCCCTTGATATTGCTGCCCCGAGATACCAATTTGATAGGCAAAATTGGGGTGGCAATAATCTCTGACCCCTTCGTTGTATCCATCATCGTATTCTGATTGTTGCGTTGCGCTGATGTTCCCTAATTGCGCATAGGAACGCGCCACGACTCCACGCGCCCCATCTTGATACCCCACTTGATGCCAATCTTGTGGGGCGGAAGAAGAAAAAGTCGAACAGCCTACAAGAAGCAGAGGCGCTGCTAAGACGATAAATCGCTTCATTATCATTATTATCCTTTATGTATAAGCAGATGTGGAATCTAGATCACATTCGCCTATTGCCCGAACTAATAGGTGCAAGTTATCTTACAGATCAAATGGTTAATTAGATTGTAGTGGCTATAAGAGAAAAGTCATAGTGAAGAATCATCTCCATTCAGGCCGCCACTTAATCTGGCTATTTGCCGCTCGCAGGCGAATAGTGCCACTCATTGGAAAATCACATGTATTTCTCTCCCCACTCGCTACTATTAGCCTCGACTTTTTAGATCTGAACGAAGGACAATCAGTATGTTGTGGTTTTTGACTTGTGTCGCTGCCTTAATTGGCGGGTATTTTATCTACGGGACCTTTATCGAAAAGGTATTTGGTATTAATGAAAATCGTAAGACTCCCGCTCACACCAAAGCAGACGGCGTCGATTATGTCAAAATGTCCACACCCAAAGTGTACTTGGTACAACTGCTTAATATCGCAGGCGTGGGGCCTATTTTCGGCCCAATAATGGGCGCTTTATATGGCCCTGCGGCAATGCTGTGGATTGTGATTGGCTGCATCTTCGCCGGTGCGGTACACGATTACTTCTCAGGTATGTTGTCAGTGCGCAACGATGGCGCGTCTGTGCCAAGCATTACGGGAAAATACTTAGGCAATGGCGCCAAACATTTTATGAATCTCTTTGCCATTGTGTTGTTACTGCTCGTCGGCGTGGTATTTGTTTCAGCGCCAGCTGGGATGATCACTAAGCTTATTAACGAACAAACCAGTATGAACATCAGCATGACCGCGATGATCGGGGTCATTTTTGCTTACTACATCATCGCGACTATTGTTCCCGTTGATAAGGTCATCGGCCGCTTTTACCCAATATTCGGCGCGCTGCTGATTTTCATGTCTGTTGGCCTGATTACTGCTGTCGCAGTTTCAAGTGATTACACTGTAATGGGTAATTTCACCGTCAGCGATATGTTCTCGAACCTAAACCCAAATGACATGCCGCTCTGGCCTGCCCTGTTTATCACCATTGCCTGTGGCGCGATTTCCGGATTCCATGCAACCCAATCGCCTTTGATGGCGCGCTGTATGGAAAATGAAAAGAATGGTCGCTTCATCTTTTACGGGGCCATGATTGGTGAAGGTGTCATTGCTCTGATTTGGTGTGCGATCGCACTGTCTTTCTTCGGTTCACTCGACGGCTTGTCTGAAGCGATTAAATCGGGTGGCCCGGGTAACGTAGTGTATAGCTCATCGTTCGGCTTGTTAGGCGTATTCGGTGGCGTGTTGGCTTTCCTCGGTGTGGTCATCTTACCCATTACCTCTGGCGATACCGCGTTCCGCTCTAGCCGTTTAATTTTAGCGGAGTACTTCAATATCGATCAAAAGAGCTTATCTAAGCGCCTCTTAGTTGCTATGCCATTGTTTGTTGTTGGCGGAATCTTAACTCAAGTAGACTTCGGCATTATCTGGCGCTACTTCGGTTTTGCTAACCAAATGACGGCCGTTATGATGCTGTGGACAGCGTCGGCTTATCTGATGCGTCACGACAAACTGCATTGGATCACGACAGTTCCAGCACTATTTATGACCGCCGTCTGTACCACCTTCATCTTGAATAACGAAACACTCGGCTTTGGGCTATCGATGGATATTTCCACACCTGTGGGCATCGCGTCTGCCATTCTTGCGGGACTCTACGTCGCTAAGCGTTCAAAACGCCAAGTCATTAAAGAAGCGCTACGCTCTTTCTAATTCAGCACATATAAAACGATAAAGGGGCGCTCATATGAGCGCCCCTTTTATTTAATATAATGTAATCTTAGCCTAACGTACTTTACGTATTACCTTTGTCTATCCTGCTTTAAATCAGGATAGACAAGACGAGCTAAGCACTAAAAGTGATCTAATCTACTTGCGTGATTTTCAGCTCTCTTGGTACTTCGAAGAACATATTTTCTTCACGTCCAGAGACTTCCTCAACAGAAGTCGCCCCTAGCTCTTTCACTCGGTCTAAAATTTGATTCACCAAGGCTTCTGGCGCAGAGGCTCCTGCGGTCACCGCAATCTTGGTCTTACCTTCCACCCATTCAGGTTGAATGTCTTCAGGGCAATCCGTTAAATAGCCTGGGGTGCCTAGCTTCTCGGCCAACTCTTTTAGACGTGTCGAGTTCGAGGAGTTTTTCGACCCCACCACAATCATCACGTCCACTTCTTTTGCCATTTCGCGCACGGCATCCTGACGGTTTTGTGTGGCGTAACAAATGTCGTCTTTGCGCGGGCCTTTGATCTCTGGAAAGACTTTTCTTAGCTCTTCAATCACATCTGACGTTTCGTCAACCGACAAGGTCGTCTGACTAACATAATGCAAATGGGACGCATCTTTCACGGTATCTTTCAGTTTGATCACGTCTTCCGGTCGTTCAACCAAATACATGCCACCGTCATTGCTGGCGTATTGCCCCATAGTGCCTTCCACTTCAGGGTGGCCAGCATGACCAATGAGGACAACTTCCATATTCTTACGGCTCGCTCTAGCGACTTCCATATGAACCTTGGTTACCAATGGGCATGTTGCATCAAATACGGTTAAGTCACGTGCTTTGGCTTCTTTACGTACCGCTTGCGACACACCATGAGCGGAAAAGATCACGATATTGTCGTCTGGCACTTCGTGCAGCTCTTCGACGAAAATCGCTCCGCGTTGTTTTAACCCCTCAACCACAAATCGGTTATGCACCACTTCATGACGCACATAAATTGGCGGTTGATATATTTCCAGCGCGCGCTCAACAATGCTGATCGCTCGATCAACGCCAGCACAAAAGCCGCGGGGGTTCGCTAATAGGATTTTCATTTCATCGCTCATCAGGATTCTCTTCAATTCACCGAGTATTGTACAGAAAGTTAGTCAACAGACAAAATATCTACTTCGAAACACACATCTTGGCCAGTCAGTGGGTGATTGAAATCAACCGTGACCGAGTCCCCAGCAATTTCAGTGATCACACCGGGGATCTCCATACCGTCTGGGCCAGAAAAGGCCATAATGGTGCCCACTTCGACTTCAGCATCACCAACAAACTTGGTGCGATCCATATGATGAACATTGTCTGGGTTAGGCATACCAAACGCATCTTGCGCTGCTAATTCAATGGCTTTGCTATCCCCTTCCGCCATGCCGAATAGATGCTTTTCAAAGTTTTCGCTCAAACTACCGTCGCCCATCACCAATTTGGCAGGCTTACCCATATTGTGGGTGCTGTCGGCAATCGCGCCGTCTTTCATCTTGATGGTAAAATGTAGGGTCACAGCTGATTTTTGTGTAATGGTTGCCACGGGACTAATTCCTTTTTTTATAATCTGCACACTTTTTATAATCTGCACAGGGTAAACAAAAAGCGCGGCCTGAACAACAGACCGCGCTTTTATCATGCAAGTTTTATTGGCTAGAAACTAAGCCTTTGGCTTACTACGAAAGCTATCAATGACAATCATCACCGCACCGATGCAGATAGCAGAATCGGCCAAGTTAAACGCTGGCCAATGATATTGGTGCCAATAGAAATCTAAATAATCGACCACAAAACCATGTACGAGTCGATCAAACACATTACCGATAGCGCCGCCAATAATGAGGGCATAAGCAATGTTGTTCCATTTTTCATTGGCGGGTAACTTACGCATCCACGTAGTGAGCATGCCTGTTACACACAGTGCAATCGCGGTGAATAGCCATCTCTGCCAACCCGGTTGATTGCTCAAAAAGCTGAACGCCGCACCTGTGTTGTGCACATACAAAAGGTTAAAAAATGGTAAGACTTCGATTCGGTTTGGCCAACCATAGCCCATGCTGTTCATCACAACGAGCTTGATCGTAATGTCGGCTACAAACACCAAAAGTGCCAGTCCAAGCCAGCGTACGCCCGATTGCTTCAAAGTCAGAGTCTGTTCACTCATATCCACCTCTATGGTCTAAGCGCTGAATACTATAAACGTTGAATAATTAAAAGAGCTGAAACGTTGAATAGTTAAAAGCGCTGAATAGTTAAAAGCGCAGCCTTATTAGAGCTGCGCTTTCTTCTTTAAGCGTTAAGATTAAGCAAATTTACGTACTTCACCTTCGCCTTCAACATTTGACACGCATCGACCACAGATTTTCTCATGGCCTGCAATCGTGCCAACATCTGGAGTATGGTGCCAGCAACGGTCACACTTCTCAGCAGACGTTGCAACAACCTCGACAAACAAGCCTTCTACGTCTGTCGCTTGCGCGGCATCGGGTTTGTTTGCGCTAGATTGAACATCCGCTTTAGACGTCAACAACACAAAACGCAGCTCGTCTTCTAGCATGTTCAACTTGCGTGTAAGTTGTTCATCTGCATACAAAGTCGCTTCCGCTTGCAAAGAACCACCGATAAGTTTTTCTTTACGCGCTTCTTCAAGCAGTTTATTCACCGCACCACGTACAGTTTGGATTTCTTCCCAGAACTCATCGTTCAGGTCTTCACCCTCAGTCAGACCAAATAGACCTTCAAACCATTCACCTGTGAAGACGAACGTATCGCGTTGACCTGGCATTTCATTCCAGATTTCATCAGCGGTAAATGACATGATTGGTGCCATCCAGCGAACCAATGCTTCAACGATGTAGTACAGAGCGGTTTGGCAGCTGCGCTGAGCGTGGCCGCCAAGTTTCGCGGTGTACTGACGGTCTTTAATCACGTCTAGGTAGAAAGAACCCATCTCGATCGAGCAGAACTGCATCAAGCGCTGAGTAACAGCGTGCGTGTTGTACTGTTCGTACGCTTTAATGATGTCTTGCTGTGCAGCTAACGCACGGCCAACAGCCCAGCGATCTAGCGCCACCATTTCATCTGCAGGAACACAGTCGGTTTCTGGATTAAAGCCGTTCAAGTTCGCGAGGAAGAAACGTGACGTATTACGAATACGACGATAAGCGTCAGCAGAGCGTTTTAGGATTTCATCCGAAACCGCAACTTCGCCCGTGTAATCCGTTGATGCGACCCACAAACGTAAGATATCAGCACCTAGCTTGTTAGTGACATCTTTTGGCGCAACCACGTTACCGATAGATTTCGACATTTTACGGCCTTGACCGTCAACCACGAAGCCGTGAGTCAGCACTTGTTTGTATGGCGCTTCGTCTTTCATCGCGATAGAAGAAATCAAAGAAGACTGGAACCAACCACGGTGTTGATCCGAACCTTCTAGATATAAGTCGGTTTTATTGCCGTTGTATTCTTCACGAGAATCAACCACAGAATAGTGAGTCACACCTGAATCAAACCATACGTCCAAAGTATCCAATACTTTTTCGTAATTGTCGGCATCGCCACCCATTAATTCAGCGGCATCGACATCCCACCAAGCTTGAATACCCTTCTCTTCAACGAGTTTGGCGACTTTCTCAATCAACTCTAGTGAATTAGGGTGCAGCTCAGAAGTTTCTTTGTGCACAAATAAAGCAATTGGCACGCCCCAAGTACGTTGACGAGAGATACACCATTCTGGGCGACCTTCGATCATACCTTCAATGCGGCTTGCACCCCACTCAGGCATCCACTCTACACCTTTGATAGACTCTAGTGCTTTAGCACGTAGACCTGCTTGGTCCATAGAGATAAACCACTGAGGCGTTGCGCGGAAGATGATCGGCGTTTTATGGCGCCAGCAATGTGGGTAGCTGTGCTCATACGCGTGATGGTGCAATAGAGCGCCGTGCTCTTTTAGCACGTCTAGCACTGCATCCGTTACTTTGAATACGTGTTGACCCGCAAACAGCTCAGTATCTGGCAAGTACACGCCGTTAGAACCCACAGGGTTCGCCACTTCAAGGTCGTACTTTTTACCCACCACGAAATCTTCTTGGCCATGGCCCGGAGCGGTATGCACGACACCTGTACCAGATTCCGTTGTTACGTGGTCGCCTAAGATAACTGGTACGCTAAAGTCGTAAAACGGGTGGTTGAACTGAGACAGCTCAAGATCCGCACCTTTCGCGAAACCTAGGTTGTGGTAATGCTCGATACCAGCGCGATCCATCACATCTTTAGCAAGCTCAGAAGCAACAATCAAACGCTGCGGCTGGTCACCTTCAACTTGGATCAATGAATACTCTAGATCATCACGAACACATAACGCGCGGTTCGCTGGTAGAGTCCATGCTGTGGTGGTCCAGATAACCATCGACACGTCACCGTGACCTTCAACGCCTTCAGCTAAGTCAAACTTAGCCAATACAGCGGCTTCGTCCGTGGCTTTGAACTTCACGTCGATCGATGGCGATACTTTATCTTTGTATTCCACTTCAGCTTCTGCAAGCGCAGAACCACAATCTGTACACCAGTGAACAGGTTTGAACCCTTTCAACAAATGGCCGTTATCGGCAATTTTGCCCAGCGCACGGATAATATTCGCTTCAGTAGCGAAATCCATTGTGCGGTATGGTTTGTCCCACTCACCGAAGATACCAAGACGCTTGAAGCTTTCTTTTTGTCCTTCTACCTGACCGGCAGCGTAGTGACGACATTTCTCACGAAATTCTGCTGGCGTGACTTTTTGTCCCGGTTTACCGACTTTTTTCTCAACCATTAGTTCGATTGGCAAGCCATGGCAATCCCAGCCAGGAATATAAGGTGCATCAAAACCAGAAAGCGTTTTGGATTTAATAATAATGTCTTTAAGAATCTTGTTCAGTGCGTGGCCGATATGAATATCTCCGTTGGCATACGGAGGACCATCATGTAATACGAAAGATTTTTTGCCTTTTTTGGCTTTACGGATTTCACCGTATAGATCTTCTTTGTACCAATGTTCAAGCATGGCTGGCTCACGATTGGCCAGATTACCGCGCATTGGAAACCCTGTTTCAGGTAAGTTCAGGGTATCTTTATACTCACTCATCGATTCTTAATTCCGTCATATTGGGCGAAGTTAGACATTATACTGGTCAGTGGAATCATCTGATCAGCGTTTCAACCGAAGCAACCACACCCTTGCCGCTTCAGCATCCAATTCTATTTGTTGTTTCAGTGCTTCAAAAGACTCAAACTTCTTCTCATCACGAAGTTTGTGCAATAAAAACACTTCTAAAGTTTGGCCATATAAGTTGGCTGAAAAGTCAAACAAGTGCACCTCTAATTGCTGGCGCTCTCCTTTGACTGTCGGACGGTGACCAATATTGGCCACGCCCTGTATTCGTTGCCCTTTACTATCAAGGGCTTCAACAACATACACACCTGATACAGGAGATACAACGCGTTTTAATGGGATATTGGCCGTCGGAAAGCCGATGGTCCGGCCCAACTTGCGACCATGGAACACTCGACCTGTGATGCTGTATTGACGCCCGAGCATATCTTCTGCACTGCTCAGTTCATCTCTCGCCAAGGCATCCCGGATCGCGGTGCTGCTCACTCGCTCTTGTTGAACACAAAAACTCTTCGTGTTCACCACTTCAAAGCCATACTTCTGCCCAGCTTGCTGCAACATGGCAAAGTTGCCAGTGCGCCCTTTACCAAAGCAAAAGTCATCGCCGACCACGAGAAACTTAACACCCAATTGATTCACCAACAAGTCACGCACAAAAGCTTCGGCGCTCATACTGGCAAACTTGTGGTTGAAATTCACACACAGCAAACGATCCACGTCCAATTTATCAAGCTGCAATGCTTTATCTCGCAAGCGAGTTAGCCTTGCTGGCGCGTCACCTTTGGCAAAGAGCTCCATCGGCTGTGGGTCAAATGTCATCACCACCGAAGGTAAGCCTAATTGCTTAGATTTCTTCACTAATTGCTGCAATACCTGACGGTGACCTAAATGCACACCATCAAAATTGCCAATCGTCAGTACACACCCCTTGTGTTTGGGCCTGATGTTATGAATGCCGCGGATAAATTCCATTGATTTCCACTAAAACTGTTGTGTTATCGATTATCTATGCTGTCGAATCGACGGATTATAACCTAATCGTCATCAATCTGTCGCTGCTTTTAAGTCTTTTAGTCGCACCCCTAATACCAGCAAACTGATCGTATAAACCAAGCCCCCTAGACCAATCAACATGGCTAGCATCCAAGCTCGGTGGCTACCCGTCCAAGTTAGCCAAACTGACATATCATCCAGCTGCCACAAAATCGCACTCAACATGGCGACACCGGCAAGCGCATGCTTCGCCATTCCGGTTAGTGTTTTTTTACTTAGACGGTAAACGCCTTGCTTGTGCAGTCCATAGTACAGCAACGCCATATTGATAAACGCAGACAACGCCGTGGCCATCGCAAGGCCAACATATCCATAGAACCAAGCAAACACAGCGTTAAAGCCCATGTTAGACACCATAGCGATGATGCCATAGCGCACAGGGGTTTTGGTGTCATGACGAGAGTAATAGCCTGGAGCAAGCACTTTAATCATCATAAAGTTCAACAAGCCTGCCGACAACGCCACCAAAGACATCGACGCCTGATTAACATCGTGAACAGTAAACTCACCGTGCATAAAGAGCACCATCAGCATTGGCTTAGCGAGCACCATTAAACCCAGCATTGCTGGCACCCCAAGCAAAGTTATCATCTGCACGCCCCAATCCATGGTATGCGAAAACGCATCGCCTTTATCATCGACATGGCTGCGCGACAAAGCAGGCAAAATAACGGTACCGATGGCTATGCCAAACAAGCCAAGTGGAAACTCCATTAAGCGGTCAGAATAGTACAACCAACTGATTGAGCCTGTTGCTAAGAAACTGGCAATAAAGGTGTCGAACAATAAGTTGATTTGACTCACCGACACACCAAAGAGAGCTGGTAGCATCAATTTGCGTATTTTTACCACCCCAGGATCATTCCAGCCCCAAGCAGGCTTAACCAGTGCCTTCACACGAATCAAGAAAGGAATTTGGAACAGGAATTGAACTAAGCCCCCTAAAAAAACACCAATCGACAAGCCAATTTCTGGCTCTTGCATGTGCGGCGCAATAAATACCGCGGCAAAGATCACCATGACATTGAGGAAAACAGGAGTAAAAGAGGAAACCGCAAATTTCCCCATGGTATTAAGAATGGCGCCAGATAAGGCGACAAAAGTAATAAACCACAAATACGGGAAGGTGATTTTCAGCATGAAGCTCGCAAGTTCAAACTTGTGTGCCGATGGGCCACCATGTAGCCAATCAATAAACCAGCCAGCGCCAAATACAGCGGTTACCACACCCGATCCCAAGACACCAAGTACCGTCACAACAGTAACAATCACTCCCAATGTTCCAGCAGCCCGAGCAATCAATTGACGGGTTTTATCCATGTCACCTTGGGCATGGTATTCGGTCAATACTGGAACAAATGCTTGTGAGAACGCGCCTTCAGCAAATAAGCGGCGCATAAAATTAGGGATACGATTGGCAAAGAAAAACACGTCGGCGCTCGCGCCTGCCCCCATTAAGTGGGCTACAACAACGTCGCGAACTAAGCCAAGAATACGAGAAATAAAAGTCATGGCACTGACAATCAGACCAGACTTGAGTAGGCGTTTACTCACAGTTACCTCAGAATGTGTGAAAGGTTTTATTATCTGTATAAATAACAATTAAATGTCAGAGCATACCTAAAAGGAGTTAATATACAGAATGGCATCTAGAGAAAATGCTTCTCTCTAACTGCGGATAAGTATTAGCAATGGTATAAAAATACTGTTAGAATCCCCGCCATCTTAACCGCGATCACCTAGGCATACCAAGTTTGTTTGGTCTTGACTGGTTTTTGCACAAATCATTTGACATTTAAGAGCAAATGAGGGATATTCCTCGCCCTTAAATTGTCACAAAACAAAGTTTTTGGGAGTTAGACCCTTGGCAAACAGTAAATCTGCTAAGAAGCGCGCTATCCAAGCTGAGAAACGTCGCCAGCACAATGCTAGCCGTCGTTCTATGATGCGCACTTACATGAAGAAAACTATCGCTGCTATCGAAGCTGGCGACAAAGAAGCTGCAACTGCTGCACTAGCTGCAGTTACACCTCTAATAGACCGCATGGCGACTAAAGGCCTTATTCATAAGAATAAAGCTGCACGTCATAAGTCTCGCTTCACTGCTGCAATCAAAGCTCTTTAATTAGAACTCTGATTCACGAGAAGAAAAAAAACCGGTCTAGGCCGGTTTTTTATTGCCTGTCGTTCGAAACGCAGGCATAAAAAATGGCAACGTTCGCGTTGCCATTTTTATTTCCCATCCCTGTTTTCATCTAGGTAGAAAGGCTCTCCTAGTAGGAAGACTCTTCTAATTAAAGATTGTCCCTAGACTGAGAATGGATACTTGATTGCATCGTGACACTCATACCCTTCGATAGAGAAATCATCTAACGTCACCCATGTCTCCAAATCTTCCAGCGACTTAATCTCAGGATTAATATGAAAGCTGGCTGGCAATAAAGGCTCTCGCTGAAGCTGGACATCACGCATTAATTCCAATTGGTCTTCATATATGTGTGCGTTGACAATTTTATGATATGCCACACCGGCTTTATGCCCAGTGATTTGCGCCATCAACGCCAAAAATACATACACTTGCACCATATTAAAGTTGAGGCCTAGCGGCACATCACAAGAGCGCTGAGTACTATTGAGGTATAAAGTATCACCAAGCAATGAAAAGTGATGGCTATACATACATGGACGCAAGCATCCCATATCGAACTCACCTGGGTTATAAAAATTCAGGATCTCGCCCCTATCGTCAACGCCTCTCTTTAAGTCATCGACAATTTTTCTTAGCTGATCGACATGCCCGCCATCAGGCTTCGCCCACGCACGGCCTTGTACGCCATATACTCGGCCCATGTCATCTTCACCTTTACGGTGTGCATTGACTAGCCAAGCTTGATTCAGGTTGGCGTTAGCGTCCCACGTTTTAGTTCCTAGCTGGCGAAAGTCAGCCGCATTATCGTAACCACGGATATAACCAAGAAGCTCAGCAACGGCCGCTTTCCAAAAGCTTTTACGAGTCGTCACCAAAGGAAATTGGTTGTTCGCCACGTCGTAACTTAGATCGGCATTGATAACAGTCAGGCAGCGCTTGCCTGTTCGTTCATTCTCAACCCAAGTTCCTGTGTCCACAATACGTTGACACAAATCTAAATACTGTCGCACATTCGCCCCTTACTTCACTGCCGCACGTGATTCATCTTTATAGAGACCACGCTTATAAGACCAAATTAATACACCAGCTCCAATGATAATCATTGGGAACGATAGAATTTGTCCCATGGAAACAGAGTGATCGTATAAGCCCAATTGTGGATCCGGTGCGCGGAAGAACTCAACAAAGAACCTAAAGCAGCCATAACACATCAAAAATAAACCAGAAACCGCACCCATTGGACGAGGCTTACGGATAAACAGGTTCAAAATAAGCAGCAACGTAACCCCCTCAAGCGCAAACTCATACAATTGAGATGGGTGACGAGGTTGAGGGCCTGCTTCAGGGAAAATCATAGCCCAAGGCACATGTGTGACTCGGCCCCAAAGTTCACCATTAATGAAGTTACCAAGCCGACCCATTCCTAAACCAAACGGAACCAAGGGAGCGATAAAATCTGCGATACTAAAGAATGAACGACCGTGTTTTCTGCCGTACCATAACATTGCTGTAATAACCCCAAGCAGCCCACCATGGAAAGACATACCGCCAGTCCAGACTTCAAATAGATACAGAGGGTTTTGCAAAAATAAATCAAAGTTATAGAAAAGGACGTAGCCGATCCGGCCGCCAATCACCACACCAAGGAAACCCGCAAACAAAAGATCAGAGATTTGCTCTCGAGTCCAACCGCTGCCTGGTTTGTCTGCACGCTTATTTGCTAACCACATAGCAAATGCAAAACCAATGAGGTACATCACCCCATACCAACGAATCGATATTGGTCCTAAGGACACAATGATGGGATCAATGTGTGGGAACACAAAATAACCATGAGACATAAATTAGTACTCTTTATTAAGACAATGGTAGTGAGATGACATTACAGCAACATAGTTCCAGCAACAATCATCAAAAATACAGCAAAGATTTTCTTCAGTGTTTTCGTCGGTAAGCCGACCGCCAAACGCACGCCGATCCGTGTGGTAAATAAAGATGTCATCGTGATGGCTAATACCGCTGGCAAATAGATATATCCCAAGCTCCATGCTGGAGTGCCAGCGGAGCTAACGCCATGTAAAAAGAAGCC
Organism: Vibrio profundum; assembly: GCF_050337555.1. Lineage (NCBI taxonomy): Bacteria > Pseudomonadati > Pseudomonadota > Gammaproteobacteria > Vibrionales > Vibrionaceae > Vibrio > Vibrio profundum. The sequence continues at coordinate 38,260 of NZ_JAKJTA010000008.1, forward strand.
CGCCATACCAGATAACGAAACTGCAAAGGCGCATAAAGAAGACGTGCCGACCGCTTTACTCATCGGCACACCATGGCGATTCAAAAACGGAACGGTTAACGAACCGCCTCCAACACCGGCCAAACTCGCGATGGTCCCGATACCGGTACCAGCAAGTGACGCAATTAAACCACGCGGCATCGTCTTTCTGGCCTGTGCATTGACCGAAAAAATCATTTGAAACGACATCAACAACACGATGACACCAAACACCTTCGGCAAATACTCGGTAGGTATAAAGTTTGCGATAGAGGCGCCAATCAAGCCACCCACAATCACCCCTGGCACCATAGTTCTCGCAGCGTAGGTATCGATATTATTGAGTCGGATATTATTAAAAACAGACGAACTGGTTGTAATAACAATGCAGGCCAAGGACGTGGCCAATGCGATATGCATAACTAAATTGGGTTCAACACCAATCGAAGGAAGCAAGAAATGCAGTGCGGGTACAACGACAAGCCCTCCACCTATCCCTAGTAATCCTGCTAACACGCCAACAATAAGGCCAAGCAGCAGCAGTACAGTAAACAGCTCACCAGTCAAAATTTATAAACCTATTTTTTGCCCGCCCGAATCAGTCCGGCGATGCCTTTTTTCTCAAAAAAACTTAGCATCATAGTATATATGTTTTGACCGTGTGGTTGAATCAAAGCTTTGTCAACCAATTGCTCTAGCTCGTGAGAGTCTGTTTTTCTTAGAATATATTTTATCTTCGCAACGTTGGAAGTATTCATACTGAGCGCTTTATAACCAAGCCCGACCAATAATACCGCTCCAATCGGGTCTCCAGCGAGTTCTCCGCAGACACAGACCGGCAGTTGCAGTGATTCGCACGTCTGCTGAATCTGTTTCAAAGCCATCATCACTGCAGGATGGGTAGATTCATAAACATCCGCCACTCGGGCATTGTTGCGGTCAACAGCCAATAAGTACTGGGTGAGGTCGTTGGTGCCCACAGAGACAAAGTCTATCTTGTCAGCCAATAGCGGTAACAAGTACAGCATGGCGGGCACTTCCACTAATATCCCAACGGCAGGCTTAGGTACTTGAGGGTCGATTGCCAACACTTCCAAATACGCTTGTTCGATGAATTCCAAGGCGCTATCTAGTTCTTTGCTGTTAGAGATCATAGGTAGCAAAATGCTCAAGTTTTTATGCGCACAGCTGGCTTTGAGCATCGCTCGGATCTGCATCAGAAAGATATCCGGATGGTCTAAGGTAAAGCGAATGCCTCGCCAGCCCAGAAAGGGGTTATCTTCTTCAATAGGTAAATAAGGCAGCGCTTTGTCACCACCGATATCCAGCGTGCGCATCACTACTTTTTTGCCCGCATAGGCGGCTAATACATTTTGATACTGCTGGGTTTGTTCTTCCTCTGATGGAAAGCGTTGATGCAACAGGAAAGAGATTTCTGTGCGGTACAAGCCAACGCCTTCCACCCCTTGGTTAATCGCAATATTGGTATCGGCGCTTAAACCTGAGTTGAGATAAATATCAATTTTTGTGCCGTCGGTGGTCATTGCAGGACCAATCGCGTCTTTGCTTACCTCAAGGGATAACTCATTCTCTTCACGAGCCAAAGATTGATATTCACAGAGTAAGCTCTGACTGGGCTCGATAAAAACTTGACCACTATAGCCATCGACAATCCCCATCTGCCCCTGAACGTCATTTAAGTTCAGGCTGATTCCCATTACGGTCGGGATTCCAAGTGCTCTCGACAAGATAGCAGCATGTGAGTTGGCGGCACCTTCCATTGATATCACCGCCAGAAGCTTGTCTTTATCAATAGAGGCTAACGTCGAAGCCGTCAGCTCTCGTACGACTAAAATCACTGGGTGCTCTATCTGGTACTGGCGGTTTTCTGTGTTGTACAAAAAAAACAGTAACCTTTGCCCAAGCTCGCGAAAGTCATGCGCTCTTTCACAAAGATAGGCGTCTGACATAGTGGCAAAACGTTCGGAGTAAATATCCACGACTTGTTTCAGCGCCCAATCCGCACGATCGCCATCTAAAATCCGCAATTTTAAATCGCGGCGCAGCATGGGATCGTTCAAAAGGTGCGTAAACAAATCGAAAATGGCTAAGGTTTCTTTATTGATTTCGTTATCGAGCTTTTTACGCATGCGGCGGAAGTCTTGCAACGCTGCTTCGATTGCGAGCAACAATCTTTCCTGTTCCCAAACAGGATCCACCGTCGACGCAGGGCAGACATCGACCAATAAAGGTTGAGAGTCATCCCACCATAATCCCCCAATAGCAATACCGGGAGACGCTGCGACGCCAGAGAGTTTTTTGTGGTCAGTCGTTAGCAACCACTGACCTTGTGTTTGGGAATGAGCAATAATGACCGCAAGCTGAGCGGCCAATGTAACCAAAAATGATTCTTCAATTTCATCAAATGAGCGCGGCGTTGTTTGCTGAACCACTAAAACGCCAAGCACTTGCTTGCGATAAATTATCGGAGTGCCTAAGAAGCTGTGGTAAATCTCCTCCCCTAACTGAGAAACATATTTAAAGTTAGGGTGTTTGGATGCTTCAGCCACATTTAAGGGTTCAGCAGAGCGCTTCACCAGTCCAACGAGGCCTTCAGTGAAGTCGACATACACTTTATTGCCTTGAAATTTAAGCCCTCGGGTCGCCATTAATTCGAGGCGGTGCCTTTCTTCGTTGGCTAAATACACGGTACAGCACTCTGTTCGCATAGCATCACAGGTGGCATTAACCAAGATGTTCAGCGCTTGGTGAACATCTTCTACTCTTGAAACTTGTTCAACTATTTCCCTTAGTTGAGAAAGCATGTTTACCCTCGTCGATTCTTTTTGCGCTTACTTTTTTTCTTACGCTCTTTGAACGGCATAGCAAACGAGGCAAACTCCTTCATTGCACGACGGTATACATCGCGCTTAAATGACACCACCTGACGAACCGGATACCAATAACTCACCCATCGCCAACCATCAAACTCAGGTGAACCACCTCGTTGCATATTAATATTAGACTCTTCACAGTCAAAGCGAAGAAGAAACCATTTCTGTTTTTGCCCAATACATACAGGCTTAGAGTCCCAACGTACCAATCGCTTTGGCAATTTATACCTTAGCCAGTGGCGACTCGTCGCGACAATTTTTACATCATTTTTCGTTAGCCCAACTTCTTCATACAGTTCCCGGAACATTGCTTGTTCTGGTGTTTCGCCCTCATCAATTCCACCTTGTGGAAATTGCCAAGAATGTTGCCCATAACGTTTTGCCCAGAAGACTTGACCATGGCTGTTGCAGATTACAATCCCCACGTTTAATCGGTAACCTTCGCCATCTATCACTGGCCAACCTCAATTAAATTCATCTATTACTGTGATTTTTCCATAGATCCCTACCATGAGCAAATTTCCCAAGCGGTTTGACGCTCAGTTTATGAATTCCTTTATCAGACTGAATAAGTTTCAATCAAATTGACCTTTATCAACAAAGAGGCTGCTTTCCGCAGTTTTTATTCACCTTTTCTGTGCATAACTATGTGAAGAAGCAAGTACCACGCTGAGAATATCGACAAGCGCACAAACTAGCCGTTCATAAACGCATATCAAACAACAACAAAAACAACCTAAATACAAAGTGTTACATACAAGCGCTCGACATGAACACTTCTCTACCCTCCTCGAAAACCCAACAAATCAAAAGTGGGTATTTTTTAACCGATACGGACTTTGCGCACATAATATGATTTTGGCTCTTCGACAATTCAGCAAATTTCGTTTAAAAAGCAATGATTAAGCACTGTGAATTCATACAGTATGGATATTCTACTCGTTCAGAGCTTTGTTCTGTGGATAAGTCGCATAGTAAAGTGTGCTAGGATATGTATTTAGTTAAGGTAGAACAGTATTTAATCATGAAGCGAGAGCCTCAGACTGAACATGAATTACGGCAACGTGCACTAGATCTTGCTGGCTTAACCTTCCAAGAGCTCGCGGAAGAGGCAAACCTGACCGTTCCCGAGAATTTGAAAAAAGATAAAGGATGGGTTGGGCAACTACTCGAATGGCACTTAGGAGCGACGGCAGGTAGCAAGCCTCAACCTGATTTTGACCATCTCGGGATCGAGCTAAAAAGTATCCCCATTGGCTACAGCGGGAAGCCTTTAGAATCGACCTTTGTTTGCGTTACCCCTCTTGTAGGTATCAGCGGTCTAACTTGGGCAAACAGCCATGTTCGCAACAAACTGTCACGCGTACTCTGGGTCCCTGTCGAGGGAGAACGGGAAATCCCCCTAGCACAGCGACGCGTAGGCACTGCATTTATATGGAGCCCCTCCACCAGCCAAGAACAACGCCTGCAATCAGATTGGGAAGAGTTGATGGATATGATTGCATTTGGTGAAATAGAACGAATCACGGCCAGGATGGGAGAAGTCATGCAGATACGTCCTAAAGCGGCAAATAGCCGCGCACTGACCGAAGCCTATGGACGTTCTGGTAAACCGGTAAAAACCTTACCGCGCGGGTTTTACCTACGTACACAATTCACCGGGGAGATATTGTCGAACCAATTTGGCTAATTTGGGAATGTGTTAATTCAGAACAAATGTATTAATTCAGAACAAGAGTGACTTACAGAGCTAACTCCACATCACAGTAAGGCTGACCAGAATGCGAGCCACACTCATCATAAGCGTTGTGCAAACGTAGAAAAGCGCGATCAACCCCCAACAGCGTTAACTCTTCACGCACTCTCTCAATAGAATCAAAGTGAACAGGTTCATCGTCGACTTTGATCGGCTCAAGCTGATGTTTGTATTCCACTGCTAACAAATACTGCGTGAGATCTGCGCAGCCAATCACATACACTTTTGGCAACTGTTGGGCTTGCTTGCTTGCGTTATGGCACCACTTATTTAACTGTTGTCGATTCATTGCCCACCTCCATTTTGAAGTCTAGTCAATCACCACTATTTTGCTATTCACTTCGCTTCATTATTATCGATTTTTTACTGATAAAAATTACTGCTTCCTCTGAGCTACCATCTTCACATATATTGGTAAAAACAATCAGTTATCAAAGGGGATCATTATGCGATATAAACAGCTGCCACATTCCACGCTAGAGATTAGCCAACTGGCATTAGGCACGATGACCTATGGAGAACAAAACACTGAAAATGACGCGTTCAATCAACTCGATTTTGCCATTGAACATGGGATCAATTTTATCGACACGGCAGAAATGTACCCAGTGCCACCAAATGGGAGCAGTCAGGGCCGATCAGAGCAATACATAGGCAATTGGCTAAAGAAATCAAGCAAGCGTGATAAAGTTGTTCTGGCCACAAAAGTCTCGGGGCCTAGACGACTCCCACATATCAGAGACAATACTGTTCTCGATAGAAAAAATATCCACCTAGCAATTGACGACAGTTTAAAGAGGTTACAAACCGACTACGTCGATCTGTATCAGATTCACTGGCCTCAGCGAGAGACCAACTGTTTTGGTCAGCTCAATTATTCCTATCCGACTGAACAAGAAGAAATCACGTTAATAGAAACCCTCGAAGCACTAAATGAATTAGTTAAAGCGGGTAAAGTACGCTACCTCGGCGTCTCAAACGACACCCCTTGGGGAGTCATGAGCCTACTAAGACTGGCGGAAAAGCATTCACTGCCAAGAATTGTTTCGATACAAAACCCATACAATTTGCTTAATCGCAGCTTTGATGTTGGTTTATCAGAAGTCAGCTATCACGAGGGAGTGGAGCTTCTGGCTTATTCACCTCTTGCGTTTGGCTGCCTGAGTGGAAAATACCTCAATAACGCTCGACCAGACAATGCTCGTTGTTCGCTATTTTCTCGTTTCTCACGCTACTTCACCCCTCAAGGTGTTAAAGCAACTGAGGCCTATATTCAGATAGCCAAAAAATACGAATTAGATCCTGCGCAAATGGCATTGGCGTTTGTTAATAAGCGGCCTTTCGTTGCCTCAAATATCATTGGCGCAACCAGTATAGAGCAATTACAACTCAATATTGACAGTATTAATATTGAGTTGACTCCAGAGATCTTAGAAGATATTCAAGAAGTTAGCACTCTGTATTCTAACCCTTGCCCGTAATGTTTTTCGGGCTAACGCGAAAGCGCTAGCCCGAACTGATTACGTAATCGGTCTCATAACTAATGTCCGACGTATAGAGAGCATCTTGCGATCCGCCTGAGTATTCACTCCTTGGCTCGCATTTAACAATTGGCCATGGATATCTAAGCCTATATCTCTCAGCAGGTGTTTATGGTGAAACGGTGTGATATAGCTGTCTCTACGAGCGTGCCGTAGCCAATTACGTTGCTCACGACGTAAGTCTGCACGAACCAGTAGTGTTGCTACTTGTAAGTAAATAGATTGCATGGTTTATCTCCAGAGTTAGTCAACGCTGGGGAAAGTGAACAGGTGGGATCAGATCGTATCCTATTAAAACGCTGCTACTTTCCGCAGCCGAATAAAGGATACGGATTAAATACCGGTTAACTGTCGTAACTGATGTAAATTGCTAGTAAGCAATAAAGTCAAAGTTACACATGGAGGTCGATACTATATGCATGGTTATGTTCATAATGTGCCTCCTCGTTAATGGCAAATAATCCTAAGGGATGTGTAAGCAAGGTATTGCTTACGGTTAAATAGTAACCCATTGATATTATTGTGCAACAATTAAACAGGCAAGATAGAAAATACGCACATTTAACCTTTATTTAACATTATGATTGGCTCTTTTCTGGCATAAATGAGTGGAAGTTAAAACAAAAATCAGCACATTATTTCGTCGGTAAGGCCCTCGAATGATGGGAGATCTCGCCCATTGCGATCGGAGCCACTTTTTGTAAAACTACATTAACTCTTCGTAAAGCTACATCAACTCTTCGTAAATTAAGTTATGTTTATTCAACAAGCGATACATGGTCGCTCGAGATATACCAAGCTCTTTTGCAGCCAAAGACACTTGACCATCATTGAACTCTAAGGCCAAACGCAGCGCCTCTTTTTCGCTTCGTTCTCGAATACCCTTCAAACTACGAGTGCCTTCAAGACCACTGGGTAAGTCAAAATCTTGCAGTGTCAATTGAGGGAGCTCAGACATCAACACTGCTCTTTTAACTTGATTAATCAACTCCCTAACGTTCCCCGGCCAATAATGATTCGTCAGTGCACTCATCACTTCTTCTGATAACGTCCTCGGTTGAACATTAAACTCTTTGGCATACTGCTGGAGAAAGTGCCGCGTCAGTACGATGACATCGTTGGAGCGCTCTTTAAGACTCGGCACATTGATTCGGAGCACATTAATATAGTGATACAGCTCTTCATTGAACGCGCCATCTATCAATGCTTTTTCCATATCCGATGAGTTGGCCGCTAATACTCTAACGTCCGTATCCATCATACCGTGACGAGAATTTACTCGACCCTCTTGGAAAAATTGCAATAAATTTAGCTGCTGAGATTGAGGCAAGGTTAAGATATCGTTGAGCAGCACAGTGCCACCATTGGCTTTTTCTAGCATTGATACCTGTGTGTCATCTTCTTGCTCAATACCAAACAAATCGCATTCAATCCTCCGTTCCGACATTGCGCGGCAGTTAACCGAGATAAACTCATTTTGGCTTCGAGCAGACGTATTGTGAATCGCCCTCGCCACGAGCTCTTTACCCACACCATTTTCACCCGAAATTAAAATGCTTACATCCGTTGGTCCAATGCGCTTAATTTGATCACGCAAGCGTTTGATTGAAGCTGAATCTCCAACCACACCAATATTGTCGCTCGCATGAAAGTGAGGCCATACTTTTTTCTCAAGCTTCAACATGCCCAGTTGATGACCGATGGTACTAAGAAGCTGCGCATCTGGAATAGGGGTGGTGAAAAAGTCGATACAGAAGTTTACGATAAACTGGCATAGAGTTTCTGAATTGAGCTGAGCTTCGCGGATCAGCGCTAACCAGCGCACTTGCTTAAAGCTGCTCACCAAATTGGCAATGCCATTTAAACTAAATTCATCATGGCTCAGGTCCACTACACCAATACAGGGTCCACTTTGCGAAAATAGCGCGGTTGCTTCTCTGAGATCCGCACATTGAGTACACTGCCAACCTGCGTTTTGCAACACCACTAACCAAGATTCACATGATCCACCGACATGTATAAGTGCGCCCGGTGTTGAGTCCATACGAAATTGATTAGCCATCACCGCCTCCTAACCACGCCACAACATCGTTGCTGCGTGGTACTTCACCCATCACATGCAAGCTGAACTCAGCCATACTTAAATAATCTCATTTGTAAGACTAGTCATTAGATGAAGGCTTCGCCAGCTAGCATAATTTGAATTTTGCACTAGCTACGCTGCACTTGCTCGCTCTACCCTATACTTTAAACTTCCGTTCCAATCGATAGATACAAAAAAGCCACCCAACTGGGTGGCTAGTGCATTTCATTATCTCTGAGATTAGCCTTGAGGGCGCATCGCTGGGAATAGAATCACGTCACGAATCGTGTGAGTGTTGGTGAACAGCATAGCCAAACGGTCGATACCAATGCCTTGACCCGCTGTTGGCGGTAAGCCGTGCTCCAACGCAGTAATGTAATCGGCATCGTAGTACATCGCTTCATCATCACCAGCATCTTTTGCGTCAACTTGCGCTTTAAAGCGTGCGTCTTGATCTTCCGCATCGTTAAGCTCAGAGAAGCCATTCGCAACTTCACGACCACCGATAAAGAACTCAAAACGGTCAGTAAAGAATGGGTTGCTATCGCTACGGCGTGCCAATGGTGAGATATCTGCTGGGTAACCTGTAATGAACGTCGGCTGGATAAGCTTAGGTTCCGCAGTTTCACCAAAGATTTCTTCAAGCAGTTGACCACACGTCCAGAAAGTCTCGACTTCTACATGCACAGATTTCGCAATAGACACCATAAGGTCACGGTTTTGCAAATCGGCTTCGCTCAGAGCTTGGATTTTCTCATGCGTTGGATTGTAGTGTTTGATCGCTTCAAACATGCTCATGCGAGTGTACGTTCCACCAAATTCAACCGTCTCATCGCCATAAGGCATAGAAGTTGAACCTAGAATGTCCATCGCAACCGTGCTTAGCATTTCTTCTGTCAGATCCATCAGATCTTTGTAGTCTGAGTACGCTTGGTAGAATTCCATCATAGTGAATTCTGGGTTGTGACGCGGAGACAAACCTTCATTACGGAAGTTACGGTTGATTTCAAATACGCGATCAAAGCCGCCAACCACCAAACGTTTTAGGTATAGCTCAGGCGCAACACGCAAGTACATGTCGATATCCAGCGCATTATGATGGGTGGTAAACGGGCGAGCTGTCGCGCCACCAGGAATCACGTGCATCATCGGCGTTTCAACTTCAAGGTAGCCTTTAGCACTCATGAAGTTACGGATAGCAGACACCAACTTAGAACGAATGATAAACGCCTGACGCGAGTCTTCATTCACGATAAGATCAACATAACGCTGACGATAACGCATTTCTTGGTCAGTCAAACCGTGGAATTTTTCTGGAAGTGGACGCAGCGCTTTAGTCAGCAACTCATACTTTTCCATATTCACGTAAAGATCGCCTTTACCTGACTTATGTAGCGCGCCTTTTAATCCGATGATATCACCGATATCAAGACCTTGATATTTAGCTTTTAGCTCTTTCTGCACGTCTTTTGCAGCATAAGCTTGGATGCGGCCAGAAGTTTCCTGAATCACTAGGAATGGACCACGCTTTGCCATAATACGGCCAGCAATCGCTACCACATGGTTCAGTTCTTCAAGCTCTTCTTTGCTCTTTTCACCGAACTCTTGCTGAAGATCGCCTGCTAAATTTTCGCGGCGAAAGTCGTTAGGGTGGCCATTTGCACTGCAGCCTTTACGGATTTCATCCAGTTTAGCGCGACGTTCTGCAATCAGCTTGTTTTCTTCTATTTGGGTTTCATTTTGAACAGCATCAGTCATTTTCGATGTATCCCGTTTCAATTCAATGTCGGTGAAAAGCTTATAGACCTGATTTCAGGCTAGCTTCGATAAATTTGTCTAGATCGCCGTCAAGCACTGCTTGAGTGTTGCGGTTCTCTACGCCAGTACGTAAATCTTTGATGCGCGAGTCATCCAATACATACGAGCGGATTTGGCTGCCCCAGCCGATATCCGATTTAGCATCTTCGTTGGCTTGCTTCTCGACATTTTGCTTTTGAATTTCTAATTCAAATAGCTTCGCCCGCAGCTGCTTCATCGCCTGATCTTTATTTTTGTGCTGTGAGCGGTCGTTTTGGCACTGCACTACAGTATTGGTTGGAACGTGAGTGATTCGCACCGCTGATTCTGTGGTGTTGACGTGCTGACCACCCGCGCCAGACGCACGATATACATCGATACGTAGATCGGACGGATTGATATCAATCTGGATGTTGTCGTCAATTTCTGGATAAATAAACGCAGAAGCAAACGACGTATGGCGGCGTCCACTGGAGTCAAATGGTGACTTACGCACTAAACGGTGTACACCCGTTTCTGTTCGTAACCAACCGTAAGCGTATTCACCTGAAATGCGTACCGTCGCGCCTTTAAGGCCTGCAACTTCGCCTTCAGAGACTTCAATGACTTCAACTTTAAAGCCTTTCGCCTCAGCCCAGCGCAAGTACATACGTAGCATCATTGACGTCCAATCTTGCGCTTCAGTGCCGCCAGAGCCCGACTGTAAGTCGATATAGCAATCGGACGAATCATGGTCGCCGGCGAACATACGACGAAATTCCAGTTTTTCCAACTTGGTTTCTAAGTCAACCAGCTCTGGTTCAATTTCATCAAAAGTTTCTTGGTCTTCTTCTTCAACAGCAAGTTCGAGCAGACCTTCAACGTCTTCCACCCCTTGCTCCAGCTGATCGATGGTCTCGACCACAGCTTCCAGAGAAGAACGTTCTTTACCTAGCGCTTGGGCGCGCTCTGGCTCGTTCCATACATCTGGCTGCTCTAATTCAGCGTTGACTTCTTCTAGACGCTCTTGTTTCGCATCATAGTCAAAGGTACCCCCTCAGGATATTCGTGCGTTCAGACACATCCTGTAGGCGGTTTTTAATTGGATTGATTTCAAACATAGTCGCTTAGCATTTATGAATAGAATTTAACCGAGGAATTCTACTGAAAAACACCGAAAATATACAGGGAAATTTCCACTTCCTTAAAGGCACTACAAGAAAGTGTACCCTCAAGGTTGGATAAGAGAACAACGCCGAAATAGGCGCTGTTCAAGGGATATGCAAATAGTGAAAACGCTCAATTCCAAGGCTAGCTGTTATGGCATACCATCGAACTCTGCCCCTTCTTTCTCCACCTGTGGAATCACTAGGTGCTCTTTGTTTATACCAAGCCTTAACGCGAGCGCCGAAGCGACATAAATCGAAGAATAAGTGCCGACAGTAATGCCGAGCAACAAAGCCGTCGCAAAACCATGAATCATCGCGCCGCCTTGCACAAACAGAGCAATAACCACAAACAGCGTTGTCCCTGAAGTAATCAACGTTCGGCTTAGCGTTTGTGTCACTGAGCTATTAATCACCTCACTTGGTGTGCCTCGCCTCATTTTACGAAAGTTCTCACGAATGCGGTCAAATACTACGATGGTATCATTGAGTGAGTAACCCACCACGGTAAGCAGCGCCGCCACGATGGTGAGGTCAACTTCTATTTGTAGTAAGGAAAAGACCCCCAGTGTAATGAGCACGTCATGGCTCAATGCCAGCACAGCACCAGCCGCTAAGCGCCATTCAAAACGCATCGACACATACATCAATATACAGACAAGGGAAATTAGAATGGCCAGTCCACCCGCTTCAGCGAGCTCCCCACCGACATTCGGCCCAACAAATTCTATCCGGCGCATTTCAACATGCTCAGATGTTTTTGCCTGAATCGCGGAGATAATTTCACTGCCTAACTGCTCGCCAGCTACCCCTTCTCGAGGACGCAGTCTAACCAGCACATCTTGCGACGAACCAAAGTTCTGCACAATGGCATCATCAAAGCCTTTGTCTTCCAACGCTTGTCGAATGTTAGGTAAGTCGGCGGGTTGGTCAAAACCCACTTCAATTAAAGTTCCACCAGTGAAGTCGAGCCCCCAGTTTAGCCACTTAGTCGATAGCACAATAACCGAAGCGCTCAGCATGACGAAAGATAACAAAAACGCTAGGTTAGAGCGCCCCATGAAATCTATCGTTTTGGTCGATTTTAGAATCTGAAACATACTTCCCCCAACTCTTATATCGAAAGTTTATCGACGCGTTTACCGCCATAAAGAAGATTCACCACGCATCGCGTACCCACAATCGCCGTGAACATGGAGGTCAAAATGCCGATCGACAACGTCACCGCAAAGCCTTTGATTGCGCCAGTACCGACCGCGAACAAAATGATGGCGGTGATGAGAGTTGTAATATTGGCATCAGTGATGGTACTAAAAGCATTAGCGTAACCTTGATGAATCGCTTGTTGAGGGGAGCGGCCGTCTCTAAGCTCTTCTCTTATCCGCTCAAAAATCAACACATTGGCGTCCACCGCCATTCCGACGGTTAGTACAATACCTGCGATGCCCGGTAGCGTCATCGTCGCCCCCGGTATCATAGACATCACGCCAATAATCAAAACAAGGTTGGCTGTTAGGGCAAGATTGGCAATCAGGCCAAATCCTCGGTAATAAATCAAGGTAAATAGCATCACTGCCGCCATTCCCCAAATACACGCTGCGATCCCCATGTCGATGTTCTGTTGTCCCATCGATGGGCCAATAGTTCGTTCTTCAACAATTGAGATAGGCGCTATCAAAGCGCCAGCTCTAAGTAGCAAAGAAAGGTTGTGCGCTTCAGCAGCCGAATCGATACCGGTAATACGGAAGCTTCGCCCCAACGCGGATTGAATCGTGGCTTGGTTAATAACTTCTTCATGCTTGGTTAAAATGACTTTGTCATCGGCCGAACGCTTGCCGCTGTCTTTGTACTCAGAAAAGACCGTAGCCATTAGCTTACCGATATTATTCTTCGAGAAGGACGCCATTTTATCTCCGCCTTCACTATCAAGAGAGATATTGACTTGAGGTCGACCATATTCGTCCATGCTCGATGACGCATCGGTAATGCTGGAACCGCTAAGAATCACTCGCTTCTTTAACACAACAGGACGACCTTCGCGGTCAGGCACTATTTCACTTCCAGGCGGGGCATAACCTTTAGCGGCCGCTGTGCTATCAGCTTGGCTATTCACTTCATGGAACTCGAGTGTCGCCGTTGCGCCTAGAATTTCTTTGGCTCGGGCCGTATCCTGAACACCGGGTAACTCTACAACAATTCGGCTTGCACCTTGGCGCTGGACTAAAGGTTCAGCTACCCCTAATTCGTTCACTCGGTTACGTAGAATGGTAATATTTTGACTGACGGCGTAATTGCGGATTTCTTTGATGCGCGCTTCAGTAAAACGGGCTCGTAATATAAATTTCCCGTCTTTGCTCTCGTTACTAAACAGCATATCAGGATGCTGCTTTTCCAGTATCGGTTTGGCTTGCGCGACTTGCGCTTCGCTTCGTAGCACCACTTCTGCGCTATCATCTGGGCTTACGCGTATAGCACGATAGCGGATTTTCGCCGCCCGTAACTCACTACGGAAAAACTCACTTTGCTGACCCATCAGTTTTTCTAAGGCCGCATCCATGTCGACTTCCATCAGAAAGTGGACACCACCACGTAAATCTAAACCGAGTTTCATTGGCGAGCCACCGACACGTTCAAGCCATGCTGGCGTAGCTGGGGCAAGGTTGAGAGCAACGATCAAGTCCCGAGATAGGCCCTGAATAACTGCGTCTCTGGCTTTAATTTGAACATCAGTATCAGAAAAGCGAACTAAGACAGTGCCTTTCTCTAGCGCGATGGATTTATAAGGTAAGTGGTCTTTTTTAAGAATGGCAGTGACATTATCTAAGGTCGATAAATTAACAGAGGCGCCACGCGCCCCTGTTATTTGTATCGCCGGATCTTCACCGTAAATATTAGGTAAGGCGTACAGTCCACCAATGAGTAGGGTGAACAACACCATTAAATATGTCCATATCGGATAACGATTCAGCACAGCACAGATCCTTCTTTAGCTGTTGAAATTTTATAAAGTGAGACCTTATAAAGATTTAATCGTACCTTTTGGTAATACAGCAGATACGAAATCTCGTTTGATCACAACTTCATTGTTAGTGTTCAATTCGATTGAGATGTAGTCGTTATCTTCTGAAATCTTAGTGATTTTACCAACAAGGCCACCACTAGTTAGGACTTCATCCCCTTTACTCATCGACGCCATCAAGTTTTTATGTGCTTTCGCGCGTTTGGCTTGTGGGCGATAAATCATGAAATAGAAAATCACAGCAAACATCGCTAACATGATTAGCATTTCGAAACCACCACCTTGACCTGGTGTGCCTGCCGCATGAGCTAGACTAATAGGCATTAAGAACGTCCTCTTACTTTTAATGAATAATTATGATGTGATGCTTAAAGTACCCTATTTGCCGCGTCCTGCCTATTGACAAAACGCCAATATTTACAAACTAGGTACCAATATTCTCTCTATTTCGCTAAAGGTGGTACTTCGCGATCGCGGCGAGCATAAAACTCAACCACATATTCCTCGAAACGGTCTTCATCAATAGCGGTGCGAATGCTTTCCATAACACGCTGGTAGTAACGCAGGTTGTGAATCGTATTCAAGCGAGAACCTAATATTTCATTACAGCGATCAAGATGATGCAAGTAAGATTTAGAGTAGTTCTCACAAGTGTAACAATCACATTCAGGATCTAAAGGAGTTGTATCCGTTTTATGTTTTGCGTTACGGATTTTGATCACACCACCTGTAACAAATAAATGGCCATTACGTGCATTTCGCGTTGGCATCACACAATCAAACATGTCGATACCGCGGCGGACACCTTCCACCAAATCTTCAGGTTTGCCTACGCCCATTAAATAGCGTGGTTTGTCTTCTGGTAGTTGTGGGCAAGTATGCTCTAGCACTCGGTGCATATCTTCTTTTGGTTCACCAACAGCAAGTCCACCAACAGCATAACCGTCAAAGCCGATATCAGTCAGACCCTTTACTGATACATCACGTAAATCCTCGTATACGCCACCTTGGATGATACCAAACAATGAATTTTCGTTTTCTAACTTGTCAAAATGATCGCGTGAGCGCTGAGCCCAACGTAACGACATTTCCATCGATTTTTTAGCTTCATCGTGAGTCGCAGGATATGGCGTACATTCGTCAAAAATCATCACGACGTCTGAGCCTAAATCTTTTTGGATTTCCATCGACTTTTCAGCGTCCATGAAAATTTTATCGCCGTTCACTGGGTTACGGAAATGCACACCCTCTTCGGTGATCTTACGGATATCACCTAAGCTAAATACTTGGAATCCGCCTGAATCCGTCAGGATTGGGCCTTTCCAGTTCATGAAGTCATGCAAGTCGCCGTGCAGTTTCATCACTTCTTGCCCTGGGCGAAGCCAAAGGTGGAATGTATTACCCAGCAAGATTTCAGCGCCAGTGCCTTTCACTTCTTCCGGTGTCATGCCTTTAACTGTGCCGTAGGTGCCCACCGGCATAAATGCCGGGGTTTGCACTGTGCCACGCTCAAAAGTCAATTGACCACGACGGGCATTACCATTTTTCTTTTTTAGTTCGTATGAAAGTTTCACGAAGCCTCCAATGTGCCAGAGAAACAATCTGACACGTTTGATTGATCGTGCAGATAAGCATTGGCTCATTGCACACTTTGAATTATCCCCTGAGCGGAATCACTCAGGAAACATTAACGATTTATTGTGTATCTTTTTTAGTGATGAACATGGCATCACCATAACTGAAGAAGCGATACTGCTGCTGCACTGCATGTGAATAAGACGCCATCACATTTTCGTAGCCAGCGAATGCACTCACCAACATGATCAGGGTCGATTCAGGCAAGTGAAAGTTGGTGATTAGCGCATCAACCAATTGATATTGGTAGCCTGGATAAATAAAGATTTCGGTATCACCAAAGAAAGGAGCAAATTCAGTGCCTTTGGATTTAGCATCTTGCGCTGCACTTTCTAGTGAACGTACCGAAGTCGTGCCTACCGCAATAACACGGCCGCCGCGAGCTTTAGTTTCTGCGATTGCCTGTACCACTTCTTGCGGCACCTCAACATACTCAGCGTGCATGTGATGATCTTGGATCGTATCTACTTTTACCGGCTGGAAAGTACCCGCACCGACATGCAAAGTAACAAACGCAAAGTCTACGCCTTTCGCTTGAATTTGCTCAAGCAGAGCATCATCAAAGTGCAAGCCTGCGGTCGGCGCCGCGACTGCACCCGGCTTATCGTTGTAAACCGTTTGATAGCGCTCTTGGTCACTGTCTTCATCAGGTCTATCGATATATGGCGGCAACGGCATGTGGCCGATGTCGTCCAAAATAGTCAGGACGGTTTTTTCACCGCTGAATTTCAGCTCAAACAATGCATCTTGACGACCCACCATTTCAGCTTGGTATTCATCATTTTCTCCCAAGAAGATAAAGCTTCCGGGCTTCGGCGATTTAGAACAGCGTACATGAGCAAGAATCGTGTGCTCATCCAACATACGTTCAACAAGCACTTCAAGTTTTCCGCCTGATGCTTTACGGCCAAACATACGAGCTGGAATGACACGCGTATTGTTAAAAACCATTAGGTCGCCCGGTTGGACTTGCTGTAGCACATCTTTAAATGTGCCGTCGACAAGCTCACCGCTGTTGCCATTTAGCTGAAGTAATCGGCTGGCGGTACGCTCTGTTTTTGGATAACGAGCGATCAGCTCATCTGGAAGGTCAAAGTGAAAATCTGAAACTTGCATGCTACTGGTCTTGCCTAGTCGATGTAATTAAACGCGAACATTTCGCAGCCGACTAGTATAGGCTGCCCACTCACAAGTGCAAGTCTCGATTCATCGCTAGTCTGAACACTTTTCGTTCAAGACTTACTCTTTAGTGATAAGAGAACCGTGACAACGAATCTAATGAAATTCAGGCTTAAGAAATAGTTACGGAAAAGCAGCCATATAAAGGGCTATAAAAAAAGAGCGACTAAACGCCGCTCTTTACAACCATATGCTTTAAATTACATCAGGTGCGTTAAGTTACATCAAGATGCATTAAGTTAGATTCATATGTATTAATCGCCAATCTTCATCAGAATTGGTCTTCTTCTGTAGAACCTGTCAATGCGGTTACCGAAGATTTACCGCCTTGAATGGTATTCGTCACTTTGTCGAAGTAACCCGTACCCACTTCTTGTTGATGCGCGACAAAGGTGTAACCCTTTTCTGCTGCTGCAAACTCTGGACGCTGCACTTTCTCTACATAGTGACGCATTCCCTCGCCTTGCGCGTAATCATGCGCCAACTCGAACATGTTAAACCACATATTGTGAATGCCCGCTAAAGTAATGAATTGATACTTGTAGCCCATGTCCGACAGCTCTTGCTGGAACTTAGCAATTGTCTGGGCGTCTAGGTTTTTTTCCCAGTTAAATGAAGGCGAACAGTTGTAAGCTAATAGCTGATCTGGGTACTGTTTATGGATCGCTTCGGCAAACTTACGTGCTTCCTCTAAGCATGGCTTCGCCGTTTCACACCAGATCAAATCAGCATACGGTGCGTATGCAAGGCCACGAGAAATCGCTTGGTCAATACCAGCTTTGACACGGTAAAAACCTTCCGGCGTGCGGTCGCCAACAATAAAGTCTCGATCATATGGGTCACAATCTGAAGTCATCAGATCCGCCGCATTAGCATCGGTACGAGCAATCACGAGAGTTGTCGTGCCCGCTACATCAGCAGCTAGCCGCGCCGCCACTAATTTTTGCACCGCCTCTTGGGTTGGCACTAAAACTTTTCCGCCCATGTGACCACATTTTTTCACTGAAGCGAGTTGGTCTTCGAAATGCACACCCGCAGCCCCAGCTTCAATCATGCTTTTCATCAGCTCATGTGCATTGAGGACGCCGCCGAAACCGGCTTCTGCATCGGCTACAATTGGCAAAAAGTAGTCAATGCCCCCCTCATCTTCCGGTGTTTTTCCTGATGACCACTGAATCTGGTCCGCGCGACGAAATGAATTGTTGATTCTTTGCACGACGGCAGGTACTGAATCGACAGGGTAAAGCGATTGATCTGGGTACATTGTCGACGCCGTGTTGTTATCCGCAGCAACTTGCCAACCCGATAAATAAACCGCCTCAATCCCCGCTTTCGCTTGCTGTACAGCTTGCCCACCCGTCAATGCGCCTAGACAGTTTACATAGCCTTTTTTGGCATCACCGTTGACCAAAGACCACAACTTCTCTGCACCGCGCTGGGCTATCGTATTCTCCGGCACCAGTGAACCACGTAGCGCAACGACCTCTTCGGCCGAATAAGTCCTTTTAACGTGTTTCCAACGAGGATTGGTTTCCCAGTCTTTTTTGATCTCTTCTATTTGTTGGCGACGAGTAAGTTTCATGTACATTCCCTCTTTATTAATGTCGGCTAGTCTCTAGCGCCTGATGTTCCGTACCGCGTTGGCCACTGAGCTATGATTGCAAAATCTATCGTAATATCAGTCCAAGTAGTCGTAACCCGGAATAGTAAGAAAGTCGCTTAACACCTCACTGGTGGTGAGTGTCGACATTAAATCTGCCGCCTCTGTAAAACGCCCTTGTTGGAAACGCTGTTCACCCACTTCTTGTTTGACTACTTCAATTTCTTCAGCCAAATACTGAGCAAACAACTGCTTCGTAACCACTTCATTGTTATCGAGACGTTTGGCATGCTTAATCCACTGCCAAATAGACGCGCGGGAAATCTCTGCCGTCGCCGCATCTTCCATCATCCCATAAATCGGCACGCAACCATTGCCTGAGATCCAAGCCTCAATGTATTGCAGAGCCACGCGAATATTATGACGCATCCCCTGTTCCGTTCTCTCGCCATCACATGCCGCTAATAATTGTGAGGCACAAATAGGGGCGTCTTGCTCGCGGCTAACATCAAGTTGATTGCTGCGACCTTTCAACACGTCATCAAACACAGCTTTTGCCGTCTCGGCTAGCCCAGGGTGCGCGACCCAAGTACCGTCATGACCATTATTGGCTTCTAGGCTCTTATCCTTACGAATCTTATCAAGCACCTGCTGGTTCACCTCGGCATCCTTTGACGGAATGAACGCTGCCATTCCCCCCATCGCAAATGCGCCGCGCTTATGGCAAGTCTTTACCAATAGACGAGAATAGGCGTTCAAAAAAGGCTGTTCCATAGTGACGACTTGGCGATCTGGTAAAATTCGGTCTGGATAGTTATTCAGTGTTTTGATGTAGCTAAAAATATAATCCCATCGGCCACAGTTAAGCCCCACAATATGCTCTTTCAACGAAAATAGAATTTCATCCATTTCAAACACAGCTGGAAGCGTTTCAATTAATACCGTCGCTTTAATGGTTCCGGTATCAAGCGCAAAGTAACTTTCCGTAAAATGGAATACTTGACTCCACCACTTTGCTTCTTGATGAGATTGCAGCTTAGGCAAATAAAAATAAGGGCCGCTGCCTTTATTCAACAGCACTTGGTAGTTGTTATAAAAATAGAGCGCAAAGTCAAATAACGCGGCAGGAATAGGGTCACCATTATAGGTGATATGCTTTTCTTTGAGGTGTAGCCCCCTGACTCGGCAGATTAAAACGGCTGGATCCGCAGAAAGCTGATATTGCTTACCCTTTTTTTTATCGGTATAACTAATAGTTCCGGCAACAGCATCTCTTAAGTTAACCTGCCCCTCAAGCACCTTGTCCCAAGCAGGAGATAAAGAGTCTTCGAAATCTGCCATAAACACTTTTACGTCGGCATTCAACGCATTGATCACCATTTTCCTTTCCGTTGGGCCGGTAATTTCTACCCGTCTATCTTGCAAGTCTTCAGGAATACCGAGCACTTTCCAGCTACCTTCGCGGATATCCTGAGTCTGTTCCGAAAAATCGGGAAGTGTGCCAGCATCAATGAACGCTTGTTTGGCCACGCGGCTATCTAATAGCTCGTTCACTTCACCCGCAAACCGATGACACAACTCAGCAAGAAACCTTTGTGCGGGAGGCGGGAAAATCTCATGATGTTCAGGCGCCATTTTCCCCACGACTTTTAGTGAATCCTGAAGAGCTGAACTTGCTTCCGACGGGTGTGCCAACATAACTCGATTCCTTAGTATTAATACCTGCAATAGAACGGGAAAAACTGCCATGGCATGTCACATACTATTTGATGAACACATGCTATTTGATGAAAAAGAGAAACCGGGAGAGACACAAAGACGTTCCTAGACCAAATAGTTTAATTCTCAATGTGAACAGCCACTAATTAAACTACATCAAGATCATGGTCTATTAAAGATAGGTAAATACTAAAAATTGAAATTCAAAGTTTTATTTTGTTTGCATATATAAGGACAAAAAAACACTATACCTTGGTCGTATTCTGTAATTTTCTTACAGGGTATAGTTGTTAGGAGAGGTGAAATTGTAAGGTTATTATCAGCATTAATAGTAGGTGATTCATCTAGCCATTGACTACCCATAGGCTGCTAGTCATTTATGCTTAAATACAACAACCTAAGAAGCTTTGTGAAATACACACTGTGAACTTATTAAATTTTATGAAACCTTCAAAAAGTAAACGTTGTGAAATTTTACAAGTCAAAAAATACTAACAATAGAAAGTTTCAAAGAATTCAGATTACTCAGCCGATTTAACTACAACAGTTCACTGACTATCCCGGCTAAGCGTTGAAAAGTGCTGCTTCGGGAGGAACTTGGTCGCCAAACCAGACCAATATCTCGATAGGCTTGTTGACCTGGCGGATCAATCACCACCAAATTTTGGTTGTCCAACAAGCCATGGTCGATGGCCATTTGAGGGATAAAAGTGGTTCCTAAACCATTCGCAACCATTTGCACTAACGTATGTAAGCTCGTGGCACTAAACGGGTTTATCTTCTCTTTATCGGTCAGTTTACAGGCAGAAACAGCATGCTCAGTCAAGCAGTGCTCCTTTTCAAGCAAAAATACCGAGGCGTCAGGCAGATCGGCATACGCAATAGGCGTACGGATTGAAGCCGCTTGTATCCGGCTAATCACCATACGAAACATATCTTGGCCAACGATGCGGCTTTCCATACCTTCTATATCAACTGGCAAAGCAAGAATCAGCACATCCAGCTCACCATGCCTTAAAGCCGCGAGCAAATTGGTCGTGGTATCCTCACGCAGCAGCAACTCTAGCTGAGGAAACTGCTGATTGACTTGTTGCACTAAATCCCCCAATAAAAAGGGCGCAATCGTGGGTATGCAGCCAACCCGAAGTTGCCCCTGCATTGAGTCCCCCTGACACATATTGCCAAGCTCGACCAAGTCCTGAGCTTTCGCCAAGAGCTCTCGCCCTTGCTTGACGATCAGTTCACCAGCCTGAGTAAAGACCAGCGGGCTCTTCTTGTCTTTCTTTTCATATAGCGGACAACCGATCATCTCTTCTAGGTTTTGAATACCTTTACTCAAAGTCGATTGGCTGACAAAACAGCGCTCAGCCGCGGCACTAAAGTGACGGGTTTCATGCAATGTAATAAGGTAATGAAGCTGTTTTAAGCTTGGCCATTTGATCATGATTGAGTGCTATTTATCCGCATTATTTTGATTGAATTGTTTATCGCTTTTTTCGATTAACTTAATCTATTTAATTCGCTTTTTTCCATACTACATTCTGTACTATAGTTTGTCTCGAAATAAAACGGACCAAGCCAAGCATCGAATTGCAGGGCTTGGAACTCACCATACTTTTTAGGAGCAAAAAAATGGTACTAGTTGGTCGTCAAGCCCCTGACTTTACTGCAGCAGCAGTTATGGGCAACGGTGAAATCGTTGATAACTTCAACTTTGCAGAATTCACTAAAGGTAAGAAAGCAGTAGTATTTTTCTACCCACTAGACTTCACTTTCGTTTGCCCATCTGAGCTTATCGCGTTCGATAACCGCCTTGAAGATTTCCAAGCGAAAGGCGTTGAAGTAATCGGCGTTTCTATCGATTCTCAGTTCTCTCACAACGCATGGCGCAACACTTCAGTAGAAGACGGCGGCATCGGCCAAGTGAAATACCCACTTGTTGCTGACGTGAAGCACGAAATCTGCAAAGCATACGACGTTGAGCACCCAGAAGCTGGCGTTGCTTTCCGTGGTTCTTTCCTAATCGACGAAAATGGCCTAGTTCGCCACCAAGTTGTTAACGACCTACCACTAGGCCGTAACATCGACGAAATGCTACGCATGGTAGACGCACTAAACTTCCACGAGAAGAACGGTGAAGTTTGTCCTGCACAATGGGAAGAAGGCAAAGCAGGTATGGAAGCATCACCACAAGGTGTTGCAGCATTCCTAACCGAGCACGCTGCAGACCTAAGCAAGTAATCTTTTACTGTTTAGTTCGTTAGATACATTGATTGTATTGATCATGTATCTAACGCTCTCAATATCTAAGCCCGAAGTTCGCTTCGGGCTTTTTTTTGCCTCAAGCCCGCACCCTGACAACACACTTAAACAGACAAAGCATATTCTTGAGCAGACTTTCCTTCGTTTATTACTTTAAACTCTTCGCTGCTCTCTTTATGATGATGAGTATTTGCATCGTGTGCGCAGCATCACGCAACCAATATTAACGTTTACTGGTGGATATTTTATGGCTAACTTCTCTCTTGCCTTCGGCACGGCAACCAAGAACCGTGATGGAAAAATCATTGAAGCATTTTTCCCTCGCCCAATCTTAAACCCAAGTGACGCCTTAGTGGATGCACTTGCTAAAACAAGTGATTATCAAGGTGGCAACCAAGCACTCGAAATCACCGCAGCACAATGCAGCGATCTAGCCGCAGTTTTTGAAGCCCACAACGAACCGAAAAGTGCCGCGTTTGCCAGCCAAGCCGCTAACTCTTCTCAGCCGCTTGTTCTCGTTATTCTTGCAAGCGACGAAAAACCACAAAGCGTAGCAGAAGGCTTTTTGAAACTACAGTTAATCTCTAATCGTCTCGTGCTGCCTCACGGTACTGTACTTGATGGCATCTTCGGCCTACTGCACAACATTGCATGGACAAACGAAGGCCCAATCGATTTGCCAGAACTTGAAGAGCGCCAAATCGATGCGCGCTTGGCGGGTCGAGTGATCTCTGTCGACTGCGTAGACAAGTTCCCTAAAATGGTCGACTACGTGGTACCAACAGGCGTACGTATCGCCGATACCTCACGCGTTCGCCTTGGCGCTCACGTCGGTGAAGGCACTACCGTTATGCACGAAGGTTTCATCAACTTTAATGCCGGTACTACAGGCGTTAGTATGGTCGAAGGGCGTATTTCTGCAGGCGTACTTGTTGGTAAAGGCTCTGACATCGGCGGCGGCGCTTCCATCATGGGCACCATTTCTGGAGGCGGTACTGTTGTCGTATCCATTGGCGAGAACTCTCTACTCGGCGCAAATGCAGGTTTGGGCTTCCCACTTGGCGATCGCTGCACAGTGGAATCTGGCCTCTACGTCACAGCTAGTTCTAAGGTTCGTATGCTAGATTCAGCGGGCAACGAAGTGGAAGTGGTTAAAGCGCGCGATCTTGCTGGCGAATCAGACCTATTGTTCCGTCGTAACTCAATCACCGGACAAATCGAGTGTTTGACTAACAAGAAACCTGTTGAGCTGAACAGCGAAGTGCACGACAACAACTAATTTATCTCAATTTTCGAGTTTTCCAAGCCAGCCAAAGTGCTGGCTTTTTCGTCTCTGCACTTTGTTAGAATTCATGATCTTTGGCTATTCTATAAACACATAATAACAATAAGTCAGGATCGGCCATGATAAATTTCATCAAACACCTACCCAAGGTAGAGCTGCATTTACACATAGAAGGCTCATTAGAGCCAGAGCTCATGTTTCAATTAGCTAAGCGCAACCATATTAGTATCCCCTATTCATCTCCAGAAGAAGTCCGAAGCGCCTATCAATTTGATAACCTACAATCGTTTCTTGATATCTACTATCAAGGTGCCGAGGTACTGATTCACGAACAAGACTTTTTCGACCTAACTTGGGCCTATATGTTGCGCTGCCAAGAAGACAACGTAATACATACCGAAATCTTTTTTGATCCGCAAACCCATACCGAGCGAGGTATTAAGTTCGAGACCGTAATCAACGGCATTTCAGCCGCATTGGTACAAGCTGAAAAAGAATTAGGCATCAGTAGCCAACTCATCATGTGTTTCCTGCGTCATCTAGATGAACATTCCGCGTTTACCACACTAGAGCAAGCGCTGCCGTTCAAAGATAAAATCATTGCCGTTGGACTGGATTCATCCGAGAAAGGTCACCCACCGGAAAAGTTCGCTCGAGTATTTGCACAAGCCAGAGAGCACGGCTTTCTAACGGTAGCTCACGCTGGAGAAGAAGGACCTGCGCAAAACATTTGGGACTGTCTCAACCTGCTAAAAACTGCTCGTATCGATCACGGTGTGCGCTGCGATGAAGATCAAGACCTCGTTAGCACCTTAGCCCAAAAGCAAGTTCCCTTGACCGTTTGCCCACTGTCTAATATCAAGTTGAAAGTATTTAATGACATGAGTCAGCATAATATTGTCAACCTGTTAAGGGCAGGGGTCTGCGTCACCATCAACTCAGACGATCCGGCCTACTTTGGCGGCTACATGAATGACAATTTCATCGCCGTGGCCGATGCTCACCAAATGAGTAAACAAGAATTGGCACAAATGAGTATTAACGCCATTAACGGTAGCTTTATCGCACCCCAAGCTAAGGATGATTTAATCATGTCAGTACGGCATTACGCCGCTACTCACTAGGCTAGCTCCAGCATAACTTCAGGTTTAAGTACAAGCATCAGGAAGTCATATCACTTCCTGATGCTTTCTGTCGAAGTTTGGCCTCATGACGATGATTAAAAACACTCTACTTTTAATCAGACTAAATGAATAACGCTACTAACTTTTTAGCGATATTTACTCAATTTTTAGCAATACTTACTATAACAGAGCATTTTTAACGGGTTCAATAAGGAGCGTCATGTATATCTTTGGCTATGGCAGTTTAATTAATGGCGAATCAAGACAGCGCACCGGTCATACGCATGGCGCTATTCCCGCCGTGGCGACTGGCTTCATCCGCCGCTGGGGAAAATTGGAACACAGCACAGTGCTATCGCCGCTGGTAGTATCTACTGGGCAAGGGAAGGTTAATGGCCTTCTATTGGAAGTCAGTGATCAAGACCTAGGTTATTTTGACCAACGGGAACACGGCTATGAGCGAGTGCAGATCCCTCAACATCAAATTGAAGCAGAAGCCTCTCTGGATGCGACAAAGCCAGTATGGATATACATAAAAAATCAGCATCAACCAGCCTGCCAGAATGTGCCAATAGTGCAAACCTATTTAGATACTGTGTTAGCGGGTTGTTTAGAAGTGTCTGAGCATTTCGCCCAACAATTTATTCGCTATACCTTAGGCTGGCATTTCCCCATTGAGAATGACCGCGACCAACCTAAATACCCAAACCTTGCGCGCGTCGATGCCAAGCGCCAATTAATTATTGACGCACTATTAGCCGACAGCTCAAATTGATCATTCTAGCGGACGATATCCGTTTACTTAACCGTAAAGTGATATCGAGTATGATAACGATATTCATTGTCAGGCTGTAAAATACACTCTGGCTGCTCCCACTCAGGATGGTTAGGCGCATCGGGCAAGAACTGAGTTTCGAGTGCGAGGCCTGCATAATCCGCATATTGCCCGCCACATCGATTCGGTGTGCCAGCCAACCAATTACCAGAGTACAATTGCATCGCGGGTTTATCGGTGAATACGGTTAAAGTCACACGTTGGTCGTCAGAAATGACTTTTGCAGCATACGCCTCGTTCCCATCACTAACCGGCCTGCATTGAGATGGCAAAACAAACGAATGATCGTAACCTTTGGCCGCGTTCTGCTGAGCATCAGACAATAATTCTTGGCGCAGTGTTTTTGGTTGGCGAAAATCAAAACTTGTATCCGATACCGTGACTGGCTTATCCAATGGAATCCCGACCTCATTGGTCGGCAGGTACTGCTCAGCGTTGATTTCAACAGTGTGATCAAGTACGCACTCTTGCTCTGAGTTTGAGTTGGATGGATTTAAATTGAAATAAGCATGGTTGGTCAGGTTCACTGGCGTCGCTGTATCGGTCGTCGCGTAATAGTTAATCGAAACTGAATTATCCGCCGTCACTTGATAGCAAACACTCACCTCCAATGCACCGGGAAAGCCTTGATCGCCATCTGGCGAATGTAGGCTCATCACCACTTTATCATCGCTGAGCTCAGCAATCGTCCAGCGGCGCTTATCAAACCCATCTGCGCCGCCATGCAAACAATTGCCTGCTTGGTTCGTATCAACTTGATAGGCGTCACCCTTAATAAAAAAACGGCCACCAGCAATACGATTGGCATAACGTCCGACAGTTGCCCCAAGAAACACCTGTTGGGTAGCAAAGTCTGTCATACTATTGACGCCCAATAGCACCTCTCTGTATTCAAGCTCGCTAGAAGTGCTATCGGCATCACAGCCTAGTGGTTGCTGACCATTTAGTGGTTGCTGATAACTTAGTGGCAGCTGACAACTCAGCCAAGTGGCACCAATATCCATCACCACAATGGATAAGCCAGAAGCGTTACGCAGTTTCACCAATTGAGCGGCTTTACCATCAAACGCCACTTTGGAAGTCATCGAACCAAACTCAGTTGTCATTACCAACCCTTTCCTTATTGAACATATCCCTTGAGCTATCTGCTCGTACTATTAGACCACGCAGTCTAACTAAACAGTCTAACTAAACAATAAAACCAAGCAGTTAGACTAAAAAATTGAAGCTAAACAATTACCCCGGCACCATTTGATGCCTGACAAACGTAGATAGAAGCTTCTAAGCCCGTTTGCGCTTGGTAGTGCGTGTTCACTTGCAAACGAACATCATCAACCAGATGCGACGGCACCAAAGCTACGATGCAACCACCAAAGCCACCGCCTGTCATACGCACACCGCCCTGCTCGCCAATCACTTGCTTAACCATCTCGACCAAAAGGTCAATTTCGCGAACGGTAATGTCGAAGTCATCGCGCATCGAAATATGGGATTGCGCCATCAATTCGCCCATACGCTGCATATCATTTGACGCTAACGCTGTGGCCGCTTCTTGAGTACGTGCATTTTCGGTAATCACGTGACGAGCGCGTTTAAATACCGTTGGGTCAAGCTCGCTTTGTTTATCTTGCAACATCGCCATGGTGGCATCACGCAGCGCAGTGACGCCTAGCACTTGAGCTGCTTGCTCACATTGCTCACGGCGAGCGTTATATTCGCTATCCACCAAACCACGTTTTTTATTCGAGTTAATAATAACGACTGACGCCCCTTCCGGCATCGCTACGGCTTGTGTTTCAAGTGAACGGCAATCAAGAAGCATTGCATGATTCTCGCGACCTTCAGCCGAAATCATCTGATCCATGATGCCGCAATTACAACCCACAAATTCGTTTTCCGCTTTTTGCCCGTTCAGCGCAACTTCCGCTTGGCTGATCTCTAATCCGTAAAGCACTTTAAATGTTTGGCCAATCACAACCTCAAGCGCCGCAGATGAACTTAACCCAGCGCCTTGTGGCACATTACCGCTTACCGCCATATCAAGACCAGCAAACTGTAAGCCACGTTCGCGTAAACACTTCACCACGCCGCGAATGTAGTTCGCCCACATTTTGTCATCGCACGACACAATGTCTTGCCCACAATCAAACTCATCGATCACTTGCCCATAATCAACCGACACTACGCGTACAATATTATCGTCTCTTTTTGCCGCGGCCACGACCGTTTGATAATTAATCGCACAAGGCAAAACAAAGCCATCGTTGTAATCAGTGTGCTCGCCAATTAAGTTGACTCGCCCCGGCGCTTGCACGCAATGCGTAGGCGAATAATTAAACGTGGATTGAAACGACTGCTTCACGCTTTCAAGGAGTGTCGACATGCTAAGTTCTCTTGTTGTTCTGGGATCAAGGTCGCCGTAAACACGGCGACCAATCAAAAAATAAGGCTTGGAATCACTGCAAAAAATTGACGCGAAAAATGGCAGCGAAAAGTGACTACGAAGAATAAATTCGAAGGCTATCTTTGCTTGTAGTGTACGGCAGGCACATCTCTTAGACGCTGCGCTGCTTGCTCGGCGGTTAGATCGCGCTGAGTTTCCGCCAGCATTTCGTAGCCCACCATAAATTTACGTACGCTCGCTGAACGCAGTAACGGTGGATAAAACAAGGCATGCAGCTGCCAATGGTCAATATTCGTACCCTGCTCAAAAAATGGCGCATAGTGCCACCCCATTGAATACGGGAAAGAACACTCAAACAAGTTATCGTAACGGCTAGTCAGTTGCTTGATGGCCAGTGCCAAATCATCTTTCTGCTCGTCACTCAATTCGCTCATACGACGAATGTGCGTTTTTGGCAGCAGCATGGTTTCAAACGGCCACGCAGCCCAATAAGGCACCAGCGCAACCCAATGATCCGTTTCGACCACGATACGACTGCCATCTATCAATTCTGCTTGAACATAATCGACTAACAGATTGGAATTGCGCTCATCAAAATAAGTTTTCAGGTGCGCTTCTTTGCGCTCAATTTCATTCGGCAGAAAGCTATTCGCCCACACTTGTCCATGCGGGTGAGGCTGCGAGCAACCCATAGTCTCACCCTTATTTTCAAAGGCTTGAACCCAAAGGTATTCTTTACCTAACTCTGTGATTTGCTCGTCCCATGTATCCACCACGTGGCGAATTTGTGCAACGGGCAATTCAGGCAAGGTTTTGCTGTGATCAGGTGAGAAACAAATCACACGGCTAAGGCCTCGAACCCCTTGTGCTTTAAACAAAGGATTGCCTGATTCAGGGGCATCGGGCGAGTCTGCCATCAATGCAGCAAAGTCATTGCTGAAAACATAAGTGCCGGCGTAATCAGGATTCACATCACCAGAAATACGTTCATTGGTTGGACACAAAAAACACTGGTGATCGTAACTTGGCAATTCTTGCGGGCTCGGGGGTTCATCTTGGCCACTCCAAGGACGCTTAGCTCGATGCGGAGACACCAACACCCATTGTCCAGTCAGCGGGTTATAACGACGATGCGGGTGATCGACTGGGTTAAATTTCATAGCAAACTACTCAAAAAATATTTTTTATTGATTATTGATTATTGATTATTGATTATTGTTGGTCATAGCCCATAGGGTTATTAGACTGCCAGCGCCAAGTATCTTGCGTCATATCGAGCACAGTACGTGTCGCTTTCCAGCCAAGCTCTTCCTCAGCTTTTGCAGTACTCGCCCAACATTCAGCGATGTCTCCAGGGCGACGCGGGCAAATTGTATGTGCAATGTTTTTTCCACTGGCTTGGCGAAATGCATCAACCATTTCCAGCACGCTTGAACCATTACCCGTACCCAAGTTAAAGATATGCAGCCCTGATTTTTCCCCAACCTTACGCAGCGCTGCGATGTGACCATCCGCCAAATCCAATACATGAATATAATCACGAACGCCAGTGCCATCAGGCGTTGGATAATCATCACCAAATACAGACAGTTGCTCACGACGACCAATCGCAACCTGAGCAATAAATGGCATTAAGTTGTTCGGGATACCTTGAGGATCTTCGCCCATGGTGCCAGATTGATGAGCGCCAACTGGGTTAAAGTAACGCAGCAAAGTAATGCTCCAATCATCTTCCGCGACAAACAGATCCGACAAACACTGCTCAACCATATACTTACTGCGGCCATAGGGATTGGTCGTTGCACCTGTGGGTGAACTCTCAGTAATCGGCACTTGCGCAGGATCGCCATAAACGGTGGCAGAAGAACTAAAGACCAGGCTCTTCACACCGGCCTTTTTCATCGAGCGTGCCAGCACTAGTGAACCGTTGACGTTGTTATCGTAGTAGTCTAACGGTTTACTAACTGACTCACCGACTGCCTTCAACCCAGCAAAATGGATTACAGACTGAATATCGTGCTCAGAAAAAACCTGATCAAGGAAAGCTTCATCGCGAATATCGCCTTGGTAGAATGTTGGCATAACGCCCGTTAGGGTTTGGATGCGCGTTAGCACTTCACGGTTTGAATTACATAAGTTGTCGACAATGATTGGCTCCATTCCAGCTTCAATCATTTGCACACAAGTATGACTACCGATATAGCCTGTTCCACCTGTTACAAGAACTTTCACGATTCCACTCCTTAATTTTTGTCAGTTCGTATCTTAGCAATTATACACAGACAAAATCCGTGATGCACATCACGCAGTGTAAACGTTTACATTTGAAATTTTATCTTATCCAAAAGTAGGCATTTAGAATTAGAGAAATGGAAAAAGTAGGACGGGTGGCATAAGCATGGCACCAAAGGCATAAAACGTTAAACCCAGCAAATTGTAAACGACTACAATTGCTGGGTTTAGATAACTAAGAAGCAAGAGAATTCTACGAATTATCACTCAAAGGATCGTCGTACAATACAACTCGGAATGGTCCTTCTCCCGTACCACCTCCGCTACCAAATGATCCATTTGGTACAAAGCACTCTTCTACATACTCGCCAAACACGGGTTGCTTGCTACCATTTGATGTGGGCGCTTGCTGCAATAAGAAAAAGCAGCCTATGGCTTCGACATCTAAAGTCGTTGTCCCGCCACTCGCACTGTCACAATTTACAATCGGCACTTGCATAATACGACGATTTTCCTGCCCGCCGGTGGCAATACGGCAATCAGCATCACCATCGCACCCCGGCGCTTCGTCTAAATAGTCCTCATAGCCCCAAGTGTCGGTATAAGTAATAGTGCCGTCGTTTTCCAGCACGGCTGGCGAATCAGGCTCTTTGACATAAATATCTGATGGGTAGTCATCGGCAGACAGGCCACCACCACTGTATTCATCAAAACGAGTATTGAGCCCTTGTCCAACAGGGCCAACGTTATTACCTGGCTTGGTTGTAACTGTATCACCAATAGTGACACAGCCCGTAAAATCTCCAGCAAGCGATTTCCGAATCGTCGATGCCCCAGAACCAAAGTCTAATAGTTGAAAATTACCCGGCCCCATTGACGAATCACCAGGCTTGGACGATTTCAAAGCATAAAGCGAACCTGCATCATATCCACTGGTGCCGCCGTCAGGTCCAGCACATACAGCCATGGGCACGAGGTTGCACACGACCAACAAGTTCGCGCTTGGCCCCGCCACCGCACTCGACACTATTATCTTATCTACGCCAAATAACTGGATAAAGTAATCCGTCAGCTCATAATTAGTGACAGAAACTCGCACGAAGGTATCGTTATCAGCATTAAAAGAGCCATCAGGAAAAGTATCAGGATCGTTAGAAAATTGAACTGAGATATTAGCAGCGGAAAAGTCCATTTCCGTGTTGCCAGTCGCGCCTGCCATGCCCGTTAACGTCGTATTGACCACAGTGGTTGCATCGCCGGTAGAGCCTCCATTAGAGGTGACCACCGCCGCGGCCAATGCCGCAGCATCGACAGAGTTTTGCAATCGAGTTCGGTTCATCAGAGCGTGATTGATATCAACCGAGAACGCGGCCATTCCAACCAGAGAAAGCATCGCTGCTGTCACTAGAACTAATACCAAACCTTGTTGCTTGGAAACTGAGTATCTACGTCCCTGACTATGCATAACGGGATCCCCTATCTCTGTCGAAAACCGTACTATTAAGTATAGCTGCGAACTGTCGTTCTCGGAGCCAAATTTCCCCTCCAGCGATAGGTTGTTTTCACGATAAAGCTAGTTGGTTTTACCTGCCTGCTTCACTGTCTTCGCCCGCACTTCAGCTAACGCACGCTCAAGGTTTTGATTAGCCACTTTATAATAAGTTGGTTTTTTATCGATAGCCTGCTGTAAATATGGAATCGCCGCCTCAGGTTTACCTTGTAAAATCAGGAAGTAGCCCACGTTGTTCAGCGCTTCTGCGGCATCCATTTGGCGCATAAAGACGTTAATCGCGCGTTTCACCTCACCTTTGGCTAAGTAAATCAGCGCCAAGTTATTTTGGGCTTTCTCGTTGCGAGGGTCTTTTTCCAAAGCAGAAACCACAAATCGTTGCGCCTTCACATAATCGCCAGACATATAGTAGGAGTAACCAACGTTAACTAAGGTCTTTACCGCTTTAGGGTTAATTTCAAGCGACTTGGTATAGAATTCTTGAGCAAGTGGGTGATCACCTTTTAGATCAGTTAACACACCAAGCCCCATATAAGCCAACGCAGGAGAACGCTTATTGACTTTTAGTGCCGCGACATCTTTTATCGTCACTAAATCACCCATCTTCAACCTCTTCTCACTTTTCAGGCGTTCTTGATCAGAATCGAGCGCACGGTAAAAGTAGGTATAGCCTTGCTCGACGTCACCGGATCGGCTGTATAACACGCCAAGCTGTTCCAGCACAAAAACATTCTTAGGCGCATACTTGAGCGACATCAGGTACGCTTTTTCAGCCAATGCCAGATTGCCTCTCATCTGATGAATGCGACCAATATTACTGAGTGTCTTACCTTGAAATTTAGCGTCAGGGAACGAGAGCGAATCAATATATTCGTACAAGGCCAGATCGTAATCAGCCTTGGAAAGCGCCAAATCACCACGACTGATCGCATCGCTTTCATCCACAGCAGGTTTGTCCGTTGACAAGGTATCAACACTGCGGCCATCATACAGCGAGTAATCAAACTCTCGCTCAGGCGGCTTGTTGGCACAGCCCACAACGAATAACAGCACTAAAATAACCGAACTAACTTTAAGTCCTTTCATGGTGTTTCCTCACTTCCCTAGCGTTGCCGTAATCGACAGCATAGAAGGCCCTATTGCGACAATAAAAAAACACGGCCAGATAAACAGTAATAGTGGAAATATCATTTTGGTGGGGATTTTCGCGGCAATTTCTTCTACTTCTTGATTACGTTTATCACGAAAATCTTCCGTATATTCACGTAAAGTTTGCGAGATACTGCCCCCGACTCTCGATGCGTGCGCCAGCATATTCACCAGCCCAGTAATCTCCGTCACACCTGTTCGCTTCACTAACTCGGAGAAAGCATCTTGCATCTCGACACCCGCTTTAATCTTGGCGCAGACTGTGTCTAACTCATCAGCAAAGTCTGGGTGTGAGATAACCAGCTCGTCAGCTACACGACGCAGCGCAGCATTAAAGCCAAGCCCAGACTCGGTACATACCACCAGCAAATCAAGAGCATCTGGAATACCGCCTTTGATTTTGGACTGACGCTGATTAACAAAGCGAGACAAAATAATGTTAGGTACAAACATCCCGACCGCGACACAGGCCGCCATCGCAAAAACTAGGTTACTCATTTCAGGCTGAAAGAAATATAGCCCCGCAGCGACCATGGCACCGATAATAAATGAACATAGTTTGACGGCATAAAAGATGGTCAACGCGTTGGCTTCATGAAATCCAGCATGCATTAATTTGTGACGAACCGTCTCTCTCTCTTTAACGCTCTTTGGTGCAATAATTGGAGCCAACGATTCAAGGGTATTATCTATTTTATTTGTCTTGTGTAACCTCTTTCCGCCAGCCTCCTGTTTTATTTCTTCTAGCTTTTTTTGTGTCAAAGACTTAGCACCAACAAAAATAAATGTAAGCGCAACAAAAATAAATATAGTTGAAACTAAAACCAGAATTAAAAAGACCAGTTCTTCATCAAGTTGTATTTGGCCAAACCAAGCTAATATCGCATCCATGCTACACCTGAAAGTGAATTTACACCTGAAAGTTAATTATATGTCGAATCCACATCGCGCCAAAAAACAGGCTCACAATGCCACCGCTGACGAGCGTCATACCGCGCGGGTCCGTATATAAGGGTTCAACATACCCGGGATTAATAACGGATAGCCCCAGAAATAAGATAAAAGGCGATAACACCAATATCCAAGCTGACATCCGGCTTTCCGCTGAAATAGTTTTGATTTTTCGAGCTAATTTAAACCTAGCTCGCAATACGTGAGACACTTTTTCTAGATTCTCTGATAAGTTACCGCCGGTTTCTTTTTGCAGTAACACAGCACTAGAGAAAGCAAGCATAGCGACCGTTGGCGTCCGCTCTGCCATTTGCATAATCGCTAAGCGCATATCGTAACCATAGTTGAGCAAATTGAAGGTGTTTTTGAACTCGCTGCCAATCGGCTCGGGCATTTCATTACCCACTTCATTAAATGCTTTAGTAATTGGCTGACCAGCTTGAAGCATGCGGCGCATAATATCGAGCGCATCAGGTAGCTGTTCTTCGAATGCCCCCAATCGGTCTGATATTTTTTTCTGCAATAAAAAGTGCAAGATCACCCAAGTGCCAACAAAAGCCGCAACACCCACAAACCAAGCTTGACCAAAGACTAATAATAGCAAGCTAGAGGTCACAGAAATCACCAGCGTGACACTCAATGTTTGAGACAAGGTCCAATCGAAGCCCGACAACTCAATATTTTTTTTCAGATCTTCAAAGAACTTGATCTCAACCAATTTGCGATCAAAGGGGGTTAAACTTTTTAAGTAATGCTCGTGGAGCAATGATCGGCTTTCCTCATCAAGAGTAGACTGAGTTGCTTTTAAACGTTGAGACAGCTCTTTATGTTTCGCTTTGCTCCCTGCCGCTGGAAGAATCAGAGCTTGGGAAATAAAGACGACGGCAAAAAATAATAAGACAAAAAAGAGCGTCGCATCATCCTGTATGGCCATGGTAACTCCCTATTGATAAGTCTCGTTAAAGATTTCAAAGGGTAAGTGCATACCTTTTTTCGACAGTTCATCATGACAAGCGGGGACCACCCCAGTTGCCGTGAAATAACCGACTACATTCCCTTCTTCATCCATTCCTTGACGTTGAAATTTAAAAATCTCCGACATCGTGATGATTTCACCTTCCATGCCGTTAATTTCAGTAATGCTGACCATTCTACGTCGCCCGTCTTCCTGACGTTCCATCTGCACAACTAAGTGAATCGCTGAGGCGATTTGAGATCTCAGGTTTTTCGTAGTGATATTCCAACCCGCCATCGAGAACATATTTTCTACCCGGCTAAGTGCATCACGAGGGGTATTGGCGTGAATGGTGGCCAATGACCCATCATGCCCAGTGTTCATCGCCGCTAACATATCCACCGCTTCAGCACCACGAACCTCCCCTAATACGATTCGGTCTGGGCGCATCCGCAAACAGTTTTTTACCAGATCACGCTGATTGATCTCACCTTTACCTTCTAGATTAGGTGGACGAGTTTCTAGACGCACAATGTGGGGTTGTTGGAGCTGAAGCTCCGCGGAATCTTCAATAGTAATAATGCGACAATCGGAAGGAATGTAGCCAGAAAAGATGTTGAGCGTTGTCGTTTTCCCAGAACCCGTACCACCCGCTATCAAAATGTTCATTTCGCCTCTAACAGCCGCTTCCACAAACTTAGCCATCTGCTCAGAAATCGAATTGAAACCAAGCAGGTTATCCATATTCAGCTTTTCAACGGCAAAACGACGAATAGACACAGAAGCGCCATCAAGCGCTAATGGAGGGATGATGGCATTAACACGAGAACCATCAAGTAATCGAGCATCTACCATAGGTGAAGATTCATCGATACGCCTACCGACTTGGCTTACAATGCGATCGATAATATTGCGTAAATGGCGGTCATCGAGGAAGGTATAAGGCGTAATTTCTAGTTTTCCGCGTCTCTCAACAAAAATACTTTTCGGGCCATTGACTAAAATATCGGATACCGTGGGGTCATTTAGCAAAGGCTCTAAAGGGCCAAGGCCAAACACTTCATCTTCGATTTGCTTGATCACTCGTTTACGCCCTTCGGCGCTCAAGGCACGAGTTTGATCATCCGCCATCAACTGCACGATAGCGTCGTGTAAATCTTTTCTGGCTTTATCTTTATCAAGACTTGATAGCAGACCTAAATCCAATGTTTCTAATAGCATTTGGTGGTAATAGTGTTTAGTGTCTTGCTCTTGCTCTATTTGCTTCTTGACTTCGTCAACAGCTCGGTCACGTTCAGCCACTTCACGTACTTTACGCTCAGCGATACTTTCTCCAGCTATCTCCACGGTGCTGCCTAGTTCCGGTCTATCTAAATCAACATCTACGGAGTCATTCATTAGTGATGCAGGTGAACTCTCCGATGATTGAACGGGATCGTCACTCGCCGCTCCTGCTCCCTGAAGTTCAGGGTTGAGATTCTTTCTTTTGAAAAACATAGGTGCTCCCTACCTACAGATCAGGAAAACAGTCGCCCTAACAAACTCTGCTTTTGTTCTGTTTCTTCTTCTGGTAACAGTTTAGTTGTAAATTCCTGCACTGCCTTAGCGATTACACTTTTTTTCTTACTTTCGACAAATGGCTGTCCAAGATTGGCACTCTCAGAAGCCACCTTAAAGTCATTTGGTATTATATGAACCTTAACCCCAGCAACCGTACCTGCAATATCAGAAACCTTAATCGACTGACGCTTTTCATAACGATTCACCACCAACTCTAAGCTCTCTTTGCCTATACCAAATTCAAAGGCGAGTAATTTAGCAATGCGGGTGGTATTTCTCACTGCGACTAGGTTTTGTTGAGTAACTAAGAATACTTTCTTCGCTGGTGTAATCACTGAAGAAAAAAGCCGATCAACCCCTCGCGACATATCTAAGATGATGAAATCATAAAGCTCGCGAAGTACTGGTAGTAATTTATTGAAGTTATGCGCTTTTTCGTAATTCTCTTGACTGTTTTCATGCCGGAACCCCAAGACATGCAAGCCAGAAGAATGTTTGGTCACAATTGAACCCAGCGAGACTTCATCCATATCTGCGGCATTAGCGATAGCATCTGATAAGGTATATTTGGAAGTAAGGTTTAAATAATCATCCACGACACCAAACTGTAAGTCTAAGTCTAACAGCAACACTTTATCTGGGAATTTATGTGCCAGAGTGAGAGCAGTATTCAATGCCAACGTTGAGGCTCCGGCACCTCCTTTAGAATTGGTAAACACGTACAGTTCACCAAGATCTCGACTGGCCACCTTATGCTCTGCAACATTTTTAAACAAAGGAACGAGATCAGAAAAGCTTGCCTTATCCGATACGAAATCTGCCGCGCCAATGCGCAAAGCAATTTTCAATGCACCATTATCAGCTTCATTCCCAAACACGATAAGAGACGCTTCATGCCCCTCATTCATTGGCCCCTCAAACTGCTGTAGTTCAACTATTTTCTGCGCCCAGTTGGGACCTGTTTCGACAAAAATAAGATCAGGTAAAGTAAATTGCGCCAAGTTCGCCACGACTAGGCTATGCAGAGATATCGTCTCAAAAGAGATGCTATTAGACATAACCAACTGGTTGGAGATATGTGTGCGGAACTGATCACTTGCATAAAATACCCAAATGCTTAATTGGGTTTTTAGTCTGACTGCCTTTTCTTCATTTCCCGTAAGCTTCACAGCCTCTCCCATACCCTACTCCTAACAATCAGTGTTTCCCGCATCCGCATGTACACCTAAGTTTTCAATAGGCAGAATCGTCTCGTAATCTTGAATCGTTAACGCCCCCTCATCGCCCATAAAACTGAGCATGCCAGTGAACTGATAATCATAATTTGACACTCTGGCTCTAACATAACGAATGGTGGTAAACACATCGTCATCCGTCAACGTTCCTGTCACTACCCCGCCGTTACTATCTAAATAATCAACCTCTAAATTCGCAGCCGTAAAGTCTGCTGGAGCATTGTCCACTATCGCCAACCCTGGTATATCTCCTTTGTCCGTAACAGAACACACCACCCCTAAACGCGCGGCGACTCGAGTCATGTCACTAACAACCTGCATTGAATACATATAGTGACCAAACTCAAGCACACTTAGAATCACAACCAACAACGCACTGGAGACCAAGGTAAACTCAATAATGCTCAACCCCGATTGTTTCTTCTTTCCATTCATTTTCATGGTGAGCCCGCCCCGGTATACATCATCGCCGACGCATTGAGTGGCACTTCAAAGTCCATCACATCATTAAACGAGCCCATAATAGGCTGGTAAGTGTAATTAACGCTGATCGTGACAAAGTTTGCTGCCTCCGACACACTCACATCCGTCGTGGTCAAATTCGGAACCGCAGCATCGCCAGTGCCCGCAGCGTTACCGTACACAACCATATTTTTCACCACACTATGATCGGCAACGTCCGATGCTCCTGTTGTACCGTATACATCCACTACGGAGTAACGAGCCGCATGCTGCACCATTTTATTTATGGTGTTGTAGGTAAGAAACGCATTACCAATTTCAGTGATGCCTGCAAGCAAGATGAACAGTACGGGCAAAGTTATCAAAAACTCCACAGCAGCCACACCTTGTTGGCCCTTGCGATACAGTTTCATAGTACATCCTCCCATACACAACAACGCTGCAAAGAACTTCACTGATGACTTTGCAGCTCTGCATATTCATTTACTTCTATAACTCAAACATCAAACGCGGCACTACACCGCAAGAAATAGAATGAAAGCTTGCTTTTATTCTATTTCTAGTTAGACGACACCCCTTCCACTACGCGACTTTCGGTACCTTTCAGTACAACTTTTTTGTCACTAGTATAAGTCTGGTACACATTCTCCAATCTTTCACCGTTTCCTTCAGGAATAATCGCTGAGTTTTCCTTTGCCGCTTCTGGGTTGTAGGTTTGCGCCTGAGCAACACTAGATACACTGCTCCCTAATGGCGGCAGATTACCTGCACAGCCAAACAAGAAAAATGAACAAAGCACCGTTATTAATAACCTTTTCATACCATCACCTTATAAGCTATGACCAAAGCTACCCTCAGTTCCGCCATCAGGGTATTCAATGAAATCAATCACTGTAGACTCTTCTTCTACCACATCTTTTTGCGCTGACTGCGAGGCCATATATGGGCTAACACCCAACAAGTAATACTGCATATCGGTTGGCTCAATAAACAAATCAGTTGGGAGAGTGATAGAGTCACGGTCGACAGGCTTAGCCAATTTCGCCGTTACCAAGATCACTAGCTCAGTTTCCCCTTTAATATATTCTTGACTACCAAAAAGCTGACCAAGTATTGGCAAGTCACCTAATCCGGGCATCTTACTTACTGCATCTTTTACGCTCTCATTTAACAAGCCCGCAATCCCAATCGTCTGTCCATCGGCAAGCTCTAACGTTGAAGAGGCACTTCTGCGAGTCAATGGATAAATGGTATAGTTCAAATCCGTGGTATAGGTAAGCGAGGTAGTACTCGCGATTTCACTAACGTCGACCGCCATTTCTAAGTTAATTGTTTTGTCACTTAAAATAGTTGGGATAAATGTTAGCCCGACACCGTATTCTTTATATTCGATGGTGATACCGTCATCATCTGGTACAGGAATTGGAAACTCTCCCCCTGCGAGCAACTCGGCTTTGGTACCGCTCAATGCTGTTAAATTTGGTTCAGCTAATATTTTTGCAGCGCCTGTTTGTTTCGCCATATCAAGAGCAAACGAGAAAACATTCTTGCTATCGACGAAACCGCCAATAATGCCGTAATCCGAACTAACTGGAGAGGTAAAGGTCGGAGATAAACCCGAAATAGCGGTAGTGGTTGAAGTAAAGCCGCCACCTGCGTGAGTACCTGTATTAAAGAAATTCAAGTTCGCATCAAATTTTCTCAATAGCGAGCGCTGTACTTCAGCAACCGTTACCTCAAGCATAACTTGCTGTGAACCACCCACGGTCATCAAGTTAATCACGCCTGATTTCTCGACATTTTCACTTAAAGATTGAGTGCCGGAATTACCAGGTTTGTCTTCTTCGTTGGCAGCCTTGCCCGCTGCGTAAGTTTCTGCCACACGTAGTGCAACGTTCATCTTGGCGGGGTTGCTGACCATTCCACTCAAAATAAGTCGGTTTTGAGAGCTATGTACTTCGATTTTTTCATCCGGCAAAAACTCAAATAACTTTGCTTTTAAGCTATTAAGATCATGAGTGACCTCAATGTTTATCGATTCAATTAACCGACCACGGTAGTCCCACGCCATGAGATTAGTTGAGCCCAGCTTCTTACCAATTAAAAACAGCTCATCAGATTTAAGCATCACTATATCCAACACTTCTGGATCACCGAGTGACACACGTTTTGCCTTTCCTGAAAGATTGACGTGAGTAGATTTATGATGGGGTACTTTTACTACTTCCCCGGTTTGGGTTGATGCCACTGCCCAAAAGCTACTCGTCACTAGGAGGCTGATTAAGATTATTATTTTTTTCATCTTATACCTCAGTTCTTGACTCGAATATTTGATGCTTTAGTCCCTTTGATCACCGTAACACTTGGTGCCACGTAACGTTTTCTAGGTTTTTCTTCCGGCTCATGAGGATTTCTAAGAGCCAATTGAATTTCACCTTTGCTTTTCGCCGTTAGCAATTTTTCAGCGTCTTTCGGGGTAACTTCCAACGTTACTGCTCGAACAATAATTGGTTTGTTTTCTTGAGTTTTAGCCGTTTGGTCTACAGCCAGTACCTTAATATCTTTTAGGACAGTAGAGGTTCTAGCGGAGCGTTCGCTGTATTTCACCGTGCTTAAAATGTCGACTTTATTACCCGGTAATAGGAAACCCGCTACGCCAATAACATCATTGACCCGAATAGTGACGGCGCGTTTGTTTTCCGAAATTAAAGAAGCCAACGTCGAGCCTTCTCCTGGTACGGCAACGCGCAGTGGGTGCACGATCTCACCTTTATATATGTAG
Organism: Vibrio profundum; assembly: GCF_050337555.1. Classification (NCBI taxonomy): domain Bacteria; kingdom Pseudomonadati; phylum Pseudomonadota; class Gammaproteobacteria; order Vibrionales; family Vibrionaceae; genus Vibrio; species Vibrio profundum. The sequence goes on from NZ_JAKJTA010000008.1 coordinate 79,392, forward strand.
GTTTGGGAAACCTTGCCTAGCACTTCATCAGGCAACCCAAACTGATCGTCGTTGCGCCAATCTTTCTCTAACAGCTTAGTTGTTAAATATTGATCATCGATGACCGTCCCCGCTGGAATATCTTGGGCAGCAACCACTACGGGCTCTCGCTCAACGACTTCGACTTCAACTTGGGGCTGAACTTGACTATCCATCCATTGCTTAGCGAAAAATACTGCACCTAAACCAAAGATAATGGACAACAAGAATAGTAAAATCGCTTGATTCCTACTCACCTTGCACCTCCTCCTTTACCGTCCGCGGTAAAGTAAACCTCCCATGCTCTAGAAACTATTTCGGGAGTAATGATTGGATCCGTCTCTTCAAATGCAATGATGTCACGACTAATACCTATCATGTCCTTTGGTAGGCATGGATAGAAACCAACACTATGCTGACGGTGTAACTGGAACAACATATCAAAAACGGGTTGAGCAAGAGAAAGCTTACGACCGCTCGCCACCTTTTCCCAAAGCGCTTTATATTCATGATCTTCTAAAGGGTAGAACTGGATTTTGTAGCCAAGTCGGCGTAAAAAAGCCGGGTCGGCAATAGACTCAGGATCTAAGTTACTGGAAAAGGCTAAAGTCAAAATAAATGGAATCGTGACCTGCTGACCATTTGGCAATGCAAGGTGGTCATAGAAATACTCCATCGGGACGATCCAACGGTTCAACAAGGTATCCACAGGCATGGGCTGTCGCCCCAAATCATCAATGATAAAAATGCCATTGTTGGCCATCATTTGCAGAGGGGCTATCCAGACTCGGTTATGTTCAGTATGGTTGACCTCCAACATATCCATCGTGAGCTCACCACCCACCTGAATACTCGGTCGCTCACATAGCGACCAACGCCTATCAAACTGATCTTTAAAAATAAAGCTATTTTCATCGTCTGGGCGAGTCAGTTTTTTATGATGCTGAGGAGAGAAAACCTTGATGATATTACCCGCAGCATAAACAGAATAAGGGATATATACCGAGGTATTGAGGGAGTTTAAAATCCGAGTAGCGACGAAAGTTTTACCGGTACCTGCATCTCCATATAGAAGCAGGGCACGGCCAGAGTTGATCGCAGGTCCAATCACGCCAATTAATCGGCTTGCGCCATAAACCTCTTTCAAGGCATGGGTCACGTCTTTTTTGGTCACCACGCGAGTACGAACGTCTTGCTCTTTCACCATCGCATCGTAGTCGGATAAAGACACAGGAGCCGGCCCTAAATAAGCATCTTTGACAAACGCCATATCCGCATCTTGCATACCAGATGCAGATAACGCGTATCGAATACTCGCCGGCGTCCCCTGCCCCTGATTGCCAAATGAGCTAGTTGATGCCTGAAAAACCTCAATTTTAGATTTTTTTCTCAGGTCACCCAGCATTTCTTCAATCAGGTGACTATTAATGCCCATCGCGCGAGTGAGTTCAAGGATATCGGACTTGGGCGCTGCAGCTACATGCTTAATCAGCAAGTTTTCCATCACCACCTTAGGCACACCCAGAGCTTCAAAAGAGGTCGGCACCTTTGGCGCATCAGCTTGAGGTGTCAACTCTTCTCTATGTAGTCCTTGTTGATACGCCGCCGTCATAGAGACTCCCTGTCTAAAACGTATTCGTCTAAAAATACTGCTGCAGTGCAAGCCCTATGGTAACGATTGGAGCAAAAGGCATTCTAAGCTTATCTGCTAACTGTTTGTCTGAACTTCCCTTGTTTATTGCTCCCGCTCCTGAAGCAATAAGAGAATATTTGGTTAGAGTAAGTTTGGCCGATTCTGGCCGTTCTGCCAGTCTAATTAACGCATAAAATACGCCGACTACAACGGTGGCAATTCCTATCCAATACGCAGCATCCAATAATTGCCCCCAACCGATAATAAAACCGACTACACCCAGCAACTTAACGTCACCTGGTGCCATTGCACGGATACAGTAGAGAACAAAAGAACAAATAAACATCACTACAGCTCCAGCCAAAGCAGCGAAAAGAAGAGGCATTGGTGTACTGGACAAGGATTTGTCAATTAGAGATAGACATAAAACTAACAGAAGCATGTAGTTGGGGATCCTGTGCTCCCGTGCATCTGACACGGAAATCACAAAAAGCCCCAACCAGATAAGGTAGTAAGTGACATGTAGATGAATCATCGGCCATCCAATCTAGCTATCCAATATAAATTGCTAAAATAGAGAATCGAACTCGGTGCTTAATATGCCGCTATAACCAGCAAAGAACACCGCCAGTCCACCAACTAGCAAACCAGCTCCAACGACATATTCCACCGTCGTTAAGCCTTCTTCATCTTTTATAAATTGAATTGTATTTTTTATGTAGTTTTTCATTATCCGTCCCCCCAAAAACTATGTTACCGTTTCGTTTTATACTTGAATTAACGTATAATTCTTATAAAACGAACCAGTAACATAAATAGTAGACGGTTAGTAAGATTTTGCTCTATTTTTACTAAGCAAATATTGAGGTCAATTCTGTTTGTAGTGTAGTACCAAATGCGGTAAATAGACCCGCAAGTCCGGTTACCAGTAAGCCTGCGCCTACAACATACTCAACTACCGTTAGTCCTTCTTCGTCTTGAAAAAATGCTTGAACGTTTGCTATAAATGTATTCATGTTTAGGTCTCCTTCCTATGGACTGCAATTTCAGTGAATTGCTTACCCTTTAATTTAGAGATTTCTACCGGCATAGGTTAGGATTTTTCTACTGAGTTTTTGCACTTTTTTGCGTTGCTCATCACGAATATTTTATTTTTAAGCGTGATATAACCGCAGAAATTTAACAGAAAGAGAAATATTCGAGTCTCACTCGTTTTTCTAGCTTCTTTATATCCATCTGCTTTTTAATACATTTTAATAACACTTCTCTCCGATATCGCTATAAATAAATTTACATTTATTTTCATTCTCATTTTTGATACTTGACAAGTTCACGCAAGATACAAAGTGTGACAAATATCACACTTTTATTTTACAATACCATAACAAAACTATTGACCTCGGATTTGTGATGCTGGTTTCCCTCTCAACCCATACATCTTGAACTTTCTTTCGCTTCGCCTAACCTGAAAAAGATGACTTGTTATGGAGAACAAGCAAAATTAAATGGATGTTTTACACACTGGCCACTGGATAGGTAAATCCATCTCTTTCATTCCGAAAGACGCTTTATATGATATCGAACAATACTTTCATATTGTTGAAAGTGGTCATGATGTCTCCGTTTTGAGTGAGCCGGATATTGAGTTCTGCTTTTTCTTTTTAGATTCAGAGCAAAACAACGCCCTGTTTCTAACTGCGGTGAAAATGTGCCAAAATTTAAATAAGCATTTGATTTTAATTCACAATGGCGTCATTTCTGACGACATAGTACAATTAGATATTGTCATTGAGCATTTTGACCTAAATAGCCGCTCGGCACTGGCTTGGGCACAAGCTCTTAGTCAGCACATTCATTACAAGTTCACCAAACATCAAGAAGTCATCGAAATTCACCGCAATGAACCTCAACTTAGTCGACAAAAAATCAGTAAGAACCTGTTAGAAATTTTGAGGTATATCGAATTAAACCTATCTAAAACAATAAAAGAAGAAGATATTGCAGATTATTGCCACTATTCGGTTACCTATTTTTCCAAAGTATTCCATAGTTCAGTAGGGATGAGTTTTCGAGACTACTTAACAACAAAGCGTATCTCACTTGCCAAACAAATGCTTATAGATGACAAAAAATCAAAAATCGCTGTGATCGCCTACCAGTGCGGTTATAAAGATGTGTCTTACTTTTCTAGAATTTTCAAGAAAAAAACGGGAGTTAGTCCAGGAGTTTTCCGGCAAATACACTAACAAGATCACTCAATTGATCGAATCTAATGGTTTACTCTTTCCTGTACCAAATCGACCTGTTAGAGTTAACACTCTATTAACAATATAAAAATTATGAATATTTATCAATGACGTGGAGTTTGAGAATGATTCAGCCTAGTGAAATCAGCCAATCAACGGCGACCACCACAGTACCTACACCGAATGAGATGATCTTAAAGTGGGCTGATGAAAGGCCAAACGAGGTATACCTAAAGCAAATAACGAACCGCCAATTTGTTGAGTACACCTACTATGAGGTTGCCGAGAAAGCACTGAAATTGGCAACGGCTTTGAAAAAGTTGGGCGCACAGCCAAGAGACAAAATCGCATTGGTATCAAAGAACTGCGCGGAGTGGTTTATTTGCGACTTGGCCATGATGCTAGGTGACTACGTTAGCGTCCCTATTTTCCCTACCGCTAGCAGCGATAGCATCGAATACTGTGTCCAACATAGTGAATGTAAGATATTGATTGCCGGTAAATTAGATAATTCAAAGCATATTGAATCCGTGTTAGCGGCCCTACCTGATCTTATTAGTATCTCTCTTCCATATGACTCGGCTCCTACCTGTGATCATACTTTTTCCGATCTTATTGAAGAATCGGAACCAAGCCAAGAAAGACCTCAGCATACAGAAGATACTGTAATGTCTTTGGTGTACACCTCTGGCACATCAGGGCTACCTAAAGGCGCAATGCTCACCTATGGGGCATTTCAGTGGTCGGTTCAACGCCTGATTGATCACATAGGGATTGCGCCAAAAGACCGACTGTTTTCTTACCTTCCTCTCGCCCACATTACTGAACGTGTGTATATCTTTGGCTCTTCTATCATGGGAGGAATTCCGACTGCGTTTCCTGAGTCACTTGATACTTTTATTGAAGACGTTAAGATGCAGCGCCCGACGCTGTTTATCTCAGTGCCGAGGCTTTGGACGCTTTTCCAACAAAGAATCCAAGACAAACTTCCACAGAAGAAACTCAACATATTACTGAAGATCCCCTTCATCAATACGTTAATTAAGAAAAAGCTCGCCGATGGCCTAGGTTTAGATCAAGCACGAGTACTTGGCTGTGGCTCTGCTCCAGTGTCTCCCGCATTGCTGCAGTGGTATCACTCGGTAGGGCTAAATATTACCGAAGCTTGGGGGATGACAGAGTCATTCGCTTACAGCACGATCAACTATCCTTTCCGCGGTGACAAAATTGGTAGCGTTGGTCAAGCAGGTCCGGGTATTGACATCAAAATAGCCCAAGATGGTGAAATAATGGTTCACAGTAAAGGGATGTTCTCTGGCTATTATAAAAATGATATTGCGACCCAAGATTCATTCGATAGCAAAGGTTGGTTGCATACCGGTGACATTGGTACAGTAGATGATGATGGTTACCTTACAATCCAAGGCCGTAAAAAGGATACGTTTAAGACCGCGAAAGGCAAATTTGTTGCCCCTGTACCAATTGAAAGCAAGTTATTTGAATACAGCCGAGTCGAGATGATGTGTTTGATTGGTCTTGGTTTACCCGGCCCAATCTTATTGGTTGTGCCACATGAGTTCCCAGATTTCGATCGTGAAAGGTATGAACGATCCACTACGCGCGTGGTAGAGAAGATGAACTCACAACTTGAATCCCATGAGCGTATTCAAGGGGTACTGATGATTAAAGAACCGTGGAGTATCGACAACGGTGTTCTAACTCCGACACTCAAAATTAAGCGCCACATACTAGAACAGAAGTATCATGAAATTGGCCAAAATTGGCCTAAGAACCAATTGGTTGCTTGGGAAGAATAGAAGCCAACAACTATAGGCATTAATTAAATAGACAGCTAGATAGAAGCATTAAAAAACCCTCGAGTAAATAATTACTACGAGGGTTTTATCAAAAGCTAAAAGTTAGCACTTAGAAGTAATTACTTCTTCGCTTTCTCTTCTTTAACTTTAGCAATAACTTCTTCAGCAACGTTAGTTGGACATGGTGCGTAGTGTGCGAACTCCATAGAGAACTGACCACGACCAGAAGTAATTGTACGTAGGTGACCAATGTAACCAAACATCTCAGAAAGAGGGATGTCTGCTTGAACACGAACACCAGTTACGCCAGCAAGTTGATCTTTGATCATGCCACGACGACGGTTAAGGTCACCGATAACATCACCAACGTGATCGTCTGGAGTAAATACGTCAACTGCCATGATAGGTTCAAGTAGTTGAGCACCCGCTTTAGGGATAGATTGACGGAATGCACCTTTCGCTGCGATTTCAAATGCGATTGCAGATGAATCCACTGCGTGGAAGCCACCATCAAATAGTTCAACTTCAACATCAAGAACAGGGAATCCAGCAAGAACACCCTCATCCATCATAGATGAGAAACCTTTCTCTACTGCAGGCCAGAATTCTTTCGGTACGTTACCACCAACAACTGATGAGCTAAACGTAAAGCCAGAGTTAGGCTCGCCAGGCTTGATACGGTAATCAATCTTACCGAACTGACCAGAACCACCAGACTGTTTCTTATGCGTGTAGCTATCTTCAACTTCTTTCGTGATAGTTTCACGGTAAGCAACTTGAGGAGCACCAACAGTAAGATCTACGCCGTAAGTACGCTTAAGGATATCTACTTTGATATCTAAGTGCAGCTCACCCATACCGCGAAGGATTGTTTCACCAGTCTCTTCATCAGTATTAACTTTGAACGTTGGATCTTCAGCAACCATTTTACCGATCGCGATACCCATTTTCTCAGAACCGCCTTTATCTTTTGGCGATACAGCAATTGAGATTACTGGTTCTGGGAATACCATAGGCTCAAGCGTGATTTCGTCTTTAGGATCACATAGAGTGTGACCAGTTTGAACGTTCTTCATACCTACGATAGCGATGATGTCACCAGCTTGTGCAGAAGTCAGTTCTTTACGCTCATCCGCTTGCATCTCAACCATACGGCCAACACGCTCTGTTTTACCTGTGAACGAGTTAAGGATGGTGTCACCCTTGTTCAAAGTACCAGAGTAGATACGTACGAACGTCAACGCGCCAAAACGGTCATCCATGATTTTGAATGCTAACGCTTTGAAAGTTTCTTCAGTAGAAACAAGTGCGTGTCTGCCAGTTTCTTCGCCTTCTTCATTCATTAGAGGTTGAGGATCAACTTCTGTTGGTGAAGGTAGGTAATCAACAACAGCATCAAGAATTAACTGAATGCCCTTGTTTTTAAATGCTGAACCACAGTACGTTGGGAAGAAGTCCATTGTACGAGTACCCTTACGGATACATTCTTTAAGTTGCTCAATAGTTGGCTCTTCGCCTTCCATGTAAGCTTCCATTAGGTCGTCGTCCTGCTCAACGGCAGTCTCAACTAGCATTTCACGGTATTCTTCTACTTGATCAACCATGTCCGCAGGAACATCTTGAACTGTGTAGCGCTCTGGAAGACCTGAGTCATCCCAAACGTATGCTTTACGGCTTAGAAGGTCTACAACACCAACGAAATCTTCTTCGATACCGATAGGTAGAACCATAACTAGTGGGTTAGCACCTAGTACGTCTTGAGTTTGCTTAACTACACGGTAGAAGTCAGCACCCATACGGTCTAGTTTGTTAACGAAGATGATACGTGCAACTTCTGATTCGTTCGCGTAACGCCAGTTAGTTTCTGACTGAGGCTCAACACCGCCAGAACCACAGAATACACCGATACCGCCATCAAGTACTTTTAGTGAACGGTATACTTCAACTGTGAAGTCAACGTGTCCAGGAGTATCGATAACGTTGAAACGGTGCTTATCCCAGAAGCAACTTACTGCTGCTGACTGAATAGTAATACCGCGCTCAGCTTCCTGTTCCATAAAGTCGGTAGTTGATTCGCCATCATGAACTTCACCAGTTTTGTGGATCTGACCAGTTAGCTTCAGGATACGTTCAGTGGTAGTTGTTTTACCCGCATCAACGTGCGCGAAAATACCAATGTTTCTGTATTTCGATAAATCTGCCATTGTCTTACTCTGTTAATAGGATATAAATTGCGCGCAGAGTATACCACAATCCGTAAAGACTGATAGCTTGTTTCTACGCCGAAAAAGAAAAAACTTGCTTTAGAAATAACACACCTAACAGAATGGTCCATTTTGACTCAACATTCCCATATTATTTCTGATCTTACGTGCTATCTTTGAGCATAGCGATGGTAACTACCCATAACTATTCATGGTTTCGAGATTGATTAATATTACAGTTCATCAAAGGCTTGTATTGCCTCTGAGAGTTTTTTTACCGCGTGGATCTGCATGCCATCAATCCCATTTTTTGGCATGTTCGCAGCGGGAACAATCGCCTTTTTAAATCCATGCTTAAAGGCTTCCATCAACCTTTCTTGTCCACTCGGCACCGGACGTATTTCACCCGCTAACCCCACTTCACCAAACACAACCACATCTTTCGCTAGCGGCCTATCTTTGAAGCTAGAAAGCAATGCCATGACTAACGCAAGGTCGACACCGGTTTCCGTAACTTTAACGCCGCCAACCACATTCACAAACACATCTTGATCGGCCATTTGTAACCCGCCATGCTTGTGCAGCACAGCCAATAACAAAGAAAGACGGTTTTGATCTAAGCCCACTGCAACTCGTCTCGGGTTCGCCAGTTGGGAGTAATCGACTAACGCTTGAATTTCAACGAGCAGAGGACGAGTCCCTTCCCAAATCACGACTACCGAGCTACCCGAGGTTTCTTCTTCACCACGAGATAAGAAAATAGCAGAAGGGTTGCTCACTTCACGCAGTCCTTGCCCTGTCATGGCAAAGACGCCCAGTTCATTTACGGCACCAAAACGGTTTTTATGGCTTCTCAGGGTTCTAAAACGGCTATCGCTGCCACCATCCAGTAGCACAGAGCAGTCAATAATATGCTCCAACACTTTAGGGCCTGCCAGTGTGCCGTCTTTAGTTACGTGGCCAACAATAAATACCGCGACGTTATTTTGTTTGGCATAGCGCGTTAAAGCTGTCGCTGATTCTCTTACCTGAGAAACGCTGCCTGGGGAAGATTGTACATCGGCAACATGCATGACCTGAATCGAATCAATCACCATAATCTTGGGTTGTTCTTGCTCAGCAATTTGGCAGATGGTATCGACGTTGGTTTCTGACAGCATCTTGAGGTGCTCTTTCGGCAAGCCTAACCTCGATGCCCGCATCGCCACTTGCTGTAATGATTCTTCGCCTGTTACATACAAAGTCGGCATTTGCCCCGACAACAAGCACATCGCTTGTAAGAGCAACGTGGATTTACCCGCTCCGGGATTACCGCCTATCAGTACCGCAGCCCCAGGAACAATACCGCCTCCCAGAACTCTATCTAATTCTTTAAAACCACTGCTGAAGCGAGGAACCTCTTGCAGGTCAATATCAGATAATACCTGAACTTTTGCTTCCGTCGCCGCACCCGCATAACCAGCTAAGCGTTCGTTCCTTGCGACAGAAGGAGAAGCCGCCAGCCGAACTTCAGTGATCGTATTCCACGCGCCGCAAGCATTGCACTGCCCTTGCCAGCGAGGAAAATCTGCGCCACAGTCGTTGCAGACGTATGCACGTTTTGCTTTAGCCATGAATCCTTAAACTCTAACTCTGTGACCTATAATCATTTTTGCTGGTTTCTACCAAAGATTGAGTTGCTAACCAGAAACTTTCAGCCAAACTTATAATTAAAGAAGTAGGTGTATAGGTCGATTCAATATTAACTCATTACTGTAGCAGAATAATATGCAGGAATCTGAAATTCTCTCGTTGGCAGAAAAGCTGATACCAGCCTTTCGCTCTGAAGATCTTGATTACCTTTTAACCAAGGTAACAGAGGGGGAACACCCTTCAGTCAAGCTTCTGGTAAAAATGGAACTGAACAAGCTCATGGCTCCCTGTGCTAAGAGCCTAGATTTGCGTGGTCGCGTACAGGGTGAATGTCGAGAATACGAATTAGATGGCCGTAAGCATTGGTTAGATGATGTGGCATTCAATGAGTATCACAAAGGCACGCAAAAATATGGCGGCTACACAGAGGGAGTCTGGACTGCACTGTGTAATACACGTAACAATTTTCGGGTAATGCAGCAACGAGGCATAGGTAGAGGAGATTCTCTCACTAGTGCTGATAGTCCTTTTGAAACTGAACCAATCACCTTAGGTTTCGATTTAAAACGGCGTGAAAACCGACTGCTATTTACCTCTCAAGTGGAGATGTTACTACCCACTCGTCAAACGGTTCATGGCGTCAGTGTCGATTTATCTCCTTCCGGGGGGCGGTTTAAAGTGCCCGCAGCCTTCAAATATAAGCAAGGTGAAGTTCTAAACATCCTGTTTTCTGAGCTAAGTAAAAAGAGCAAAATTATTGGACTAGAAGACCCAATCCAATATCGAATTGTTGGTGTAGACGATAGCTACGAAAATGACGCGGTCAAATACCTGCGTGTACTCAAAATTTCTGAGAACGATGCCATTCAACAGGTAATTGAAGAGTCACTGCAGGATCGTTCACAAAAAAGCCGTCAGGACAATCAAGATAAAGTCATTCGAGCCAAAACTCGATGCTATGAACACGCATTTTTAAAAAATACCTGTAACCTCCCAATCCTGTTCAATGAAGACACGCTGAAACTGGTATTGATCTCTGACAACAACCACCCCATTTGGCAATATTGGCACGACGAGCTCAACCAACAAAATCTAACGGGGTTATTCAGCCCACAGCGCATGCGGCGTCTGTTGGACTCTCAATCTCGCTCCACAACCCATACCATATACACGTTCCAACATGCCCACCAAGGGAAGAAGCTCTATTTTTCCATGATTGATTCAGAGGCCTCGCCTGAGCACATCAAACTGTTTTGGCATGTTGGGGCTAAAAAAGACACGTGGCGTGCCTTTCGCTTTTCTCTGTTTGAGTTAGCAGAACACGAACGTACCGCTCTACATCAACACTCCGATGAACTGGCGTTAACCACAGAAAACCTGACTCACTATGGGATCTTGCAAGAAATCGCGAATGGTAATGAAGGTTCTGAATATTTAGAAATAGACAAACCTCGTCTTACCAGCAAAGACTTGAATGCCTTCCGGCAGACCCGTAATACCACCATCAATCCCACGTGCTTGTATTTTGATTCTCAAGCTCGCCGTAAAGATACCCGCTATCAATATCGTACAAAAATATCTTTGATGCATGGACAAGATCACGGCCGAGGCTTCACCGCCGATTTTTCCAAGCACGGACTAAACGTCAAACTTGCGGCACCGATGGAATTAAAAGCTGAAGACTCATGCGATGTAACTTTCATCGACTTACAAGAGCACGATAAAAAGCTCGCGCTTAGTAATATCCCTTATAAGGTCATTCGTATCTCAGAGAAAGGCACCTGCGTGCATCTGGCAATTGAAGACAATAGTCACACCACGAAGACCGTATCCTTTCTAAGCCGCTTGATTGAATACAACCAAAAGAAATTGGTGGTCCTCAAAGAGATTGTGCCAACGAATGAGTTACTGGAAGGTATGCATGACGTGCTCATGGATAAATTAGTGAGCGCACCTATCTTTATCGATAAAAAAAATGGCAGCTTACGCCCAGTCGCCATTGGGGTGAATTATCCTCTTGATCGCTACCTCGGACTGTTTGCCAAATTAGGCCACGAGCAACGTTTCTCATTAGAGCCCATCTTTAAAGGGCGTACTAACACCTTGTTAGCAACCCCGATGAAACATAACGAAGGGGCAGAGCCTCAATATCATGATATTTACATCTCGATTGTTAAGTTTAACGACCGTATTCAATCTTATGAATCTGAACTGAGTAGTGAATTTTACAGCAACCATGATCGTATCCACTTTATTCAGAAAGCTCTCGTCACGGGAGAGTTCTATGCGATGCGGATTTCAGGCGTTCCCATCTTTGAACCCTACGCCAAGCTCATGAAAGAGGATTTACTGGAACTATCGCAAGTGAGCCAACACCAAGCTCGCAACCTTGAGAAAGAAATCTCCGGTATTCTTGGTTATGGTGAGCTTGTCGATGTCACCGCAGAGGTTATAGCTCGGCTAGGCGTGGACGTCGAAAATAGTTAGCTGTGCAACGTTCATCATATAGAGTTCGCCATGCCAAAAGGCGAACCGCACTCCCACCCACCATTGACTCTTCGCGCTGATGTCAGAACAAGCGATATATCAGCGCGGCTAGGTTAGCCTCTGCCCCACTAATCTAAGAGCTTACCGGCGAATTTAATATCTGCCAGCTCGATTTATTTCTCTTTACCAGTCCAGCCGACAAAATGCAGAGCACGCCACCTAGATTCGCGTGGCGAACGGCAGATTGTGCTTGGCGCTGCACTTTTTCTTTTGCATGATAGGCGACGCCAAAGCCAGCAGCTTCCATCATAATCAGATCGTTAGCACCATCTCCAACCGCAACCGTATTGTCGGCCTCAATGCCAAATTCAGTGGCCAAAGATTTTAAAATGTCCGCTTTGGTTTGCGCCGAGACAATCTCTCCAAGTACTTTGCCTGTTAGTTTCCCGTGCTCAATGTCCAATTGATTGGCACTCGCATGATCTAAGCCCAATTGCGATTTTAGATGCTCAGAGAAATAACTAAAACCACCAGAGGCCAGAGCCACTTTCCAGCCATAATGTTGCAATGCATAAACCAACATCTGGGCTTCTTCCATCAAAGGTAGGGATTCTCTTACTTCATCCAATATAGAAACATCTGCTCCTTGCAACGCGGCAACTCTAGAAATAAGGCTTTGACTAAAATCCAACTCTCCTTGCATCGCTCGCTCCGTAACCTCAGCGACTTGCTCCCCAACACCTGCCAATTTGGCAATTTCATCGATACACTCGACCTTAATTAAAGTTGAATCCATATCGAAGACAATCACTCCGGGACTAGAAAGGTCAGCGACCTCTGTAAGGTTGGCGTAGTCAATGCCCGTTTGTTCAAGCAACGTCAGTTGCTTTGTTGACATACCTCCTGCCAACAGCGCCACTTCATATCGCCCTACTTTCCACACCTCAAGGATTCGACAAACTTCACCAGCGTACCCTGAGTCGGATTGAGACGACAATTGCGCCACGAGGTCCGTCGGCAGAGCGTCTGCATACACCACCCAATTTGCGATATCGGAAGAGATTACATCAGCAACACTCGGTAATAAAAACCGAGACACCAACGAGCTAGGCCTGTGAATTTCAAAACTTTTTAACTTTTCCATAAGGTATAATCCATACTAAAGGTTAACTACAGTAAACCTATTGCAAATTAAAAACGCAAGATTCAATATGGATCACCAATGAAAAAGGCAACTCAGGCATAGTATGAAATCGTCTCTCTTTTCTTTTCGCGTCACCGTTAAAGCTATCGCGATGATTTCTTTGTTGATCATGGTGTCGATCATTGCGGTCAATAGTGTCAAAATCACCAAAAGCAATGAACAGATTCAAGCAAACCAAATAGAGACGCTAACTAAGGTATTGATTTCACAAGCAGCGCTATCGGCAAGTGACATGGTTGTGCAGCAAGATCAAGAAGGGCTAAAACAACTGGCAAATCACCTCACTGAAAATAAGCTGGTTTTTGACGCGACCATTTATGATTCAGAAGGCGTTAAACTGGCAGCCAGCGACCACGCTCTCTCGGTTCGAGACATATTAGGTTTGGATACTCCGCTTGCAACCGCAAGAATTGGCCGCCAGCAATTGGTTGCCCCGATTTATCAAGATAACAGCATTATTGGCTTTGTTCGGATCACATTTGAAACTGGAAAGTTAACCGCTATCTCAGATCATTTTTATCGAAAAAGCGATCGATATATGTATTCAATGGTACTGATGAGTTTTACCGCAGGCGCGCTACTCATGCTCTTGCTGCTACGCAATCGACGTTATAAGGGAGAGAACCTTCTGCTAAGAAATGTCGATTCACATCGTGAGAATTAATAACGCCGCAGCTTAGTCTAAACACGGAATGAAGATCGGACATTAAGCACTTGAATTAAAAGTTGGAATAAAACAATTCTACATAAAAAGAAGGCCGCTCAATCGAGCGGCCTTCTTTTCTCAGATAAATACTTATAGGAAGTTAATTCCGTAATCCATCTTAGATGTAGAGAAGTAGCTTGCTAAGCTTTGACCGATGTCCGCAAAGCTATCGCGTTTACCTAATGAACCCGCTGGGACTTTTTTGCCGTATACAATCACTGGGATATGTTCCCGTGTATGATCAGAGCCCGGCCAAGTTGGATCGCAGCCGTGATCAGCGGTCAAAATAAGAACATCGTCTTCTTCCATAATTTCAAGCACTTCGTTGATGCGTCCATCAAAGTATTCCAGTGCAGCCGCATAACCTGCAACATCACGACGGTGACCGTACGCTGAATCAAAATCAACAAAGTTAGTGAAAACAATGGTGTTGTCGCCCGCTTGCTGAATTTGCTCTAAAGTCGCCTCAAACAAAGCTGGAATGCCAGTTGCTTTGACTTTCTTAGTGATACCACAGTTGGCGTAAATATCGGCGATTTTTCCGATAGAGACGACGTTACCTTGTTTTTCCTCAACCAACTTTTGTAAGACGGTCGTGGCTGGCGGCTCAACAGAAAGATCGCGACGGTTACCCGTACGTGCAAATTCACCTTTGCCCGCACCAATGAATGGTCGAGCAATCACGCGGCCTATGTTGTAATCTGCCAACTCTTCACGTGTGATCTGACATAATTCCAACAGCTTATCCAAGCCAAATGTTTCTTCGTGGCAAGCAATTTGGAATACCGAATCCGCCGACGTATAGAAGATAGGTAGACCCGTCTTCATATGCTCTTCACCTAAGTCATCTAACACTTGAGTTCCTGAAGCATGGCAGTTACCTAAAAAACCAGATAAACCTGCACGTTCAAGAATCCGATCCGTTAACTCTTTCGGAAAACTGTTTTCTCTATCCGTGAAGTAGCCCCAGTCAAACAGCACAGGTACACCTGCGATTTCCCAGTGGCCTGAAGGCGTATCTTTACCAGACGACAATTCAGCCGCATGACCATAGGCACCAATCACTTCACTGTCACCATCCATTCCAGCGGCTAAACGGCCTGTCGACTCTTTATGCGCCATCGCTAAACCTAACTTAGAAAGGTTAGGTAAACGCAGTGGCCCCTGTCGATCCGCATTATCGGCTAAGCCTTGCTCACAACGCTCGGCAATGTGCCCAAAAGTATCGGCACCGACATCGCCAAATTTATCCGCATCTGCAGTTTCGCCAATTCCAAAGGAATCTAACACTAAAATAAACGCTCTTTTCATTGCTCTTTCCACCGGTTCTCGTTATACGTCTTCCGCTCGGATTTGACGGTATACATCTGGGGTTTGTTTATAGTCACCACCAATTGTGATGGCATCTTGTAATGCTTGCGCCGCTTCGGCCCATTGCGCTTCACTGCGTGCATGGATAACAGCCAAAGGCTTGCTCTCATCGGCAACCTCACCTAAGCGTATAAAGTTATCAAAGCCAACAGCGTAATCAATATTGTCTGTCGCAACTCGGCGACCCCCGCCCATTGTCACGACAGCCATACCAATCGCGCGAGTATCCATGGCCGATACCACACCCAATTCTTGGGCATAAACTGGCTTGATAAACTCAGCCTTCTCTAGATAATTATCGTAGTTTTCTACGAAGTCTGCTGGACCGCCCAAGCCTGCGACCATTTTACTAAAACATTGAGCTGCTTTGCCGCTGTCGAGTGCAGACATCAACTGATCTCTCGCCTGCTCAGTGCTATCGGCCAGTTTACCCAACACCAACATTTCTGCGCACAGAGCAAGAGTCACTTCTAGCAAACGAGGGTTACGATATTCTCCCGTGAGAAATTGCACCGCTTCACGCACTTCAAGCGCGTTACCCGCTGACGAAGCTAAGACCTGATTCATATCCGTTAGGATGGCGGTGGTTTTCGTTCCCGCTCCATTCGCCACTGCGACAATCGATTTCGCCAGCTGCTCCGATGCTACGTAGGTCGGCATAAATGCGCCCGTGCCTACCTTCACATCCATTACTAAAGAATCAAGCCCTGCAGCAAGCTTCTTGGACAAAATTGATGCCGTGATCAGAGAAATATTGTCAACGGTCGCGGTGATATCACGCGTGGCATAAACTCTCTTGTCGGCTGGAGCCAAATCGCCAGTTTGACCAATAATCGCCACACCTGCTTGCTTCGTAACATCGCCAAAGATCTCATTGCTCGGGGTAATATTATAGCCTGGGATTGATTCCAGTTTGTCGAGAGTACCACCAGTATGCCCAAGGCCTCGGCCGGAGATCATAGGTACAAAGCCACCACACGCAGCCACTATCGGGCCTAACATCAGTGACGTCACGTCACCCACACCACCAGTGGAATGCTTATCCACCACTGGTCCGGAGAACTCCATATGAGACCAATCAATCACCATGCCGGAATCACGCATTGCACATGTCAATGCGATCCGCTCGGGCATCGTCATTTCGTTGAAGTAGGTAGCCATAGCAAACGCCGCGATTTGTCCCTCGGATACCGAGTTATTCGCCACGCCTTGAATAAAGAATTGAATTTCTTCCGAGGTCAACACCTCGTTATCGCGTTTTTTCCGGATAATTTCTTGAGGTAAATACATTAGTCCTCCCAGGCTAAGTCGCCTTGGTATATAGGGTAAGAGGTATACGGAGCAGTCGGTACTGCTCCGCCAGACAGGTCAAGAAAGATTAGTAAGCTGCTGGATCAGCAATCTTGTCTGTTACTTCTAACGTATTTAAAAGGTTAGTTAGTAGGCTCGATGCACCAAAGCGATAGTGCATGTTGTCAGCCCACTCTGCTCCCAAAAGGTCGTCAGCCATCGCAAGATATTGAGCAGCATCTTCAGCAGTACGAACGCC
Organism: Vibrio profundum; assembly: GCF_050337555.1. NCBI lineage: Bacteria > Pseudomonadati > Pseudomonadota > Gammaproteobacteria > Vibrionales > Vibrionaceae > Vibrio > Vibrio profundum. The sequence continues at coordinate 96,259 of NZ_JAKJTA010000008.1, forward strand.
GCCTGCGGGTTTAAAACCAACGGTCTTAGCTACGCCCATATCACGAATGACTTCCAGCATCATGCGTGCGAATTCTGGTGTTGCATTGACTGGCACTTTACCTGTAGAGGTTTTAATAAAGTCAGCGCCTGCTTCAATACAGATTTGAGAAGCTTTTTTAATCAACGCTTCTTCTTTCAATTCACCTGTTTCAATGATGACTTTTAGCAGTACGTCACCACAAGATTGTTTACATTGCTTAACCAACTCGAAGCCAACTTGTTCATTACCTGCCATTAATGCGCGGTAAGGGAAAACTACATCAACTTCATCAGCACCGTAGGCAACCGCCGCTTTAGTTTCGGCAACGGCAATGTCGATATCATCGTTACCATGTGGGAAATTGGTCACCGTCGCAATGCGCACTTCAGGTGTGCCTTGCTCACGTAAGGTTTTCTTCGCAATCGGAACAAAACGTGGGTAGATGCATACTGCTGCTGTAGTACCGACTGCGGTTTTTGCATTGCGACAAAGCGCGATCACTTTCTCATCAGTGTCGTCTTCGTTTAGAGTCGTTAGATCCATCAGTTGTAAGGCACGTAACGCTGCTGCTTTTAAATCGCTCATTTCTTTCTCCGATCAATTCAATAATGTTTATTACGACAAACTCAGGCTTCAGAGCGCATTAAATTTGTCATCAATTATGAACGGACTTGGTTCCTTGAAGAATCACTACGATAAGTAGTCATCACATTCCCTGTAACCGCAAATGGCCATTCTTACTTGGCCATTTTATGCGCACAATACGGCCGATATGCCTGTCGGCACCTCAAGCCGTGCGATCCAACTTGGATCGCGCAACATTGATAATTTTATCATTGCCAAGCAATTTTATTGCAATAGTTGATTTTAATCACCAATATTTTTACCTGACAATATCATCATTTCATTAAAGAGTGATAGAGATCGATAAAAAGCAAACGATTTGCATCTCAAAAAAGATGCAGAATATTTCTGGTGCTAGTGCACCTTTTAGGTTGAGTTTTCTGGAATAGAAACGCGTGCAATGGCAGTGAGGAAAGTTGAACACAAGGCCAATCAGAAAAGTAAAACGCCCCTCGCATAGCGAGAGGCGTGAACAAAATGAGGCCAGATTTCCTGAGAAAACACTCCCCCCGAAATCGGCTAAACACACCGCTATAAGGACAAGAAGAAACCTGCGATCGTTGCTGCCATCAAGTTCGATAATGTGCCAGCAACAACGGCCTTCATACCGTAACGCGCAATATCATGACGACGATTTGGCGCAATGCCCCCTAAACCACCCAGCAAGATAGCAATGGAGGAAAGGTTAGCGAAACCACACAAAGCAAACGAAATGATCGCTTGGGTTTTTTGTGTCATCACTTGCCCTGTTTCAGCAAGTATCTGTCCATGCTCACCAACGTAAGGCACGAAATTCAAATACGCCACAAACTCATTCACGACCAATTTTTGGCCGATGAACGAACCTGCAACAGTGGCTTCATTCCATGGTACGCCAATCACATATGCAAGTGGTGAGAAAAACCAACCCAAAATGATTTCAAGCGTAATACCTGGGTGACCAAACCATCCACCAACGGCACCAATAAGGCCATTCATAAGAGCGATAAGACCAATAAACGCCAACAGCATGGCACCGATATTAAGTGCCAATTGCATCCCCATCGACGCGCCACCAGCTGCCGCATCAATAACGTTAACCGGCTTGTCCGCACCACCATCAATGTCTTCCTCGATATTATCATCTGGAGTTTCAGTCTCAGGCTTCAATATTTTGGCAAATAACAAACCACCAGGAGCCGCCATAAACGATGCCGCCACCAAATATTCAAGCGGGACCCCCATTGCTGCGTAACCGGCTAACACCCCACCTGCGACAGACGCTAGACCACCACACATAACAGCAAACAGCTCAGACTGAGTCATACGTGGCACAAATGGGCGAACAACAAGCGGTGCCTCAGTTTGACCGACAAAAATATTCGCCGCTGCTGACATTGACTCAGCTCGAGAAGTGCCTAACGCTTTTTGCAGCCCTCCCCCTAATACCTTGATGACCCATTGCATCACACCTAGGTAATAGAGCACTGAGATTAGCGAAGAAAAGAACACGACAGTTGGCAAAACCTGGAACGCAAAAATAAAACCGAGACCATCCACGGAAAAATTAACCAAGCTACCAAATAAGAAATCGATTCCGTGCTTGCCATAATCGATAACGTTTTGCACACCAGCGGAAAAACCGGCTAGCAGATCACGTCCCCAAGGAACGTAGAGCACAAAACCACCGATCACAAATTGAATCGCAAATGCAAACCCAACCGTTCTAAATTTAATTGCTTTACGATTGTCGGAAAATAGCACGGCTATTCCCAGTAAAACGGCCATACCGACTAGACTCATAAACAGACCCATAGTTTATGCTTTCCTTATAATCAATTAAGTTGATGACAAAAGTGAATGGTTATAAAAACAGCTGGCGATTATACATACAACATATAAGGTCCAGTAATACCAAGATCACACTTGTTAACAAGTTTTAGGGTGAGATCACAATAAAACCAGACATGCATCACAAATTTTGCGACTATTAATTATAGAATCAAGAAATAATGAGCCATTAGATATCTAATCCAAATGCTTGATTACTTGTTTTACACAGAGTAGCAACAAGTGAGCTTTCACTTTCATTTTTCAACAAGGATAGTTCACGTAGGATATTTGGTAACATTTTCGGGTGGTTATTGCGCCCCTGATAGCCAAACAGCGGCATATCGGGCGAGTCGGTTTCTAGCACTAGGTGTTCCGTCGCCAGTTGAGTGATAGTACGCCGAGTTTTATTCGCTCTTGGGTAAGTAATGGTGCCACCAACGCCAATTTTGAAACCGAGATCCACGTAAGCCATGGCTTGTTGATAGCTGCCAGAGAAACCATGCAACACACCACCTACTGATACTTTATGCCTTTTCAGCAACTGAATTAATCGATTGTGTGCATTGGAGGCATGCAGAATGAGGGGCCATTTACCTTGTTGAGCTAAGGTAAATTGCGCGAGCAAGAATTGTTCTTGTATGCCGGCGTCGACATCAACTTTACCATCTAACCCACACTCTCCAACCGCAACACAGCACGTATTGGCCGATGCGAGTTTAGCTTCGAGTTCGACGAACGAGCCAAAGTCATAACGAGAAAGAAAATAAGGGTGAAAGCCTAGAGAGTAGTAAACCTGAGAATAACGCTGTGACAATTCAGACACACGCGACCAATTATCGGGCCCGGTGGCAGGCACCAATATACGCTCAACACCCACCTCGCTGGCTTGAGTCAGATGGGAGTCGATATCATCAGAAAATTGAGGGAAATCTAGATGGCAATGGGTATCAAATAGATATGGCATAACAGTCGGCAAGGATGGCATCTATTGGCTCCCTTATACTTTCCCTAACATTTGACATGTCCACCTAGCATTAAGGCGTGGCCGTCACGTACCGCTGGTAGGGACATCAAACGTTAGGAGCCAAAAGGCCCCTAACTAAGTAGATGGTTCGGTGCTACTGCTCGTCTCGTTTAAAGACAAGCTCCTTGTCTGTTGAGCTCGCTGAATCGAAGTAATAACCCGCTGTCGAAAACTTCGTCAACTCATCAATAGTTTCAACTTGGTTTTCAATAATGTACCTAGCCATCATGCCGCGCGCTTTTTTAGCGTAGAAGCTAATGACTTTATACTGGCCATTTTTGCAGTCTTTGAACACGGGGGTTATCACTGTCCCTTGAATAAGCTTTGGCTTGACTGCTTTAAAGTATTCATTCGACGCAAGGTTAACTAAAATCTCATCACCTTGCTCTGCTAGAGCTTGGTTCAGCTTGTCAGTCAACAAATTACCCCAAAATTGATACAGGTTACTGCCACGTTCATTAGCCAAGCGAGTGCCCATTTCCAAGCGATAAGGTTGCATCAAATCAAGTGGCTTCAATAAACCGTATAAGCCCGATAACATACGTAGGTGCTGCTGAGCGTAGTCAAATTGAGATTCAGACAAGCTCTCAGCGTCTAAGCCCGTGTATACATCGCCTTTAAAAGCCAAGATCGCTTGGCGCGCATTCTCTGGAGTATAGGTCTCCGACCACTGAGCGAATCGCGCAACATTTAAACTGGCAATCTTATCGCTGACTTTCATCAACTTAGCGATATCCGCTGGAGTCAACTTTCGGCACTCGTCAATCAGCAATTTAGTTTCTTGTGTAAGCTCAGGCTGAGTGAAGCGTTCTGTCGCAAGAGGAGACTCATAATCCAACGTTTTCGCTGGAGAAACAACAATAAGCATAGTTAGCTTCCTGTAGAAAAGTTCAACGACCCCTAGAATATAAAAAAAGCCATGCAATGTCTGCATGGCTTAAGTTTACTCGGCGTAATTTACGCTTTAGTTAAGAGGCATCAGTTCACCGACATGATTCTATCGGCAGAATACCACTTACTTTTTCGCGTTATTATCCCAAATCCCATCTTCAAGTTGAGACTTGAGTTCTGGATAATCGTTCGAGTCGAAAGTCGGCAAATCGCCAGCTTTTAATTGCTTGTTGTAGTCTTTCGCCAATTTTACCACAACACCAGACAGCAGTAGAATCGCTACTAGATTGACAATCGCCATCAAGCCCATTGATACATCGGCCAAATTCCATACCATTGGTACGGTCGCAAGAGAGCCAAACATCACCATTCCCATCACGACCAAACGGAAGACAAAGATGCCTTTTTTGTTCTTGATTCGTAGGAAGATTAAGTTAGTTTCAGCGTAAGAATAGTTAGCAATAATAGAAGTAAAAGCAAAGAAGAAAATAGCTACCGCGATGAAAATACTACCCCAGCTACCAACTTGTGCGCTCAACGCGTTTTGCGTCAGCTCGATACCTGAAATATTGCCTTGATGTGTATATTCACCTGACATCAAAATGATGGCCGCAGTACAAGTACAGATAACCAAAGTATCGACAAACACACCTAGCATTTGTACGTAACCTTGAGATGCTGGGTGCGGCGGATATGGCGTCGCTGCCGCGGCAGCATTCGGCGCTGACCCCATACCGGCTTCGTTAGAGAATAGGCCACGTTTGACACCATTCATAATAGCTTGTGCTACTGCATAACCTACGCCGCCAGCCGCTGCTTCTTTTAGGCCGAATGCGCTTTTTATGATAAGAGAAAATACGTCAGGCAATTTCGATGCATTGCTCACAACAATAAACAGTGCCAAAGCCAAGTACGCTAGCGCCATCAAGGGAACAATTAATTCGGCAGTACGGGCGATTTTGCGCACGCCACCAAAAATAATAACAGCAGAAAGTATGACGACGGCGATACCAACGTGTAGCGGTTCGAAACCAAATGCACGCTGAGCCGCACCAGCAATAGAGTTCGCTTGTACTGCGTTAAATACTAGGCCAAATGCCAGCATCAGAAATAGAGAGAACAACACCCCCATCCAACGCATGCCCAAGCCTTTTTCCATGTAGTAAGCTGGGCCACCACGATAGTTGCCATCGGCATCTTTCGTTTTGTAAAGCTGCGCTAGAGTACTTTCAGCAAATGCTGTTGCCATGCCTAGCATAGCAATCAACCACATCCAGAAAATAGCACCAGGGCCGCCTGCAGTAATCGCAATGGCAACACCAGCCATATTACCAGTCCCTACCCTTGCCGCTAAGCTCGTGCACAAGGCTTGGAAAGATGAAATGCCAGCTTTATCTGAGTTACGGCTATTTTTTAATACACTGAACATATGACCGAAGTGACGGAACTGGATAAAGCCTAAGCGCAAAGTAAAGTAGACACCGATGCCTCCTAGTAAGTAGATCAATATTGATCCCCAAAGGAGATTATTCATCAGGTTAATTAATTCAGTCACAAAAGCCTCTCAAGGTTATGGTGCTGCTCGGACAATACCAGAAATACTGGCGGCCAATTTCATCAAAGCCCTAACATCCTTGCTAGCGTAGCCACTCAATGAATTCTGCGTAATCGCAGTACAGCGTGTTCTATAATGGGCCGCGATCATGCAGCTTGGTCCAATAAAAATCAATAAACGTCACATTGCATATCAAGCATAAGTAGTTATTGCGATTTACACCAAAGTCAGCAACATTCCATTTACATTCCAAGCCGAAAATCATTTTCAACACATGTCATTACACAATAAAAGAGACCTAAAACATAGAGACAATCAACGCTTTTCACTTTGATATTACTAACAAAAATCATTGAAATTAAACACTCATGACATCCACACCAGCCTGCCACATTCATTGCGAACACCACATCAGATAAGTGATAATAAGTATTAGTTCGATTAATTTTTAACAAGTCCCCTGCTAATTTAATCGTTTGCTTAGCCAAATAAGAGTGGAAAGCATACAAATCATTACGTATGGCATGCAATTAGCATCACAAAACTAAGATTATCACTCAGGAAATGCGACAGCCATCAAGGTTACGATGTGAGCAAGTGTGATATTAAAAAGACTCCACTGAGGAGCAAAATCGAAAAGAGAGGTAGCTTATGGATGGCTTACAATTTGACGATATGTTCGATATGGATTTACCTAGAGCGCGATCAACTCGCTCTAAACCGGTAAAACGCAAGTGGCGCGAAATTGAAGCAATTAAGGATAAGCAAAAACTTCAGCGCGAGTTAATGGATATGGACATCGGCTTAGATGTTGATGATATCGATTTGTAATGCCGATAGCCTTTGTTCATTAATTACTATCAAGGCCTAGTCTCACACTAGGCCTTTTCAATTCAAACGAGTCGACCACCCACTAATTCGATTCACGCTGATAGCCTAGTTCGCCTCACACTGATAAAAATGTCGCCTGGTTTTCAGTGTGTGCAACTTCAAGGGGCAAATGCCAATCGACGGTTGGTTTACCTTGCTTTTCCAGCAACTGATTAGTTTTCGAAAAATGCTGGCAACCAAAGAACCCTCGACGTGCAGATAAAGGCGATGGATGAGGACATTGCAGCACATGATGCTTGTCTCTATCTATGTGCCGACCCTTTTTCTGTGCATGAGCACCCCAAAGCAAAAACACAACACCGGTTAGGTGCTGATTGAGCGCTTCGATAATAGAGTCAGTAAACGTTTCCCATCCTGTTGTCTTAGCATGAGAATGCGCTCGGCCTTGTTCGACGGTTAATACCGTATTGAGTAACAAAACACCTTGCTGTGCCCAGTGTTGTAAATATCCGTGCGCTGGTATCTTAAAGCCCTCAATATCCTGGCTGAGCTCTTTGTATATATTGACTAAAGACGGCGGCGTTTTCACTCCAGGCAACACAGAAAAGCACAACCCATGTGCTTGATTCGGCCCATGGTAGGGATCTTGACCTAAGATAACCACTTTAACGTCATCAAACTGGGTGGTTTGAAAAGCGTTAAACACGTCTTCTTGTTTAGGGAAAATAACCTTGCCAGCACCTCTTTCTTCCGCGACAAAACGCTGTGTTTGCAGGAAGTAATCGTGCTGTTTTTCTTGGCCAATCACATCGTGCCAAGTCAAATTCTTTGTCATAGGTGGCCCGTTTCACTCATGCCAATTGATCATTTTGGGCGAGTTTACAGGGCCATTTTCATTTCACCTAACTATTTTTCTGCGGGATTCTGTGATGTCCTTGACCACTGATATGCCTATTTGGCACTGGGAAACGAACGCGATTTGCACTGTAGTTAAAATGCATGGAAAGTTCGATATACGACATATTCTGACTCCTAATAATGAATTCGTCTTGGTGGACTTAGAAGTCCACCTCATTCAATTAGGACTATGAAAAAAAGATGCCAACTGTTCAGGCACACTCTTCAAGGCCTTGAGTCACAAAGTATTTTTCATATCAGCTTAGATTACCCAATCAAGAAAGCACGAAAATAAATTAAAAATCAACAAGTTATGAACTAGATAACTTTTACTGCAAACACCATTCATTCAATACGACTGAATAAATCACAACGATTAGGATCAATTACTTTTTGAATCAAAAAGATGCAGAGAGCACATATGGTGCAACACTCATATCAAGTTTTTCCTGCTATCTAGCAACAAGTTGGAAGTTGTAGAGAAATCACAAGTCAGAGATGGACAACACTTGCCACTATCATCATGACATTCAATCTGAGAATCAGATCTCATTTAATCTGATTGCTTACAGTAGCATGCGAGATTTTCAGTTTACTTATCAATCTGATAACCTTACTTTGCAAATTCCTCTCTTTACTAATTAAGCCCTTAATTAAACGAGAGTGAATCCATACCGTAAGAGAACAACCTAATCAATAATAAGTAAACAAAGGATCTAAGATGAAAGCGATCGGGATAGTGTTTTTTTCCGCCGGAGGTGCCACTCGCCTGCTTGCTGAGCAAATTGGCGAAGGCATCATTAGCGAAGGCCATCAGTATAAGCTATTCGAAGTGTCTGGGGCAGATATCACCGAAGGACGTTACACAAACCAAGCTCTACTTGAAAAACTCGGCCAATGTGATGGCATTATTTTCGGCAGCCCAACTTATATGGGGGCCGCTGCTGGGCAATTTAAGTCATTTATGGATGCTAGCAGCGACGAGTACGTTAAACAGGCCTGGAATAATAAAATAGCTGCGGGGTTCACGACTGGCGGTAGCCTTAACGGAGAGCAACAGCAAACCTTATTGTCATTTTTCACTCTAGCAATGCAGCACGGCATGCTGTGGGTTGGACTGAATTCAACAAAACATATTGATGACCTGAAACTCAATCGAACCGGTTCCAGCATTGGGTTAGTCGCAAGTGTCGATCCTAGCAATGGCATAGTGCACGACAATGACCTAAAAACAGGTTTTTATTTTGGCCAACGGATCGCAGCGTTAATCCCGCTATGCACAAACCACTAGGGTATACGCAAGAACCTCGCTACAGTTAGGGCAATGATTCCTAATTTTCACAAGTTCTATGTTACTAGAAGGCATTGAAACACTGCTAGTGTTGAGCAAAGAAAAAACCATGAGCCGCACCGGCAGTCAGCTATACATTAGCCAATCCGCAGTGAGTAAGCGTATAGCTAACTTGGAAAAAACCTTGGGTAAAAAATTAGTGGAGCCGAGCGGGCGGCGTATCAAGTTGACGCCAGATGCTCTAGCTCTCATTAAGAGTATTGGTCCTGCGTTCAATGAACTAAGAGGGCAGATCTACGATCAACAAACAATGGAAGATTGCAGTGCTATCCGTTTAGATTGTTCTGAAACGTTAGTCGCTGGATATTTATATCAGGTAATGGGAGAGTATTGCGCCGCAGAGAAGCACCTTTCGATCACCACCAATCACACACCTAGAATCATCGAGAATGTGCAATCTGGATTGGCAACACTAGGGTTTTGTGCAGGCAACTTCCCTTCAAACCATGGCCTTATCACTTTCCATTTAGGGGATGAACCCTATTTCGTGGTGAGTCAATCACCTCTTGATACATTGCCGACCCAACTTATCACCAACGATCTCACCAACCCAGCCAATGCCTACCAAAGGGGTATATTGGCCAGCCTACAGATCCACCCAGTTATGGAAATGGACTCATACACGGCAGCGGCGCAATTGGCGTTAGGTGGCGTCGCCCCTGCCCTAGTCCCACTATCCATAGTGAATGCCCTTAATATTCCCTCAGATAAATGCTGGGAATTCACACAAATCACCGCGCTCACCCGGCCAATTTATGTGTGTGTCAGGCACACAACTTACCAGTCAGCGCGAATTAAAGGATTGATAAAAACCATTGTTGATGCTGTTCCCACAGTAATTTCAAGGCCATCAGCATCGACATCGTTATCACCATAGGGCGAATCCATGCGCTACCTTTGGTGACCACCATTTTTGCCCCTAGTCGAGCACCAATAAAGTTACCCACCGCCATGGTCAGTCCTAGTTCCCATATCGGTAAACCAGCAAAAATGAAAAAGAGTAAAGCGGCGAAATTCGAGGTGAAGTTAAGCACCTTGGTTCTTGCCGTCGCATCCACAATAGACTTGTGACCCAGAGCGACAAAGCATACGGTGAAAATTGAGCCAGTGCCCGGCCCAAAAAATCCATCATAAAATCCGACCCCGCCTCCCACACAAAGCGCAAACGTTAACTCAGAGATACGTGGATCACCCGACACTTCCTTGGTCTTAGGCGCCAATAGAAAATACATCGAAATTGCTATCAGAAATACCGGAATCAAACTGGTGAGTAAACTTGCCCCCACATATTGAACTAGCTCAGCACCTAAAGCCGCACCAATAAAGGTAAACAGAATATGCCAACGGATTTCTTTCACATCGACGATTCGATTGCGAACAAAGTACAAACTAGCAGAAAAACTGCCAAACGAACTCTGTAATTTATTGGTCGCCAAAGCTTGGGTGGGAGGTACCCCTGCGGCCAATAATGCGGGCACAGTCAGCATGCCGCCGCCACCAGCCATTGCGTCAATAAAGCCAGCCGCGGCGGCAACAAAAAATAAAATAGTCAGGAGCTGAAGGGTGATTTCCATAAATTGATACACATATCCAAGTGAATAAAATTGGCCACACGTTACCACTTCTTCTGACAACAGAAAAAGGAAAGCCAAGATTACGATACATTCCTAATTTTCATCATTTCTGATGTCCGTAACAACGCGAGGTTCAAAACAAATAAAAAAGCCCGCATCATAATGCGGGCTTTTTTAGCGATAGTGATGTCGGTCGTTACAAGCCTTTTTTCAATTTGGCATGTAGCTCTTGAACAGTAATCACTGTATTACGGTCATCTGCCGTATGCGCCATACATGTTGCAAATGCCGCATTCAAGGTAGTGGTGTAGTTCACCTTTTCAGCCAATGCACCACGACGTAACACTTTAGAGTCTTCAATTGCTTGGCGACCTTCTGCCGTGTTGACAATGTAGGTGTACTCATTGTTCTTGATACGGTCGAGAATATGAGGACGGCCTTCGTGGACTTTGTTCACCAAACGAGGGTTGATGCCCGCTTCGCCAAGTATCACAGCGGTACCGTGAGTCGCGTCGAGTTGGTAACCAAGTTTAGTCAGTTTAGACGCAAGGTCTACAACACGCTCTTTATCGCCTTCACGAACAGAGAGCAATGCACGTCCACCTTCTGGGTATTCCTTACCACAGCCAAGTTCGGCTTTTGCAAATGCCTCGGCGAATGTCGCGCCAATTCCCATAACCTCACCCGTCGAGCGCATTTCTGGGCCTAACAGTGGATCCACACCTGGGAATTTATTGAACGGCAACACCACTTCTTTGACCGAGTAGTAAGGTGGGATGATCTCTTTAGTGAAGCCTTGAGACTCAAGAGATTGTCCAGCCATGACTCGAGCTGCAATTTTCGCCAATGGTGCACCCGTTGCTTTTGACACAAACGGTACGGTACGTGCTGCACGAGGGTTAACTTCAATCAAGTAAACTTCGTTGTTCTTCACAGCAAACTGAGTATTCATCAGACCACGAACACCCAACTCAAATGCGAGCTTTTCAACTTGCTCACGCATCACATCTTGGATTTCTTGGCTTAAAGTGTAAGCTGGCAGTGAACAGGCTGAATCTCCAGAGTGGACACCCGCTTGTTCAATGTGCTCCATGATACCGCCAATAACAACTCGCTCACCGTCACAAATTGCATCAACGTCGACTTCTACAGCATCATCAAGGAATCGGTCGAGAAGGACTGGAGATTCGTTCGATACGCTCACCGCTTCGTTAAAGTAGCGACGTAAATCTTGCTCATCGTATACGATTTCCATCGCACGACCACCAAGAACATAAGATGGGCGAACCACCAGTGGGAAGCCGATTTCTTTCGATTTCTCGACCGCTTGTTCCATTGCCGTCACTGTCGCATTTTCAGGTTGCAACAGGCCTAATCGGTCAACGGCGGCTTGGAAACGCTCACGGTCTTCTGCACGGTCAATCGCATCGGGACTAGTACCAATAATCGGGACGCCTGCCGCTTCTAACGCACGCGCTAGTTTTAGAGGCGTTTGACCACCGTATTGAACAATCACACCTTTTGGTTTTTCAACGCGAACAATCGCGAGTACATCTTCAAGAGTGACGGGTTCGAAGTATAAGCGGTCAGACGTGTCGTAGTCGGTAGATACCGTCTCTGGGTTGCAGTTAACCATAATGGTTTCGTAACCGTCTTCACGCAAAGCTAATGACGCATGAACACAGCAGTAATCGAACTCAATACCTTGGCCGATACGGTTTGGACCACCGCCCAATACCATGATCTTGTCTTTGTCAGTTGGCTGAGCTTCACACTCTTCATCGTAAGATGAGTACATGTAAGCCGTGTCTGAAGAGAACTCTGCCGCACAGGTATCAACGCGTTTGTATACTGGGTGAATGTCGTACTGATCGCGCAAACGGCGGATTTCATTTTCTGACACACCGAGCAATGAAGACAAGCGCGCATCCGAGAAACCTTTACGCTTCATCTTGCGCAGAACGTCTTGAGATAAACCTGCAAAACCGCCAGCTTTCACTTGCTGCTCTAACTGCACCAATTCTTCAATTTGTACCAAGAACCAACGGTCAATTTGCGTTAGGTTAAAGACGCCATCAACAGAGAGACCAGCACGGAATGCATCGGCGATGTACCATATACGCTCGGCGCCTGCTTCTTTTAGCTCATGACGGATTTTGGTTAGCGCGTCTGGTGCATCAATGTCCACCATTTCATCTAAACCGTTTGCACCCACTTCTAAGCCACGAAGGGCTTTTTGCAAAGATTCTTGTTGGTTACGACCAATCGCCATCACTTCGCCGACTGACTTCATTTGAGTGGTCAAACGGTCATTCGCACCAGCGAATTTTTCAAAGTTAAAACGAGGAATTTTTGTAACTACGTAGTCGATGGTTGGTTCAAATGACGCTGGCGTCGCGCCGCCAGTGATGTCATTCATCAACTCGTCAAGCGTGAAACCTACGGCCAATTTTGCGGCAATTTTCGCTATTGGGAAGCCTGTGGCTTTTGATGCCAATGCCGAAGAGCGAGACACACGTGGGTTCATCTCAATGATGACCATGCGACCATCTTTCGGGTTGATACCAAACTGAACGTTAGAGCCGCCAGTTTCCACACCAATTTCACGCAACACTGCCAAAGAAGCATTACGCATTAACTGGTATTCTTTATCGGTTAGCGTTTGCGCAGGGGCGACCGTGATCGAATCCCCCGTATGGATGCCCATAGGGTCAAAGTTTTCGATAGCACAAACGATGATGCAGTTGTCCGCTTTATCGCGAACCACTTCCATCTCGTATTCTTTCCAACCAATCAAAGATTCATCGATAAGCAATTCATTCGTTGGAGAGAGATCTAGGCCACGACGACAAATTTCTTCAAATTCTTCTTTGTTGTACGCGATACCACCGCCCGTACCGCCCATCGTGAACGACGGACGAATAATACAAGGGAAGCCAACCATGTCTAAAACTTTGTACGCTTCTTCCATGGTTTTGGCAGTGTCAGCGTTTGGACACTCAAGGCCAATCGATTTCATTGCTTTATCGAAGCGAGAGCGGTCTTCCGCTTTATCAATCGCGTCAGCCGTTGCACCGATCATTTCTACGTCGAATTCTGCTAGTACGCCGTGCTTTTCAAGATCAAGTGCACAGTTCAGAGCGGTTTGACCACCCATGGTTGGCAATACTGCATCCGGGCGCTCTTTCTCAATAATCTTACGTACAACTTCCCAATGAATTGGTTCGATGTAAGTCGCATCGGCCATTTCTGGGTCTGTCATGATAGTCGCTGGGTTCGAGTTAACCAAAATAACTCGGTAACCTTCTTCGCGCAGCGCTTTACACGCTTGAGCGCCAGAGTAGTCGAACTCACAAGCCTGACCGATCACAATCGGACCAGCGCCTAGAATAAGAATACTTTTAATGTCAGTACGTTTTGGCATTGTCTACTACTCCGAAAATTAAGCGCGGTGCTGTTTAATTAGTTCAATGAAATGGTCAAAAAGTGGCGCAGCATCGTGAGGGCCTGGGCTCGCTTCAGGGTGACCTTGGAAGCTAAATGCTGGTTTGTCAGTACGATGGATACCTTGTAATGAACCATCAAATAATGACTTGTGTGTCGCGCGCAAGTTTTCTGGCAAAGTAGTTTCGTCTGCAGCAAAACCGTGGTTTTGCGAAGTAATCATCACGACACCGCGGTCAAGATCTTTCACCGGGTGGTTTGCACCATGGTGGCCAAATTTCATTTTCACGGTTTGCGCGCCAGATGCTAACGCTAAGATTTGGTGACCTAAGCAGATACCAAATACTGGAACGCTTTTCTCCAAAAAGACCTTCGTCGCTTCAATCGCATAGGTACATGGCTCTGGGTCGCCTGGTCCATTAGACAAGAAAACGCCGTCTGGATTCAGTGCGAGCACTTCCTCTGCCGATGTTTCAGCAGGAACCACAGTTAGGCGACAACCTCGGTCAACCAACATACGTAAAATATTGCGCTTAGCGCCGAAGTCATACGCCACCACGTGGTATGGACATTCGCTATCATCTTTCGCCGCTGGTAAGCCATCTTCCAGCGTCCAAGAACCTTGGTTCCATTGGTACGCTTCTTTGGTGGTCACGACTTTTGCTAAGTCCATGCCTTTCAAGCCTGGAAACTCTTTCGCTTTAGCTAGCGCAGCCGCTTCATCGATTTGATTACCCGCAACGATACAACCATTTTGAGCACCTTTTTCGCGCAGCAAACGAGTGAGTTTACGAGTATCGATATCAGCAATGGCAACGATGTTTTGAGACTTGAGGTAATCAGAAAGAGATTGTTCGTTACGGAAATTAGAAGCGATGAGGGGGAGATCGCGAATCACTAGGCCTTGAGCGTGAACAGAAGAGGATTCTTCGTCTTCGGAATTGGTTCCGGTATTGCCTATATGAGGGTAAGTTAAAGTAACGATTTGTTGAGAATAGGAGGGGTCAGTGAGTATTTCTTGATACCCCGTCATGGAGGTATTGAAAACAACTTCGCCAACGGAACAACCATCTGCTCCAATGGATATACCGTGGAACATCGTCCCATCTTCGAGGACTAACAGTGCTGGTTTACTCAAGATAACCTCCAGAATATAAGTACAAAGGTAATAATTTAAGATGCAAACCTGTCTCGTGAACATCTCTATGTGCAACTATAGAGGATCTCAGACAAATTGGCGGCATTCTAAATTTATGCTGGAAAAGTGTCAATAAAAAAGCACATTTAATTTGTAAATTTATCAAACTAACCGCCTTAACTCAGCCAAGCAGCCAAAATAATACGTTTTATCGGGTTTTTAACTCAACATTGGCTAAAAACCCAACAAAAACAATTAAAACATGAGCACTTGCCATGCTGACTCAATGAAAACAATAAGCAAACGATAACATCACTAACAAAACATGATTTATAATGCTTCTAATCTAGATATCAAAACAAAACAAACTCATTTACAATAAATAAATTTAAAATACTTAAAAACAATCAGTTAAAAAATAAAATATGGACACCAACTCACTAAGAACAAGCCAATACCAACCGATATTAAATGTCATTTAAGCTAAGAACATCTGTCATAGTATAGAAACCACTTTCTTTACCCGACAACCAGATTGCTGCCTTAACCGCACCATTCGCAAAGGTCATACGATCTGTCGCTTTATGGGTAATTTCGACTCGCTCTCCGATATCCGCGAACATTGCAGTGTGCTCACCGACGATATCGCCCGCTCGCACCGTAGCAAATCCAATCTCATCACGACTGCGCTCTCCTGTGATCCCTTCTCTCGCATACACAGCGACATCGCTCAGATCATTTCCCATAGCAGAAGCGATAGCCTCTCCCATACCAATCGCCGTGCCTGAAGGGGCATCGACCTTATGCCTATGGTGAGCTTCAATAATTTCAATATCGCTATCTTCTCCCATCACCTTGGCAGCCTTTTCTAGCAATTTGAACACCAAATTAACCCCAACACTGAAGTTTGGTGCCATCACCATAGCGACGTCTTTCGATGCTAAATCTATCGCCGCTCTCTCTGCTTCAGAAAACCCAGTCGTTCCGATGATGATTTTTTTTCCATGCTGGCGACATAACTCAATATTATTTAAGGTGTGTTGCGGTGAGGTAAAATCAATGATCACGTCAAAACTATCGATTGCCTTAGCAAGATCGTCGACCAAAGTGACATTTAGCTTACCTTGACTGGCTAGCTCGCCAATATCAGCCCCAAGCAAAGTCGAATCTGGACGCACTGACCCAGCCCCTAGACTCGCTTTCTGATTAAGACACGTAGCGTTAACAAGCTGACGGCCCATACGCCCTGTGGCCCCAGCAATCGCAATATTTACCATGACTTCCTCCATTTATTCGATTTCGCAACCCAAGACATTTACTGGATTACCATTATTTCTGTCGAGTTAAATTAGCAACCTTCGACGGACTTGCCAACTAGATCTAGCCCAACCTAAAAACACTCAAAATTAACAAACGCTATCGCTGATATTGACTCACTACTTTTTCCAACACCGGAATATTGGCCGCTGGAAAAGCAAATGCCTTCAACTGTGTCACGGCAACCCACTGACCTTGTTGACCTTCTTTGCCATAAGGCTGACCTTGAAAGTCACTTACCGTGTAAAAAGCGAATTGCAAAGATTTATCAGGATAGTCATGTGCAAATGCCTCGAACGCTTGGCATTGAGTCACGGTAATTCCTATTTCTTCATGCAACTCACGAGAAAGTGCTTGCTGCTCAGACTCCCCCGCTTCCACTTTACCGCCAGGGAACTCCCACAGCCCACCTTGATGCTTATCGTCCGCTCGTTTGGTAATAAATATTTCTGACTTATCACAGTTAAAAATAATCGCCGCAACGATGTGCACTCTTTTCATACGCTAGACCTTTTAAAGACTTACAAAAAATTTAACTCTCACAATGGACAACTCTTTTACTGCTTATGCTGAAAATTAACGGAGCATTTCACTCAAACAGCATCCTGTGAGCTTGCTTAGCTATATTTTAATCAAAAAAAAGAGCCGCCTAGGCGACTCTTCTGTTTAGTTGTCGTTAGGCTATTTTGCCATGACACTGTTTGTACTTTTTACCACTACCACAAGGACAAGGCTCATTTCGGCCAACTTTGCGTTCATCCCTCACCACTGGTTGGTGATGGGAAGCGTGATCGTTACCTTCGATAATCGAGTCACCGTGTTGCGCTGTCGCTAGGCGCGCAGCCGCTTCCGCCGCAGCTTGACGCTGGGCTTCCATACGCTCGACTTCTTCTTCCTGCTGAACTTGTACCTTCGAAAGGATGGCAATCACATCGAATTTCAAAGCATCTAGTAAGCCTTCAAACAGTTCAAACGACTCACGTTTATATTCCTGTTTCGGGTCTTTCTGTGCGTAGCCACGTAAGTGAATACCTTGGCGTAAATGATCCATCGCAGAAAGGTGCTCTTTCCACAAGGTATCAAGTGTTTGCAGCATTACTGATTTTTCAAAGTTACGCAGAATTGCTCCGCCGACCGCTTCTTCTTTCGATTGGTAGGCTTGGACCGCAGCGGCGATAATTTTCTCACGCAGCGCTTCTTCGTACAGCTTATCGTCTTCATCTAGCCAAGTTTTAATAGGCAACTTCAAATCGAAATCGTTCTTCAAACGATCTTCTAAGCCTGAGACATCCCACATTTCTTCTAGTGAATGTGGCGGAATGTACTCTTCAAATGTCGCGATTAATACATCTTCACGGTTTTGGTCAATCATGCCACTGACGTCTTCTGAGATCATCAGCTCATCACGTAACTCATATACTGCTCGACGTTGATCGCTTGCCACATCATCATAGTCTAGAAGCTGTTTACGGATATCGAAGTTACGCCCTTCCACCTTACGCTGCGCTTTTTCAATTGAACGCGACAGCATTTTACTTTCGATGGCTTCTCCTTCATCCATACCGCTTTGGATCATGCCAGCAATACGATCTGAGGTGAAAATTCGTAGCAAGCTATCTTCCATTGATAAATAGAAGCGCGATGAACCTGCATCACCTTGACGACCTGCACGTCCACGCAACTGGTTATCGATACGGCGAGATTCGTGGCGCTCAGTACCTAGAATATGTAAACCTCCTGAGGCCAACACTTTCTCGTGCACTACTTTCCACTCATCTTTAATTTTCTGGATTTGCTCTTCTGTTGGGTTATCCAGCTGCTCCACGCGAGTTTGCCAGCTACCACCCAACACAATATCCGTGCCTCGACCAGCCATGTTAGTTGCAATCGTAACCGCGCCCGGCGTGCCTGCTTCTGCGACAATTTCCGCTTCTTTCTCGTGGAATTTAGCGTTCAGCACGTTGTGTTTGATGTTTGCTTTGGTCAGTGCGTTAGACAAGAGTTCCGATTTCTCAATCGAAATCGTACCCACCAATGAAGGCTGGCCTCGTTTCACTTTGTCTTTAATGTCTTCAATGATGGCATTGAATTTATCGCTTTCGGTACGGTAAACCACATCTGGCATATCGTTACGCACCATAGGACGGTTGGTCGGGATAACCACCGTATCGAGTCCGTAGATCGACTGGAATTCGAACGCTTCGGTATCCGCTGTACCCGTCATACCAGATAATTTCTCGTACAAACGGAAATAGTTCTGGAAAGTAATCGACGCTAACGTTTGGTTCTCATTCTGAATTTGCACGCCTTCTTTTGCTTCTACTGCTTGGTGCAACCCTTCTGACCAACGACGTCCTGGCATAGTACGGCCAGTATGCTCATCGACAATAACAATCTCGTTATTGTCATCAACGATATAATCTACGTTTTTCTCAAATAAGACATGTGCGCGTAAGCCAGCGTTTACATGGTGAAGTAGGCTTATATTGGCAGGCGAATACAAAGTATCACCGTCATTCATTAGGTCATTTTTAACCAATAGTTCTTCGATGAACTCTTGGCCAGTTTCTGTCAAATGAACTTGCTTTTGCTTCTCATCAACCGTGTAGTGACCATCACCACGGTAATCTTCCGAGTCTTCTTTGTCTTGACGCTTGAGGTAAGGAATAAGGGTGTTGATGCGAGTGTACAACTCTGAACTGTCTTCAGCAGGGCCGGAAATAATCAAAGGAGTACGAGCTTCATCGATTAAAATGGAGTCTACCTCATCGACCACAGCAAAGAATCGCTCGCGTTGTACGCGGTCTTCAGCTCGAAACGCCATATTGTCACGCAGATAATCAAAACCAAATTCGTTGTTGGTTCCGTACAAGATATCCGCTTTGTAAGCTTCTTGTTTCTCTTGTGGGACCATGTTCGGTACATTGATCCCAACTGTCATGCCCAAAAATTCGAACAGAGCTCGGTTGGTTTCCGCATCACGTGCTGCTAAGTAATCATTCACCGTTACTACGTGAACGCCTTTTTTAGGTAAAGCATTAAGATAAGCCGGAAGCGTAGCCGTAAGCGTTTTACCTTCGCCTGTACGCATTTCGGCAATCTTGCCTGAATTTAGCACCATGCCACCAACAAGCTGTACATCGAAGTGACGCATACCAAAAACACGCTTTGATGCCTCGCGCACAGTAGCGAAGGCTTCAGGCAACAACTGGTCTAACGTTTCGCCTTGCTCTATTCGGGTGCGGAATTCAGCCGTCTTGGCTTTCAATTCATCGTCCGACAAAGCCTCGAATGTTGGCTCGTAATTATTAATTTCTTTTACAATTTTCTTCAGGCTGCGTAGTGTTCTTTCGTTACGGCTGCCTACTAACGTTGTCAGTAGCTTAGTGATCATTTGCTGTGAATCTCTCTTTTTTAGACTTTTTGCCGTCTAGTTTTCATGCCTTCAGTCTCTACTCGGTCCGAACTAAGGATACTGAGATATATCATGTGTCTGATAGATTGTGTTGATGACGCTGAATTTCAAGGCGCTGGAACAATATAAAGGCTTAGTGTAAGGAATTTTTCGGCTAACAACCAATATTTTGGCCAACATCTAATAGTAAAAAGGGTGTTTGAGGCTTTTTTTAACCTAAAGTTAGCATTGATAGCATATTTAGGCCAAACGAGTGTATTGAGAGAATGAACCCCACCACGATCCCAGCAGATCGTTTAGATCAAACGCAAAGAACTAGGATCAACTGAACGGTACGGCAGATCTTTGCCTCTTCATATTAAGGAAAGGATAGGTTTAACCGCCTATATATGTAGCAAGGATAAGAGTATATCGAGGATGGATTTCTTAAATCCCAGATAGCAAAAAGCCAGAATAAAATCTGGCTTCTTTATATTCACGGTAATGTCTAATTCAACATTATCTAAGCAACACTCATATAGGGAGATTGCCTAGTGAAGCTGAACCTTTTTAAGCAAGAACTGTATTTGGCTCAACAAAGGCAACTGGTGAGCCAGCTTCTTCTTCAAACGTCGCCCACTCCCAAGCTTCTTGATCAGCTAGCACTGTTCGAAGTAGCTGGTTGTTTAGCTTATGTCCAGATTTGAACGCACGGAACTCGCCAACAATCGCATGACCACACATGTACAGATCACCAATTGCATCCAGTACTTTGTGTGTTACAAACTCGTTGTCGAACCGTAGGCCTTCTTCATTCAAGATTCGGTATTCATCCAATACGATAGCACAATCAAAACTGCCACCTAGGGCTAGGTTTTGAGATTGCAAATACTCGATATCACGCATGAAACCAAAAGTGCGAGCGCGAGAAATCTCTTTTATGAAACTCTGTGATGAGAAATCAAACAATAAATGCTGCTGCTCAGAATCAATTGCTGGGTGATTAAACTCAATCTCAAAATCCATACGGAAACCGTTGTATGGGACTAGCTCAGCCCACTTGTCGTCTTCTTGGAAACGAACTGGTTTCTTGATACGAATAAAGCGTTTCGGCGTATTGAGAGTTTCAATTCCCGCTTGCTGAATAAGATAAACAAATGGATTCGCACTGCCATCCATAATCGGAATTTCTGGTGCATCGACTTCAATAATAATGTTATCGATGCCCATACCTGATAAGGCAGCAGTGAGATGTTCTACCGTGGATATACGTACGCCTTCATCATTGACGAGCGCCGTACATAGCATGGTGTCACGTACAGATACTGGATCAGCAGGAAAATCCACCGGCTGTTCTAGATCAGTTCTACGATAGATAATGCCCGTATTCGCGGCAGCAGGACGGAGCGTCAGATTGACTTTACGACCAGAGTGTAAGCCCACACCAGTTGTCGTTACAATTTCTTTTAACGTGCGTTGTCTAATCATTTACTTGCCCCAATACCAAGTGCTCAAATTACGGTCAACTATAATGTTGAGCGCGAATGCTACCACAATTTTGAACACTGTCAAATTGTAATCACTTATCTAGTCTGCCTGACGACGTAAAAATGCCGGTATATCTAAGTAGCCACTTTCTTTTTCTGTCTTCGGCGCTGTATTTTGACCACTTGCTGTAGAAGAAGTCACAGGTACCGATGATGATGGCGTAACTTGGCTATTACCTTTCTGCAACTGTTGTGCCGGCTTTTCTTCTACTGGCGTTTGAACTGCCGGTTGAGAAGTTGAAGCTGGTTGCTGAGCTGGTGCAGGTTTATTTTTACCCGCAGCCACTAAAGTAATATCCGGTTTTCTTTCAGTACCGATCCCCGTTGCTACCACTGTCACGCGGATTTCATCCGACATATCAGGGTCAAGGGAGGTACCAATAACCACAGTTGCGTTGTCTGAAGCGAATGCTTTTACAGTATTGCCGACCGTCTCGAATTCATCAAGGCGCATGTCTAAACCTGCAGTGATATTCACCAGCACGCCACGAGCTCCTGCTAGATCGATATCTTCCAATAGAGGGCTAGAAATTGCGGTTTCGGCCGCTTCTTCTGCTCTATCTTCACCTTTCGAAATACCGCTGCCCATCATCGCATGACCCATTTCAGACATTACTGTCCGAACATCCGCGAAATCGACGTTAATCATGCCCGGACGAGTAATCAATTCTGCAATACCTTGTACCGCATTCTTGAGTACGTCATTAGCGCTGGCAAATGCTTCAAGTAAAGTCACACCACGGCCAAGCACTTTCAGCAATTTTTCATTTGGAATTGTGATCAGTGAATCAACTTGCTTTGATAGCTCTTCGATACCCTGCTCAGCAAACGCCAAACGCTTTTTCCCTTCAAAACTAAACGGCTTGGTAACAACAGCAACCGTCAATATACCTAACTCCTTCGCCACTTCGGCAATCACAGGTGCGGCACCGGTTCCGGTTCCGCCGCCCATACCAGCAGCTATAAACACCATATCGGCGCCAGTCAGTATATCTTTAAGTCTATCTTTATCTTCTAGTGCTGCATCACGACCCACTTGCGGGTTCGCACCAGCTCCTAGACCTTTGGTGATGTCACCACCGATTTGAATCACGCTATTAACGCTCGTTTTTCGCAGCGCTTGCGCATCGGTGTTAACACTAATGAATTCCACGCCTTCGATGGACTCACGCACCATGTGTTCTACGGCATTGCCGCCGCCACCACCAACTCCAACGACTTTGATTACCGCATCGTCAGACATTTCCATCATCGGTTCAAACATGTGTTATCTCCGTTTTCCTGCTTATTTCAGGTTAAAACTCTTTTTGTATCCAGTTACGCAGACGACCAAATAAATTGGAACCAGTAGGCCTTTTTAGCTCTCTGAATTCTGAATCATCGGTCACTTGCCCGTCTTTGGCGTAATGAAGCAAACCAACAGCCGTAGAATGATACGGCTCTTTTACATAATCTGTGAGGCCACTAACTTCCAGTGGCTTACCCACCCGAACTTGATTGCGGAACACACGCTCCGCACATTCAATCAATCCTTCAATTTGCGCAGCGCCGCCCGTAAGCACGACACCCGCGGCGAGGTGATGTTTCACACCTTCTTCTCTTAATTTTTCTTGAACGGTATCGATCGTTTGGTTAACGAGTCCCATTAATTCAGTGTAGCGAGGTTCAATCACTTCCGACAGGGTTTGCCGTTGTAAACTACGTGATGGCCGTCCGCCAACGCTAGGAACGTTAACTGCGTCATCTTTACTCACCAATTCACTCAGCGCACAACCATATTTCATTTTGATTTCTTCGGCATCACTGACCGGAGTACCAAATGCAAACGCAATATCGCTTGTCACTGCATTGCCCGCATACGAAAAGACTTCCGTATGACGTAGCGCACCGCCCGTCCATATGGAGACATCCATGGTGCCAGCACCAATGTCTACCACACAAACGCCAAGCTCTCGTTCGTCTTCCGTAATCACAGCGTTACTTGCTGCTAGTCCGGAATACACTAGCTGTTCAACCTTTAATCCACATCGTTCAACAGCTTTAATAATGTTTCTCGCCATATCATTATGACAAGAAATAAGGTGAACACTGACTTCCATTCTTACCCCAGATAGACCGAGCGGGTTTTTGATACCCTCTTGGTAGTCAATGGTAAATTCCTGTGGAATTACATGGAGAATACGTTGTTCATCACCTATTTTAATCGACTTCGCCGTATGAATGGCTCGATCCATATCATCTTGAGACACTTCTTCGTCAGAAATTGTTCCCATCCCTTTCTCGATGCGGCTTGCAATATGCCGTCCAGAAAGGGAAATAAATACACTGCTGATCTGACATTCAGCCATCAGTTCAGCTTGATCGATTGCCCTTTGCACAGATTTCACGACCGATTCAAGATCGTTCACTCCACCCTTATCCATGCCTCTCGATGGACTGCTGCCAGCGCCAATAATATTGATTTGACCGTCTGGTAAAAGCTCACCGACCAAAGCAGATACTGTTGCAGTCCCGATATCAAGACCCACAATTATGTTGTCATCCGCGGTCCTAGTCATCTTTAACTCTCTTGCTTTGATTCTTCATCAGGCAGCCAGCCAACAGCTGCTCCCGTATCATACCTGAGGTCAACATAGCTGACCTGGTCAGCTTTATTCCCGAGTTGTTTGTATAACGAGATAAATCGAGTAATACGTTGCAACAGCGCATCTTCACCTAGTTCTAATCTCACTCCGTTGGTCAAGATGATCTGCCAAGCTCTGCGCTGATTCAATACGATAGAAGCTATCTTCAATCCTAAACGCTGAAACTTCGGTTCATTGTCTTGCCAAACGGCTAACACTTCACTACTGGTTCCTTTCGGACCATATAGTTTGACTCTTGGGTGATGTAGCTGCGCAACATCCCCGTCAAAAACTTTGCCCTTGCTATTGAGCAGTTGCCGTCCATTCCAGACAGCCACAGCGTGGTACTCTGTCAAAAATACTTTAATGGTATTTGGCCACTGCTTGCGTACTGAAGCATGCTCTACCCATGGTATCGACGACACAGCTTGCTGCAAGGTGCTTACGTCTTGAGACATAAACGTGCCAATATAGCCAATGTTGTTCAATGACCGCTGTACATCCTGAGCACTTACGTGATTCAAGCTACCTTGAATCACCACTCTAGATAGAGGTAAGCGATTGTTGTCCCACATCCAGGACAAGGTCATATACAGTAACACTGTGATCAATAACAACACTGACACAAAAAATCCTATGCCTGTTGCGTGCTTTTTCAAAAACGAATATTTAGAAACTTGGGGGCTTTCTTTCAAAGCTCGATCAGTCAAAATCCGTTATCCCTGTACTCATTAGACGTTTTACTTCTTAATTCAAGGCTATTGAGTCAAAAAAGCACTATAACCTAGGAATTATACTGACGAAGTCAAAAGTAGCAAATGTTGAAAGTGATAAAACTCAAGCCATTAGCTATTATTTGCTCACTTTCAGCTGCGTTAGCTATGCATCTTTACGAATTTATCTTCATCGCGTCAATATTGAGCTGCAGTGATTCTAATTGTTTGGCTACTTTACCCACATCTCCAGCGCCTTGCGTCAGTACCAAATCACCATCTTGCAAAACATTAGCTAAAACTGCTGGTAACGCTTGCGTATCAGGCACAAAGATAGGGTCTAATCGGCCTCGGCCACGAATAGTACGGCATAACGCGCGACCATCTGCGCCAGAAATCGGTTGCTCCCCTGCCGCGTATACATCGAGCATGATCAGCACATCGACTTGGTCGAGCACACTAGCAAAATCATCATACAAATCTCGAGTACGACTATAGCGGTGAGGCTGGAACACCATGACTAAACGCTTATCCTTCCAACCATTACGAGCGGCTTTGATAGTCACATCGACTTCAGTCGGATGGTGACCATAATCATCCACTAACATGGCACTGCCATTACCTGTTTCAAATTCCCCTAAATGCTCGAATCGACGCCCCGTACCTTGGGTATTCGCCATCGCCTTTAAAATGGCCTCATCATCCACATCATCTTCTGTGGCCACCGCAATGGCAGCGGCTGCATTCAGGGCATTATGTTGACCAGGCATATTGAGCGTGATGATAAGATTTTCACGCCCTTTACGTGTCACCGTAAACTTCCCTTGCTGACGATCTTGAGTATATTGTTCAATCTTCACATCCGCATCGTCTGAAAAACCATAAGTAATCACCTGGCGGCTGATTTGTGGAATCAATTCACGCACCACGGGATCATCAATACACAAAATCGCTTGGCCATAAAATGGCAAATTATGCAGAAAATCGATAAATGTCTGCTTTAGCGTATTGAAGTCCCCACCATAGGTATCCATGTGGTCGGCTTCTATATTAGTGACAATGCTCACCATCGGCTGTAAATGCAAGAAAGAAGCATCGCTTTCATCAGCTTCTGCGATCAAGATTCGACTTGAGCCCAAACGTGCGTTAGTGCCAGCACTTTTCACTAAACCACCGTTGACGAACGTAGGATCTAAGTTGGCTTCCGAATAAATTTGTGTGACCAACGCTGTAGTCGTTGT
The DNA here is from genome assembly GCF_050337555.1 of Vibrio profundum. Taxonomy (NCBI): domain Bacteria; kingdom Pseudomonadati; phylum Pseudomonadota; class Gammaproteobacteria; order Vibrionales; family Vibrionaceae; genus Vibrio; species Vibrio profundum. The sequence continues at coordinate 122,257 of NZ_JAKJTA010000008.1, forward strand.
CTTGCCATGGGTACCGGCAACAGCGATACCATGTCGAAACCTCATCAATTCAGCCAGCATTTCAGCTCGGCGAACCACTGGGATTCTGCGCTCACGCGCGGCGGATACCTCTGGGTTGGTTTCACTAATCGCGGTAGAAACTACGATGACACTGGCTTGTTCCACGTTGCTTGCCTGATGACCAATATAAATCGTGGCACCTTTTTCAGTGAGCCTATTCGTTACTGCATTATGTGCAATGTCTGAACCCGTAATTTGGTAGCCTTCGTTAAGCAAAACTTCGGCAATACCACTCATTCCCGCGCCACCAATACCAACAAAGTGAATGCATTTTACGCGGCGCATTTCCGGAACCACAGCTCGGATGCGAGCCAAATTTTGCGTATGTTGTACTGTCATTGCATTTCTCATTATCTAGCTAGCGTGATGATTGCGTCCGCCACAATCGTATCAGCTTGGGTTTTCGCGGCGTTGCGCGCGTGAGTCGCCATATCCATTAGCGTGGTTCTGTCTAACTCTAAAATAGTGTGGCGTAGCCCTTCTGCCGTAAGATTGGGCTGTTCTATCATTTTTGCCGCCCCACATTCCACCAAGTGATCAGCGTTTAATGCTTGCTGGCGGTCTTTATGCATAAAGGGAACAAAAATCGCACCAACGCCCGCAGCAGACACTTCCGATACAGTTAACGCGCCAGAGCGGCAGATCAGCAAGTCTGCCCAATCGTAGGCCTTGGCTACATCATCTATAAATTCAGTCACTGAGAACGGTTCGATTTGCTGAGCTTGATAGGCGCTTTCCACCGTTTGCTGATTGTTCTTTCCTGCTTGGTGCCATACTTCGACATTACGACCTAGCGTTGCTAGAGATTCAGGGACGGTGCGATTTAATATTTGCGCGCCTTGACTGCCACCCATCACCAAAATCCTGATAGGCCCCTGTCTCTCGGCCATGCGTTGAGAGGGTTCAGATAGCGCAATAACGTCTTCGCGAACGGGATTGCCTACTACTTCCGCCTTAGGAAACGCGCCAGGAAAAGCTTGAAAAACCTTGCTCGCGATTTTCGCCAGCCAACGATTAGTCAGCCCAGCAACCGCATTTTGCTCATGTAATATAACGGGAATACCCAACAACCTAGCCGCAACGCCACCAGGACCACTCACATAGCCGCCCATACCAAGTACCGCGTCAGGCTGCCACGCCCGCATATGACGACGAGCCTGCACAATGGCTTTCATGATCTGCAGTGGCGCGACCAAAAGTTTGGCTAGACCTTGGCCACGTAGCCCTTTTACGCGAATGAAATCGATCTCGATATCATGTTTAGGTACTAACTCCGCTTCCATTCGGTCTGGCGTGCCTAACCACCGCACCTCCCAGCCTTGCTGCTGGAGTTTTTTAGCCACAGCTAATCCAGGAAAGATATGCCCCCCTGTTCCACCAGCCATCACCATTAATCGTTTTTTATTGTGCTTCATTTGGAACCTGTTCCACTAATTCTTCATTATTCTTTTTTATGCGGGTCTCGTGGTCAATTCTCAGTAAAATTGCCACCGCAACTGACATAACTAACAAACTTGAGCCGCCGTAGCTAATTAAGGGCAAAGTCAGGCCTTTTGTCGGCATCATCCCCGCCGCAGCGCCAACATTGACCAAAGTTTGAAAGGCAAACCATATTCCTATCGCAAAGGCCAAATAGCCTCCAAAATTTTGCTCTTGTTCAAAAGCCCGTTTACCAATCATGATGGCTTTAAACACGAGGCTGAATACCAGCATTAATACCAACACCACACCAACAATACCAAGCTCTTCTGCAATCACAGAAAAGACAAAGTCGGTATGCGCTTCTGGCAAATACTCTAGCTTTTGAATCGAGTTGCCTAACCCCTGACCAAACCAACCGCCACGACCAAACGCAATCAAGGACTGAGTCAGCTGATAGCCGCTACCAAAAGGATCTTGCCAAGGGTCAAGAAAAGAGGTGACCCGCCTGACTCGATAGGGCTCGGCCAATATCAAGCCGATAACCGCGACAATTCCCGCCATCATCAGCGCCAAAAATTGCGACAATTTGGCACCTGCGATAAACAGCATACCAAACAAGGTCACCAGCATTACAATCACTGTGCCTAAATCTGGCTGGCCAAGCAGCAATAGCGCCAAGGCTCCAAACACCATAATCGGCTTCATAAACCCGCCGAAAAAGGTCGCTCGCACTTCACTTTGCTTTCGTACTAAATATCCCGACATAAAGATAAATAGCGATAACTTGGATACTTCTGCTGGCTGTAAGTTAAAAAATCCTAATGGGATCCAGCGCGATGCCCCATTCACCGAACGTCCAACCACTAACACAACAACGAGCATAATAAAGGACAGAGATAAAAACCAAGAGCTGTATTGCAGCCATTTTTGAGTCGGTATTTGTAACACCACAGCCGCCGCACACAGCGACAGCAATAAAAACAGTGCGTGACGAGTCATGAAATAGAAGGGCTGGCCCGTTAGCCGAGTGCTCACTGGAAATGAGGCCGATGCAACCATCACCAAACCAAACACCATCAGGCCCAGTGAAATCCAGACGAGCTGACGATCAAAAAGCGCTTCTGATGACGACTGGGATAACCAGCGCTTGGCACTTGAAACAGAACTCTTGAGTTGCATGTCGTGACAACCTTCCGCAGATACCTAAGTTAGGCGTATTGATGGGCTAAGGCAGTAAACGCATCGCCTCTCACCATAAAATTCTTATATTGATCAAAGCTGGCACAAGCTGGCGAGAGCATCACCATGTCGCCTTCTTTTAGCTGCTTGGCTAGATCAGAGATCGCTTCATCCATATTTGTGTATTGCTGACTATTAGGATGCAATGACATAAACTGTTCACCGTCACGACCAAAACAGCACAGCTGTACGTTGAGGGATGACAACGGCTCCGCTAATTCACTAAAATCAGCCCCTTTACCATCACCACCCACTAATAGATACAGTCGCCCTTTTAGCGTTAATCCAGCCAACGCCGCTACGGTGCTGGCCACATTGGTGGCTTTAGAATCGTTAACCCATTTTACGCCTCGACCGCGCTCGACAACTTGGCATCGGTGGGTTAAACCGCCGTAGGACTTAAAACAGTCCAACCCAAGCCTGAAATCTATCCCGCTTTCATTGAGCAGCGCCATCACCACCAACACGTTAGCTAGATTGTGTCGCCCAACCAAGGCGACATCATCGCTCGCCATGACAGGTTCGCCATCCACCAACAACCATTCTTGCCCTTGATATTGACCTAGGCCATAACGTGTATTCTCAGTAAGACTGAACTCCACTAGACGATTACTATCCGCATTTTTTGGATAGGTTGCAGAGTCTTGTTGATTAACGATACAGGCTTCGGCATGACTAAAAATACGTTGTTTCGCCTGCTGATAATCCGCCATAGAATCGTAGCGATCCATGTGGTCTTCCGACAAATTTAGAAAAGCAGCCGCAGACAAACCTAAACTGGAGGTGGTCTCCAATTGGAAACTAGACAGCTCCAACACATACACATCACACTCTTGCGCCAGCAAGTCCAAAGCTGGCACACCGATGTTACCCCCAACGCCCACTTTAACCCCGCATGCACTCGCCACTTTACCCGCTAAATCAGTCACCGTACTTTTACCGTTTGAACCCGTAATAGCAATAACAGGTTTCTCTACCTGCCATGCAAACAGCTCAATATCTCCGACCACTCGCACGCCATGCGCGATCGCTTCTTGAACTTCTGGGGTAGATAGCGCAATACCTGGGCTCAAAACAATCAAGTCAGCGGCCAGCAACCAATCAGTTTGCCAACTGCCTTGGTGTAAAGGGATGTGTTCGGCTAGAGACTCAGCACCAGGCGCTTGTGAGCGAGTATCAATAACCTTGATTGATAATGGTTGCGAGTGTTGGCTAAGGTAGTTCACCACCGAGAGACCAGTGATCCCGAGCCCAGCGACGACGACGTTGTGAATACTTTGCCAAGAATTCATGTGGTAGGGTCCTTATTTGTACAGCTTGAACGCAAAAACAAGTGGCTGACATGTTTATTCAGCCACTCTCGATCAGCGGACTTTCAACGTAGCTAAGCCAACTAATACCAAGACAATAGAGATAATCCAAAATCGCACAATCACGCGCGGCTCTGGCCAACCTTTCAACTCATAATGATGATGAATCGGGGCCATACGGAAAATGCGCTGCCCACGCAATTTGTAAGAACCGACCTGCAAAATAACTGACAAGGTTTCAATAACAAAAACCCCGCCCATAATCACTAGCACAAACTCTTGGCGAACCAATACAGCAATCGTCCCTAATGCGCCACCTAAAGCCAATGAGCCGACATCGCCCATAAAGACTTGCGCTGGGTAGGTATTGAACCAAAGAAAACCAAGACCGGCTCCGACCATCGCCGTACACACCACCACCAACTCCGACGTCAATGGCACATAAGGGATGTGTAAGTAGTTAGCAAAATTGAAGTTACTGGTCGCCCATGCAATGGCTGCCATTCCCGCAGACACCAAAACTGTCGGCATAATAGCTAGCCCATCAAGACCATCAGTGAGGTTAACCGCATTACTGGTGCCCACAATCACAAAATAGGTTAACAGAATATAAAACAGGCCAAGTTGCGGCATGATATCTTTGAAAAATGGCACCACCAACTGGGTTGCCGTGGTGTCTTTGCCATGCACATACAAAACAAACGCAACCACTAAAGCAATCGCCGATTGCCAGAAATACTTCCAACGCGCAATGAGACCATCAGTATTCTTGTGCACGACTTTACGATAGTCATCGACAAAACCGACAGCGCCATAACCCACCAGCACCGCCAATACAGCCCAAACATAAGGATTGGAAAGGTCTGTCCAGAGCAATACGGTGATCACGATGGCGGCAAGAATCATGAGCCCGCCCATGGTTGGCGTCCCGCGTTTACTAAAATGCGACTCAGGGCCGTCATTACGTACAACTTGACCAATTTGCAATAACTGCAAGCGTTTTATCAAGATTGGTCCCATCCAAAGAGACAGAATCAATGCGGTCAAAATACTAAAAATGGCTCGAAAAGACAGATATTCAAACAAGCGAAAAAAAGAGAAATATGGCTGTAATAAGTGCGCTAGCCAAATAATCATGAATAAATCTCCTGCAAAGAAGCTGCTATCTGGAACATACCAGCGCTATTGGCTCCCTTAACTAATAAAGTGTGTTTATGGGGTGGGTCTAGTGGTAAATGCTGCTCAATGTAGGCCAGCAAATCTGAATGAGTAGAAAAGTGCTCACCTTGACATAACGCGCTAATCACAGCCGCATCATAGCCATAAGTCAGGACATGTTCAAAATCATACTGTGCAGCGCGCTCTCCGACTTGACGATGTAACGTAGCGCTTTGTTCCCCGAGTTCCGCCATATTGCCGAGAATAAGCCATTTTTTACCTTCGAGGCGATGTAGCAAATCAACGGCCGCTTCCATTGCGGGAACACTGGCATTATAGCTATCATCAATCAAATCTATGTTATGACGTAATATTATCCGCTCTACACGGCCTTTTACACCGGAAAGTTCAGCTAATCCCTGCTGGACATCAACAAGGCTAGCGCCTAGTGAAAATGCGAGAGCCGAGGCCGCTAATGCGTTGCCGACATTGTGTTCGCCAACAAGACCAAGCTGAATCGGGCACTGTCCTTCGGGAGTATGGAGCAAAAATTGAGCTTCGCCTGCAGATGTCAATTCAATCGCAGAAGCAAAAAAGTCCGCTTGGTTATCTTTCATAGAGAAAGTGCGCACTACTTTATCTTGCAAAACTGCGTCCCAACTCGCTCCACCATGACTATCCAAATTAACAATCGCATCCGCACCGGGCTGCAGACCCTGATAAATTTCGCCTTTCGCTTGCTTAACGCCATCTAAAGAACCGAAACCTTCTAAATGCGCCGCAGCAACATTGTTAACTAGCGCCACGTCTGGTTGAACTAGCTTCGTCGTATAAGCAATTTCACCAATATGATTGGCCCCTAACTCCAATACCGCAAACTCATCGCCTTTAGTTTCGCGTAATAAGGTTAGAGGTACACCGATGTCATTATTGAAATTACCCAGCGTGGCGAGCAGCTGCCCTTTACGAGACAAAATACTGCTTAGCATTTCTTTCACTGTCGTTTTACCACAGCTACCTGTAATCGCTGCGGTTTTCGCTTGGCATTGACGATGTACCCAAGCGCCAATCTGACCAAGTGCCCATTTGCTATCAGAAACCACCAACTGGGGAACAGATACGTCCAATGGTGTAGACACGAGCAAAGCAACCGCCCCTTGCGTGATAGCTTGCTGAGCAAACTGATGTCCGTCAAATCGGTCGCCAACTAAAGCGATAAATAAGCCTTGCCCGTCGATATGTCGAGAGTCGGTTGAAACAGAATCAATGTTGAGGTCTTCGCCAATAAGCTTGGCATCCAACACGTTAGATAACTGGCTGAGTGACACTGCGATCATAATTCGATTCCTAGTAGAGAAGCGGCCGATTCACGATCGGAATAATGGATTGTCCCCTCGCTCATCACTTGATAGTCTTCATGCCCTTTACCCGCTAACAAAATGATGTCATCGACTCGAGCGCTCTGTATGGCCTGCTCAAGTGCGGCGAATCGGCTATGCTCTATCAAAACACGTTGGGGATTATTAACACCACGCAAAATATCTGTCACAATTGTGTCGGGATCTTCACTTCGAGGGTTATCGTCTGCAATGAGCACTGTATCGGCCAATTTTTCTGCGATTGCTCCCATCAAAGGGCGCTTACCGGTATCGCGATCGCCGCCACAACCAAAGATCACCCACAGTTTGCCTTGGCAGTGAACTTGTAGAGCGCGTAACGCTTTTTCCAACGCATCCGGTGTATGGGCGTAATCAACGACCACTTTGGCCTTACAATCCGCTTGAAAAAGCTCCATTCGACCAATCACAGAGCACAACTGATTTGCTTGTTCTATCAAGCTTTGTTTATCGAAGCCTAGGATCAATAAAGCGCCAAAAGCAAGCATAGTATTAGAAGCATTGAACTCACCGATCAAAGGAACATTGAGCTGACCTTGCCCATATAGACCATCAAAATCAATCGTTATGCCTTGCTCTGAGTACGCGACATTATTTGCCCAAATAGCACGTTCAAATCCGGCGACTGGTTTAAGGGAGACCGCCAAGGCCTCTTGTAAATGATCCATCCACGCATAACCAACTTCGTCATCGACATTGATCACCGCGTGCTGGCAATCGTGCTCCGTAAACAGGGTCAATTTGGCATTGGCGTATTCTGCCATTGTATGGTGATAATCTAGGTGGTCTCGGCTCAGATTAGAAAAAACCCCAACAGCAAAAGGCAAAGCTTTGACTCGCCCCTGAACTAAACCATGTGACGACACTTCCAGCGCTGTGATTTGTGCTCCCGCTTGATCAAGCTGGCTCAGTTCACGCTGGATATCAATGGCGCTCCCGGTGGTATTTTCAGCCGGGCGTAAATCGCTTAAAAAACCATTGCCAGTTGTTCCCATAACGGCCGTTGTATTGCCAAGCAATTCTAACCATTGGGCAATCAATTGAGTAATTGTCGTTTTACCATTCGTACCTGTCACCCCGATTAAACGCGAATGCTCAACCGGATATAAACGCTGGGCCATAGCGGAAAGAGTATTGGGTAAATCTTCGATATAAATGACTGGCATCGCACCGACACTCTGCCAACTGCCATGTGGGTGCGCATCGGAGGCTTGTGCAATTGTACAATTAGCGCCACTTTGTGCTACTGAGTCGATAAAACGACGTCCATCAATAGCGTGACCATCAATCGCGACAAAGGTGTCGCCCACTTTTAGCTTACGACTGTCTAAAACAAGTTGATTAATTTCAAGCTCCGCGTGAGGCGTACCTTGCATATCGAACCATGGCGAAAGTAATTTTGCCAATGTGATTACTGACTTCATAAAGATTGCTTCTTAATTATTTAGCATCGGGCGGAACATTGAATATTTGCAGCGCCCCTTTCATAATTTTGGAAAAAACAGGGCTCGCAACTGTACCGCCGTAATAGTTATCACCTTGTGGCTCGTTAACCATCACCGCCAGCGCAAATCTTGGGTTGCTGATCGGGGCAATACCTGCCGTATAAGCAAAATACTCATTACTATAAGAACCGTTGGCCGCTTTACGTGATGTCCCCGTTTTCGCACCGACGCGATATCCAGGAACAGCCGCTCTTACCGCTGAACCGCCGGGCTGAGCAACAGCCTCGAGCATTTTTAGAACCCGTTTGACATTTTCATGGCCAAACACCTGTTTGCCCTTAACATTTCCGTTATTTTTCACGATATGCAGTGGTAAGTAGTCGCCATAATTGCCAAGTGTAGCGTAAGCATGCGCTAACTGTAGTGGAGTGATACTCAAACCGTAACCAAAAGCCAAGGTAGCGATTTCTATTTTTGACCAGCGACGTCGATCGGGGAAAATACCCGTCGTTTCACCGATCAAGTTCAGACCCGATAGTTGGCCAAACCCCACAGCCCGATACATATGTAAAATGGCATCAATTGGCATGCGCAGTGCGATAGTCGCCATCCCGACGTTACTCGACTTTTTCAAAATGGTCGTTAGATCAGCTTTACCCACTTTTTCCGTATCGGTGACTAAACTTCCACCGACACGCATCACACCGTTGCCGGTGTCTATCACTGTATCTGGGGTAATGACGCCATTATCTAACGCCGCTAGAATCACAAATGGTTTCACCGTCGAGCCTGGCTCAAAAGAATCGGTGATCACCCGGTTACGCATGGTATAACTCTTAAGATCGGCACGGTTATTAGGATTGTAGGATGGCGCATTGACCATCGCTAAAATCGCGCCAGTTTTGACGTCTATTAATACCGCTGAGGCTGAGGTCGCTCGGTAATCCGCGACCACTTGTTTGACAGCTCGATACGCAATAGACTGAATTCGTTGGTCAATAGTCAGGGTTAAAGGCTTACCCTCTTCACGCTTCTCCAGCGAGATATTTTCGACAACTCGGCCATAGCGGTCTTTACGAATCACGCGTTTACCCGCTTCTCCAGTTAGCCAATTGTCGTAACTACGCTCAACCCCTTCAAGGCCATGCCCATCAATACCGGTCACCCCCACAATATGCGCGCTCACTTCCCCTGCGGGGTAATAACGGCGTGACTCTGATTTAAGGCCAACACCTTTGAGTTTTAACTCTCGAACATAATTAGCCATCGCGGACCCAACCTGACGCTGCAGGTAAATAAATCGACGAGTTTTGTTATCTCTAATTTTTTTAACTAAGGCGTGTCTATCTAAACCCAATACATCGGCCAATGCATACCAACGGTTAACATTTTTCAAGCCATCTTCTTTGATAATCGTCGCAGGATCGGCCCATACTGCATCAACAGGGACACTCACAGCCAAAGGTTCTTGGTTACGATCGTAAATAATGCCGCGTGCAGAAGGGAGAGCTTTAGCTCGTATTGAGCGAATGTTACCTTGATGAATCAAGTTGCCAGGGTCAACAACTTGTATATAAGCAATTCGGCCGACTAAAACCGCAAATGCACAAAAAACAAAAAACAGAACGAGATAAAAACGCCATTGAATCAATAATGTCGGTTTTTTCTCAGGGTTAGGGTGTTGCTCGGGGTTCGGTTGGGGGGATTCTCGTTTCATCATTACTCTGAAAACGCCACTTCCTTACTTGAGTTCGGCCTTTGCATATGCAAATCCGTTTTTGCTATGTTTTCCACTCGGCTGCTATCAGACAGTGACGTTTCTTCCAGCAGTAAGTTGCGCCATTCATTATCCAGCTTCTGGCGGGTGTTCAAAGTATGATCTTTTTCGCTAATAGCCAGACGAGACATATTGGTTGTTAATACCACCCCAAGTGCCGTCGCTAAAATCAACATTAGCAAAATGAAAGGAACTCGGCCGACTGTCACCAGATCTTTGGCAACCAGTTTCGCTAGATTTGGCGCTGAGTTCCCCATTGCTATAACACTATAGTTTTTCGGCCACGCGCAGCATAGAACTGCGAGAACGCACATTAATATCGACTTCTTGCTCTGAAGGTTTAGTGGCTTTGCCAATCCCCTTCATGCTGGCACTGCCTAGTTTGCGAATTTCAGCTTCAGTGAGCGGTAGTCCATGTGGCACCTGTGGGCCCTGACTCTCTTTGCGGATAAAACGCTTAACCATTCGGTCTTCTAACGAGTGGAAACTGATCACAGACAGTCGACCGCCAACCGCCAAGACACTCAAAGCCCCTTTCAAAGCGATATCGATTTCTTCAAGTTCACTATTGATATAAATACGAAACGCCTGAAAAGCTCGAGTCGCTGGGTGCTTTTTCTCTTTGAAGTTTTTCGGCGCAGCTTCAGAGATCAATTTAGCTAAGTGGCTAGTACGTGTTAGTGGCTCTTTCTCTTCATCATCACGGTGAGCAACGATGGCCTTTGCGATGCGGCGAGCGTGCTTATCTTCACCGAACTCACGAATCACCCAAGTAATGTCATCAAGATCGGCTTCAAGTAGCCATTGGGATACTGGCATACCTGACGTCGGATCCATGCGCATATCCAATGGGCCATCTTTCATGAAACTAAAACCGCGTTCAGCGTCATCAAGCTGCGGCGAAGACACACCTAAATCAAACAGTACACCATCTACTTTACCCACCAAGTCATGTTGCTCGGCGTATTGTGCAACACCAGAAAATGGACCATGGATGATAGTAAAGCGTGGGTCGTTAATTTTCGCGGCTTCAGCGATCGCTTGTGGGTCTCTATCAATCGAGTACAAGCGTCCGTTTTCATTCAATTTAGAGAGAATAACTCGGCTATGACCGCCGCGACCGAACGTACCGTCGATATACACGCCATCAGGTTTGATTGCTAAACCATCGATTGACTCATTTAACAATACAGATATGTGTTGGAAAGGTTCAGTCATTCTTTTCTCGTAAAACAGGGATGAATTAGAGTCTGCAGCGATTGTTAATCAGCATAGATAACACTATATCACCGCTAGAACAGGCATCCTATGATATTGAGCTTATTCTAGTATTTGGATAATAGTTTTCGTCAGCGACAAGTAAAAAACCCATCATAGTGCGAACACTATGATGGGTATAATAGGGAGGAGTCGACTTGTAAGCCGGGTTTTGTACCGTTTGCACGGCAGTAGCCATTCGTCTAGGCCAGCAATCGCTCACTGGCTCAAGCAACCTACCCGCTTCCTTACGCGAAGCAACGCAATGTGGAAGCCTATTTGGTCTTGCTCCGGGTGGAGTTTACCTTGCTACGGACTGTTACCAACCGCACGGTGCGCTCTTACCGCACCCTTTCACCCTTACCTGTGCACCACAACTCGAAAGTCGGGGCCATCGGCGGTTTTCTCTCTGCTGCACTTGTCGTGGGCTTGCGCCCCCCAGGCGTTACCTGGCACCCTGCTCTATGGAGCCCGGACTTTCCTCCCCTCCACCAGTCTCCCGAAGGACAGCGATGAAGCAGCGACTACCCAGTCAACTCCAGGGGCGAATTGTATAGATAAGGGCACCCCCTGTCTAGTACGATCACACTTTGCGATGTTTTTATGCTTAAACATCGTACAATGTGAGCTTACTCTCAGCGACTCACATTAATCCAAGTGCTCAAGTCCCCACTTATACAGGGCATTTTTTTTCAAATTGTAGATCTCTGCGGCCAATGCCGCCGCCTTTTTCAGCGGCAACTCTTTGGTCAAGATAGCCAAAGTTCGTGTTGCCTCATCAGGCAGTTCGCTTTGACGGTCTTCACGATGGCCGTGAACCAATAACACCATTTCGCCGCGCTGCTGGTTACTATCTTGTTTCACCCATTCGACCAATTCACCCAGAGGCATGCCTTGGATGGTTTCAAAGGTTTTGGTAATCTCTCGCGCCAAGACAACTTCTCGCTCCGCACCAAGAACAGACAACATATCGTTCAAGGATTCAAGAATGCGATGTGGCGATTCATAAAAAATACAAGTGCGATGCGCTTTTGCAATTTCGAGGAATTTATCTTTTCTTCCTTTACTCTTAGCAGGTAAGAACCCCTCAAAACTAAAACTATCTGATGGCAGACCTGAGGCACTCAGAGCGGTAATCACCGCACATGCGCCAGGAAGAGGCACAACTTTAACTCCTGCTTGACGACATTGGCTGACCAAGTGATACCCTGGATCGCTGATTAACGGAGTTCCGGCATCGGATACAAGCGCGATGGATTGACCCGAAAGTAACCTTTCAACTAACACATGAGCTTTTTGCTGTTCATTATGATCATGTAATGCAAATGTTTTAGTGTGTATATTAAGGTGAGATAGTAATTTTCCGGTATGGCGCGTATCTTCTGCCGCGATAACGTCTACGCTAGACAAGATGTCTACCGCTCGGTGCGTAATATCGCCCAAATTACCGATTGGCGTAGGGACAATGTAGAGAGTTGAGATGTGATTCGAGGCTATTTTGCTATCTGTCATTTGTTAACTATCACTTGAACGATTAATATAGTACCAATTTTACATGGAATCATATAAGAACTCATGGCAAGAAAGAACCATAAGAAAATCAGTGTAACACGCTTACTGACTCCAATTGTAGCGGCAATGACGTTGGCCGCTTGTTCCTCTGTTCCGACTGGCACTGGCACTATCGACATCACGCCTCCTGCCACTGAGTCTGCGCAAACCTATATTATGCGCGCCGATAGCAGTGTAGGAACACTGCAAAATGATTGGCTAGTGATGGCATTAAAAGCATCCATTAAGGCAGATAATCAAGATCAAGCTAAGTTGATCATTAACCGTCTCTCACAGCAGAACTTAAATCACGTGCAAAAAGCCGAGCTGGATCTGATCCTCGCACAGCAGATGATCCAGACTCAGCAATTCCAACCAGCGCTTGACCAGTTACATTTTGAGCTGTGGTGGCGTTTAGATGACTCTCAGTGGAAGGAGTACCACGAACTACGAGCCAAATCATTTACGGGGCTTAATGATTATTTCCAAGCCAGTCGAGAGCTTATATTGCTGTCTGATTTCTTGCCAGAGGACGACCAACCTAAGGTCGCAGCCGAGGTTTGGCACAATCTCAACCAGTACTCACCTGAAGCGATTACTGAGTTAAAACCTAAGCCAAACGAAGACATCTTAGACGGTTGGCTTCAACTTGCGATCTATATGAAAACGATGGCAAATAATATCCCTCAGCTGCAAAACACACTGAAACATTGGCTAGCGGAGAACAACGAACACCCTGCGGCCAAGTACACGCCAAAAGACATTCAAGATGTATTGGCACTGAAATTTGTTAAGCCAGTCCACACGGCATTGCTATTGCCACTAACGGGCAAGTTCTCCAAACCAGCGCAATTGGTGCGTGACGGTTTCATTCTGCAAATGCTCAATGATAAAGAGCGTAACCCACATGCAACCCTCACCATTGTTGATACAAACAGTGTCGATGGCAATGCCATTGAAGATACGTTGAAAAACAAACACATTGACTTTATTGTTGGACCGCTACTAAAAAACAACGTCAAAAAGTTGCAACAAGCACAATCACAATTGGCAACGCCAATCCCGACATTAGCGCTTAACATTCCATCGCAGGTAGAACCAGGTATCGACACTTGTTATCTTGCACTTTCTCCGGAGCAAGAAGCCGCCCAAGGCGCAAAACACCTATTTGAACAAGGCTACAAATACCCTATGATTCTTGCCCCACAAGGCAGCTTTGGTGATCGAGTCGTCAAAGCCTTTAAAGCGGCGTGGAGTCAATACAGCACCGATGAGGTGGCAGTAAGCCAGTTTGGTGACAAACGTTTATTGCAAAAAAACATCAATAGCGCATTTGGCCTGCAAGCCAGTCAGCAACGTATCGCTCAAATAGATAACCTGATAAAAATACCGTTGGAGACTCAGCCGAGAAGCCGTCGTGATGTTGATTCTGTCTATATCGTCGCTGACAGCGCCCAGCTAACTCTGATAAAACCTTTTATTGAAGTCGCCGTAAACCCAGATGCAACGCCGCCAAAACTATTTGCCAACTCCACCAGCAACAGCGGTAATACTGAGTATGAAGATCTCTTCGGCATCAACTACAGTGACATCCCAATGATTATTCACCCGACTCCTGAGTTAGCCAGCGAAATACATCAACTGTGGCCAAAAAACACCAACTCAGAGAAACGACTTGAAGCACTAGGGATGGACGCGTACCAACTGATGGAAAAACTGCCACAAATGAAAGTTATCGACGGTTATACCATCAACGGTCAAACAGGCGTACTCAGCATCAACAAGCAATGTGTGGTGCAAAGGCAATTAAGCTGGGCAGAATATGGTTCTAACAAACCGTAAGCAGATCGGTTCTAAATATGAGTCCCTCGCGAAGCAATACTTGCTCTCGCAAGGGCTCACCTTTATAGAAGGGAATTTTTTAGCCAAATGTGGTGAAATTGACCTAATTATGAAAGATCAGCAGACCGTCGTTTTTGTCGAAGTTCGCTACCGTAAAAGCCAACGCTATGGCCATGCTGCAGAAACCGTAACGCCAAATAAGATGAAAAAATTGGTCGCTACCGCAAAATTTTGGCTGCAGAGACAGCGACTTTCCGTGCATACTACCGACTTCCGATTCGATGTGGTCGCCCTCCACCAACAAGGTGAGCATATTGAGTGGATACAAAACGCAATAACCGAAGGATAAACAATGCTCGACAGCATTAAAGACAGTTTTAAAGAAAGCATACAGATTCAAATCGCTGCCGCCGAAGCGTTACCGGATGTGATTACTCATGCCGCCCAAGCTATGGTCACTAGCCTGCTTAATGGCAATAAAGTGCTGTGCTGCGGCAACGGAGGCTCATCCTCCAATGCTCAGCAATTTGTTTCGTGCTTACTCAATCGCTTCGAGACCGAACGCCCGAGCCTACCAGCTATGGCGCTCACCGCAGACATCACGACACTGACAGCGGTTGCCAACGATTACCATTATCAAGAAATTTTCTCCAAGCAGGTACGCGCATTTGGTCAAGCGGGCGACATTCTGCTGGCGATCTCTACCAGCGGTAATAGCAAAAATATTATCAAAGCCATGGAGGCAGCTGTAACTCGTGATATGACAATTATTGCCTTAACGGGAAAAGATGGCGGCGAAATGGCTGGGTTGCTGGGAGAGCATGATGTCGAAATTCGTATCCCATCTCACCGGACGGCAAGAATTCACGAAGTACACATGGTAACCCTGCACTGTTTGTGCGATCTTATCGATCAAGTTTTGTTCCCAGCACACTACGAGTAACACGATGAAATACCTATACGCTGCATTCATCTCATTGATGATCTTGACCACTTCAGGTTGCGTTGGGCTGCTTGCAGCTGGAGCCGCAACCACCGCAGTCGTCGTCACCGACCCACGCAGCGCGGACCAAATTTGGGCGGATAAAAATATTGAGCTAGAAGTCGCCGGGATCAACAACAAAGCCCCCTACTCAGGTCAAGCTCGCATCACGGCGACCAGCTATAACGGTATCGTGGTTCTGATCGGCCAAGCCAATACTGAGCAAATCAGCCACGCCTTTGACGAGAAGGTACGTAAACTGAAAGGGGTTAAGGCTGTGCACAATGAGATTCGTATCATGCCACCTCTCGACGTAGGCAAAATCAGTAACGATACTTGGATAACCACCAAAGTAAAATCGGCGCTGCTGACCAGTCACAAGCTTAATGGCCTAGACATTAAAGTTATTACGGAAGACAAAGAGACCTTCTTATTTGGCTATGTCACCCCGCAGCAAGCCAATGTTGCAACTAACATCACCCGCAATATTTCTGGGGTGAAGCGTGTAGTTCAAGCCTTCCAATACAACGATAAAGCTTCTTAACAAGAAGTATTATCGAACGAATTCGTGACATTGACTTAAATGACACATATAAAAAAAGCAGCGCGTAGCGCTGCTTTTTTTTATCTATATCTTCGTCTCTATATCGCCTTACTTAACCACTCTCAAGCTCGGCTTTCCTTTTGGTCGAGAGGGCTCACTGTCCGACATTTCTTCAGCAGTGACAGCCTCAGGCTCATCTTCAGCATCAAATTCTGCCACAGAAAGACCTGTTACCTGGCTTGGTAATACTTCATCTGAGTCCATATCGATTTGATACGCATCCTCAGGCTCAAACATCGTTCCAGCCCCGTTTTCGCGAGCATAGATTGCTTGCACAGCATACATAGGAACGATAACAGAGTGAGGGCGGCCACTAAAACGCGCGTTGAAAGTGATCGCTTCGTTACCCAACTCTAAGTTCCCAACAGCTCTCGGTATGATGTTCAAAATAATTTGGCCATCTTGGACAAACTCTTCAGGAACACGAACGCCGGGCAAAGTTGCATCTACCACCAAATGAGGCGTCAATTCGTTATCGACTAGCCACTCATAGAAAGCACGCAATAGATAAGGTCTACGCGGTGTCATTTTTGATATATCCATTAACTAACCATTAGCGAGAAAGGCGCATTTCGCGTTCTGCTTCTGTTAATGAAGCTAGGAAAGAATCACGTTCAAATACACGGTTCATATAGATTTTAAGCTCTTTAGAACCAGGGCCAACCAACTCAATACCTAACTGCGGCAAACGCCACAACAATGGTGCTAAGTAGCAGTCAATCAAGCTGAACTCTTCACTCATGAAGTATTCGTATTCAGCAAAAACTGGAGCAAGAGTCAGTAAATCATTTCTTAATTTATTACGCGCCGCGTTTGACTCTTCGGCATTGCCATGAACAATTTTTTCTGCCAATGAGTACCAGTTTTTCTCGATGCGGTAAATCATCAGACGGCTATTACCGCGAGCCACTGGGTATACTGGCATTAATGGCGGGTGAGGGAAACGCTCGTCCAAATACTCCATAATGATTTTCGAGTCATATAAAGCAAGCTCGCGATCAACTAGAGTAGGTACTGATTTATACGGATTCAGTTCGATCAATTCAGCCGGTAAGTTTGCTTCGTCCACTAATTCAACTTCAACACTTACGCCTTTTTCGGCTAAAACAATGCGAACCTGATGGCTACACATATCAGATGTACTTGAAAATAGAGTCATCACAGAACGTTTATTGGCAGCTACAGCCATGGAGCCCTCCAGCACTTACAGGTATAAAAAGCAATGGAGGCTAGGCCTCCATTGCATACATAGAATATGGTTATTAGCACGGCATTATAGCATATTTAGTGAACATCGCGCCAATACTCTTTCTTCAATAATACCACGAGTAAAGTCAATATTGCCAAGAATCCCATCACCCACCAACCTAATGTATGGCGCTCCAATTTAACCGGGTCGCCAGAGTACTCAAGGAAATTGACCAAGTCTCGCACAGCACTGTCGTACTCTTCTTGATTGAGTTCTCCCGAACCATCCGAGCGTACAGCTACCACTGCTTTTACTTGCTTACCATTTACCTCATGAGTTTCGTACACTGGTAGTGGAACACCTTGTAGCTCTTCCAAAACGTGCGGCATACCAACACTCGGAAAAACAATATTGTTCACACCAAATGGGCGAGATGGATCAGCATAAAAAGTTCGGAGGTAGGTGTATAGCCAGTCCACCCCGCGCACTCTCGCAACCAACGTTAAATCTGGGGGAGGCGCACCAAACCACTTTTCCGCCGACTTTTGTGGAATCGCATTCTTCATCAACTGACCAATCTTAGCTTCAGAATCGAACACCAAGTTTTTCTTCATCAGATCGAGCGGGATACTCAAATCATTGGCCACCCTTTCGTATCGCTGATATTGGGTAGAGTGGCAACCAAAACAGTAATTCATGAACAGCTTGGCACCATTTTGCAGTGATGCTTTATCCGATAAGTCATTATTCGCATGATCCAAATGAACATTCGAACCCGCTGCCATGACAAAAGAAGAGAAACTTGCCAGTATGACTAACATCCATATCTTCATTTGAATTTCACCCTCTCTGGTAGCGGCTTGGTTCGTTCATTTTTACTGTAAAAATAGAGCAAGACGAAAAACATGAAATAACCTAAGCTGAATATCTGCGCGAGTAAGGTAAACGTGGGTGTGACTGGTAGTGCCCCTAACACACCTAGCGCGACAAAACAGATAATGAACTGAGTGATATTCAATAAATGCAATTTGCTACGATATCGATACGATCGCACTTTGCAGCGATCTAACCATGGCAAAACAAACAACACAGCAATAGAGGCCCCCATCGCAATCACGCCTAACAGTTTGTCAGGAACCGCACGTAAAATGGCGTAGAAAGGTGTGAAATACCACACAGGTGCAATGTGTTCGGGCGTCTTCAACGGGTTAGCGGCTTCAAAGTTAGGTGGCTCTAAGAAATACCCCCCCATTTCTGGATTAAAAAACAGCACGTAGCAGAACAGTATCAAGAAGCCTGCAATACCGACGAAATCTTTCACCGTGCCATACGGATGAAACGGAACTGAGTCGATAATGTCGTACTTCTTCGAATAGTATTCGTGGAATGGAAATGAAGTTTTATAGTCTTCGCCCATACTTCCTTTTGGCAATTTGGTATCAATACCATCAGGGTTATTCGAGCCAACTTCATGCAACGCCAATATGTGCAGAACAACCAAGAGTAACAGTACGATTGGTAGTGCTATAACATGTAGGGCAAAAAAGCGATTCAACGTGGCTCCAGAGATCACATAATCGCCTCGAATCCAGAGAGTCAAATCATCACCAATAACGGGTATAGCCCCAAATAAGGAGATGATCACCTGAGCGCCCCAATAAGACATTTGCCCCCAAGGTAGCAAATAACCCATAAAGGCTTCGGCCATCAACACAAGAAAGATCAGCATCCCAAACAGCCACAGCAACTCTCTGGGTTTTTGGTATGAGCCATAAATCAGGCCGCGAAACATATGCAGGTATATCACGACAAAAAAGGCCGAGGCGCCAGTCGAATGCATATAACGCAGAAGCCAACCGTAATCGACATCGCGCATAATGTATTCCACAGAAGCAAACGCACCTTCCCCAGAAGGTTCGTAATTCATTGTCAACCAAATCCCTGTAAGGATCTGATTGACGAGCACCAGCATGGCTAAGGAGCCAAATAAATACCAAAAATTGAAGTTCTTTGGCATTGGGTACTCAGACAAGTGCTTCTTATAAGCATTAACAACAGGTAAACGCTTTTCGATCCAATCAACCAGTGCTTGCATCACGCCTCTCCCGTTTCATCTAAACCAACCATAATTTTCGTCTCAGTGACATACATATGTTTGGGTACAACTAAGTTTAATGGTGCCGGTACACCTTGAAAAACACGCCCTGCCATATCAAATTTAGAACCATGACATGGACAGAAAAAACCAGACTTAACACCTTGTACTTGCTCGCTAAAAGTATCGGGCAAATAAGTTGGGGAGCAGCCTAAATGGGTACAAATTCCGACTGCAACAAAGTATTCAGGTTTGATTGAGCGATGTTCGTTCTTCGCATATTCGGGCTGTTGCGGCTCTTCAGATTCTGGGTCGCGTAGTTGTCCGTCAATGTTTGGCAGATTATCTAAAACAGATTGCGGGCGACGAACCACCCATACAGGCTTTCCGCGCCACTCCACGCGCACCATTTGGCCATCTTCCAATTTGCCGATATCGACTTCCACAGGTGCACCCGCCGCTCGAGCTTTGGCACTAGGGTTCCATGATTTAATAAAAGGCACGGCCACGGCTACGGCTCCTAAACCACCCACAACAGCGGTGGTCGCCGTCAAAAAGCGCCTGCGTCCATTATTTAAAGGCACATTGCTCATCCAACATTCTCCAAATTACTCCCTATGGATAGATATTCATCCCTATGTCCAATTAAAGAGTATGGCTAGTAAAATACGAGTTTATTTGCGTCTATTAGACTGAAAAGCATAATTAAACCCCTACTTTTTGACAAGGTAAGGCAAGAGGTTTGTAGCAGTTGTGAGAAGAGTCAGGCGTGATGTCGCAAAAATGACAAATTATAGAACGGAATGAGAATTCGTGATGCTGTTGCAATTTCCCCAGCCATAAAAACAAAAAAGCTTGGCATAAATGCCAAGCTTTTTGAACACAATCCAGTATAAACTGAACGCAATTTCTTGATAGAAGAAATTAACGCTTAGAGAATTGAGGTTTACGACGTGCTTTACGTAGACCAACTTTCTTACGTTCAACGCAACGAGCGTCACGCGTAACGTAGCCAGCTGAGCGTAGAGCAGGACGTAGAGACTCATCGTATTCCATTAGCGCGCGAGTGATACCGTGACGGATTGCACCTGCTTGGCCTGAAATACCACCACCACTTACAGTGATGTATAGGTCTAGTTTCTCAGTCAGTTCAACTAGCTCAAGTGGCTGACGAACAACCATGCAAGAAGTTTCACGACCGAAGTAAGTTTCAAGGCTACGCTTGTTAATTACGATGTTGCCGCTGCCTGGTTTAATAAAAACGCGTGCAGCTGAGCTTTTGCGACGGCCAGTGCCGTAGTATTGATTCTCTGCCATTTTCGAAATCCCCAATTAGATGTCTAGTACTTTTGGTTGTTGAGCTGTATGGTTGTGCTCAGCGCCAGCGTAAACTTTAAGCTTACGGTACATAGCACGGCCAAGAGGACCACGTGGAAGCATACCTTTTACCGCTAGCTCCATAACCATTTCTGGTTTACGATCAATCAGCTTTTCAAAAGTGATTGATTTAAGTCCACCAGGGAACTCAGAGTGACGGTAGTAAACTTTACCTTTAGCTTTGTTGCCAGTTACAGCAACTTTCTCAGCGTTGATAACGATGATGTAATCACCAGTGTCAACGTGAGGAGTGTATTCAGCTTTATGTTTGCCACGTAGGCGAGATGCAATTTCACTTGCTAGACGGCCAAGAGTTTTACCTTCAGCGTCTACAACATACCAGTCACGTTTTACAGTTTCTGGTTTAGCAACGAAAGTTTTCATGCTAATAATAACCCGTTAAATTAATTTTAAACTCAAAGGAGCATACAAAATGCTCCCACTGTCTAAGAGCCCAGTCATCACCCCTTCGAGTGGGTGGCACTCTTGGCAATAAATTCCGAAGAAAATCGCCTGCAGTAACGGTGGGTCGCAGGATTATAAAGAAGTAAGACGAAAAAATCACCTTTTTTTAGTGAATTTTTTCAATTGGCCAACTAGCTTAAATTCGGCTATGACAAGTGCTCTTTCGCCAAATAATCACAGCTTTGCATTTCGGTTAAGCGCGACAAGCAGCGTCTAAACTCAAATTCCAATAAGCCGCGGCTATACAATTGCTCCATTGGCACATCTGCAGAGATAATCAAAGTTACATGTCGCTCATAAAACTCATCCACTAACGCAATAAAACGTCTCGCCGCATCATCGCTGTTCCCATCCATCTGCGCGACATTACTCAGCAGCACTGTATGATACAAACGAGATAGCTCAATATAATCGTTCTGACTACGAGCTGTTTGGCATAGTTGGGCGAAAGACGCATGCAAAATGCCATCACTCTCTTTAATGACTTCTAGCTGACGATGGTTAATTTCTATTTGGTTCTCAACGTGCTTATCTTCACCAGATAGCTGCTCGAAATAGCGTTCAAAATTTTCTTCTGCAGCATCATCGGCCGGAAAGTGGTAAATCTCAGCTTGAGTCAAAGTTCGTAGGCGATAGTCGACACCACTGTCTACATTCAAGACTGTGCAATTATTCTCGATAAGCTCAATGGCTGGTAGAAAACGGGCACGCTGTAAACCATTGCGATAAAGCTCGTTAGGCGGAATATTCGATGTCGCCACTAACACCACGCCACGTTTAAACAAAGCTTGGAACAGAGTCCCCAAGATCATCGCGTCTGTAATGTCGGATACAAAAAACTCATCAAAGCAGATGACTTCCGCTTCCTCTTTAAACTTGTCTGCTACAGATTCAAGCGGATCGGAGATGTCTCCCAATTGTTGCAATTCGTCGTGAACGCGCAACATAAAGCGGTGAAAGTGCATCCGCATTTTTTTTCTGGTCGGTAAAGACTCATAAAACGAGTCCATTAAATAGGTTTTCCCTCGTCCTACTCCTCCCCAAAAGTACAGACCTTTCGGTGGTTGTGGCGCGATAGTACCTTTTTTAAACCATTTACGCAGAGGCCGCTTTTTCTCAATCGGCGCATTAAGAAAATCAATCAGTTCAATGTATAACTTATCTAAAGCATCAACCGCTCGACGCTGAGCATCGTCTTCTTGAAAGCCAAGCTGCTCAATGTCGCTTTGATATTTTCGTTTCGGTGTCATGACCACACTGCTCGCTAACGATATATTTGAAATAGCAAATACACGAGAATCTGTTGGCCTTTCAGGATAAGCAGACCCTAACGGTATTTCGCTTTATTGCTGAGGGCGGACATAGTACCATGACAAAGGTACATGTCTAATACAGCGCCGTATTAGCGGGGTCATATCTGATCAAAAAAGGAATTATTATGCCTTGGATTTTCGCACTCGTCGGCCTAGTGGCCGGCATTATCATAGGTCTGGTTATTTCACGCCTCAAAACGCCAGATTACAAAAAGCATAAGGTGATGCAAAAGAACCTAGATGCCGCTAAATTTGAACTAGAACAAAAACGCCAAGAAGTCGCAGCCCACTTCTCAGAAACAGCGGAGCTACTCGATATTTTGGGTAAAGATTACACCCGTCTATATCAACACATGGAACTGACGTCCTCTGATCTCTTGTCTCACCTACCCGATCAAGACAACCCATTTTTTAAAAAAACCACCGAACACAAAACCAAGTCAACGACCACAAATAAAAAACGCAGCTCAGGCGATCAAGCTCCCAAAGATTATGCGAACGGTGCGACTGGTTTACTTACCGAGCCAGAGAAACCTTTTGTGCAATCTGCTGAAGTTGTGACACTACGTTGACATTTATTCCCCAATCTTATCGATTGGGGAACTTTGCCAACGATTGCCGCTCACAATAATCACAGCGCCTATTGAATTGATATTCGAAACAACCATCGCCCCATAGAGTTAACCAGTTCTACTGGGGAGTTAACTAGGTTTTTCACAACAAGGAACGATTCGATGAAAAAGCCTTTGCTCTCAGTTGCCATTCTTTCTATTAGTGCATTGCTCACCTCTCTGCCTGTCGCCGCAGCGCTACCAACTTCGGTTCAAGGCGAACCGTTACCGAGTTTAGCGCCGATGCTCGAGAAGGTAACACCTGCTGTCGTCAGCATCGCCGTCGAAGGCACCCAAATATCAAAACAACCAATCCCTGAACGATTTCGCTTCTTTTTTGGCCCTAACGCACAAGAACAAGCACGCCCATTTCGCGGCTTAGGATCAGGGGTCATCATCAACGCCAAGAAACGCTATGTGGTCACCAACTACCATGTAATTAATGGCGCGAAGAAAATACGCGTGAAACTGCATGATGGAAGAGAGTACGACGCGAAGCTTGTTGGCGGTGATGAAATGTCGGACATTGCTCTATTGCAATTAGATAACGCCAAAAACTTAACCCAAGTAAAAATAGCCGATTCCGATAAACTGCGGGTGGGCGATTTTGCTGTTGCCATCGGAAATCCATTTGGGCTAGGACAAACCGTCACCTCAGGTATTGTCTCTGCGCTAGGCCGCAGTGGGCTCAATATCGAAAACTTCGAGAACTTCATTCAAACCGACGCAGCAATCAATAGCGGTAATTCGGGGGGCGCATTGGTCAATCTGCGTGGTGAGCTAATTGGAATCAACACCGCGATTCTAGGCCCGAACGGTGGCAATGTGGGGATTGGCTTTGCTATTCCATCGAATATGATGAAAAACCTCACTGACCAAATCCTAGAGTACGGCACCGTAAAACGAGGCATGCTTGGCGTTCAAGGCGGAGAAATCACGTCTGAGCTAGCAGAAGCGTTAGGCTACGAATCCAGTACAGGTGCATTTGTCAGCCAAGTGATCCCAGATAGCGCCGCAGATAAAGCTGGTATTAAAGCGGGCGATATTATCATCGCAGTCAACAATAAGAGTATCAAAACCTTTGGCGAACTACGGGCCAAAGTCGCCACTTTAGGAGCAGGAAAAACCGTTAAGATTGAGGTCGTGCGCGATGGCAAGCACAAAACTTATTCGGTTAAATTAGGGGAACAAAGCAAACCCCATACTGCCGCCGATAAACTTCACCAAGGACTGACCGGGGCAAAACTCGCTGATACGACGGGCCACGATGGTATCGAAGGGGTGAAAGTTACTGCCGTTGAGGAAGGCTCTCCAGCAGAAGCTTATCAACTGCACAAAGGGGATATTATTGTCAGCATTAACCGCAAACGAGTGAAAAACTTAAAAGACCTACGAGCAGTGCTGAAAACTAAACCGAACGTTTTGGCGCTTAATGTTCAGCGAGGGCATCGCACTATCTATTTGATCGTGAAATAGCATACCGCGCCCAACATCTACATAAAAAGAGCCACGCTTTTTCAGCTGGCTCTTTTGTTATTCGTTCAACTAATGCTATTCTTTTGCTTTTGGTCGATAAAGCAAAGTGATAGGAAGGCATGCTAAAAACGTTACTCCGCTCAATGGGCCTTGGTTTGGTGGCCGCCCTCATTTTATTATTAGCGGTTCCTTCCCTACGCTCCAAAATCATCCCGCCAACGACTGAAGCAGAGCCTGCTACCGTTGCACAGTTGTCATTTAACGATGCCGTGAGACGCGCCGCACCGGCTGTGGTCAATATCTATAGTCGCCAATACACCAAAAACGATCGCACTAAGCTATCGACACAAGGGTTAGGTTCCGGCGTCATCGTTAGTGCAAAAGGCTATATCATTACCAACTATCACGTTATCGCCAATGCCGATCAAATCGTCGTGGCGTTGCAAGATGGTCGCGTCGCTGCCGCTCAGCTAGTGGGTAAAGATCGCCGCACAGATATCGCAGTATTACGCATACAAATGAATGACCTACCAGTCATCCCGTTAAACCCAAAATACAGCGCCAAAGTTGGCGATGTTGTATTAGCCATCGGTAACCCTTACAACTTAGGGCAGACCACCACATTTGGCATTATCTCAGCCGTTGGTCGGTCATCGATTAATGCGGGAAGTCGCCAAGACTTTATCCAAACGGATGCGGCAATCAATAAAGGTAACTCTGGCGGCGCACTGGTTAATACCCGTGGTGAGCTAGTGGGTATCAATACCGCCTCATTCCAACAAGAGTCAGGCGCAGAGGTCGAAACCTATGGCATTTCATTTGCGATTCCGTATCCATTAGCCAGTAAGATCATGCACAAAATCATCGCCGATGGGCGAGTGATCCGTGGCTACATTGGCATAGATGCACAAGACGTCAGCTCGCTTGCTTCAAAACTTGCAGGTACGGAGCACTTAGGCGGTATTATCGTCATGGGCATCACGCCAAGCAGCCCAGCGGCTAACGCTGGGTTCAAACCGCAAGACGTCATTGTAAGCATTGGTGGCCATAAAGTAACGGGACGGCAAAGTGTGATGGATATCGTCACTAACTTGCGCCCAGGTACAACAGTTAACGTTGGCTTAATACGCCACGGCAAGAAACTCATGCTACCGGTTGATGTGGCGGAAGACCCGAGAGATTAATTCTCGACCTTAACCACTCTCAACGATAAAACTCTTCACGATAAAAAAGTGACATAAAAAAACCTGCTCTCAGAGCAGGTTTTTTTCATTCTCAACGTCTATTTTTTAATCTCAACTTCCAATAGAAACTGAGCTTAAGCGGACAAGCTAAGTCAATTACTCCGGCTCATCCGTTATTGGTGAGTCAACGTCTACCCGTGTGACTTTTTGCAGCCCTCTCGGCAACAAGCCACCTCTGCGGCCTCGTTCACCCCTAAAGCTATCAAGATCTGAATCCTTCAAACCAAGTTTTCGTTTACCTGCGTATAAAGTCAACGTGCTTCCCTGAGCAAATGCGATCAGATGTGAGACAAACTCTTCTCGTTCTTTCGCTTTCGCCGCCGGAATATTAATGATCTTATTGCCCTTTCCTTTGCTTAGCTGAGGCAAATCACGCAATGGGAAGAGTAGCATTCGGCCAAGGTTTGTAATCGCCAATATCTCGTCTTGATCGAGATCTCCGACGGGGTGAGGCATCATTACTTGCGAGTTTTGTGGCAAGTTGACCAGAGCTTTACCGCTCTTATTCTTCGATAACAAATCCGTGCCTTTACACACAAACCCATAACCCGCATCAGAGCCAATTAGCCATAATTGGTCTTCCTCGCCCATCACCACCTGGCGCATATTGGTGCCAGCAGAAACATTCAGCCGCCCAGTAATCGGCTCACCTTGGCTACGTGCAGACGGCAAAGTATGTGATTCCAACGAATAACTTCGCCCGTCGCTACCTAGGAAAATAGCTTGCTGATTACTCTTACCTCGGGCGTGAGCTAGATAGCCATCACCCGATTTATAGTTCAAACTTGACGGATCAACTTCATGGCCTTTCGCGTGACGAATCCAGCCTTTTTCTGACAAGACCACCGTAATTAGTTCACTCGGTACTAAATCTCGTTCAGACAAAGCTTTGGCTTCAGCGCGTTCAACCAGTGGAGAACGACGATCATCACCATACTTTTCTGCATCGGCGGCAAGCTCTTTCTTCAAGAGAGTATTTAGGCGGCGCTCAGAGCCTAATATTTGCTCCAGTTTCTGCCGCTCTTTTTCCAGTTCATCTTGCTCACCGCGAATTTTCATCTCTTCCAATTTGGCTAATTGGCGTAACTTGATGTCGAGAATTGCATCCGCTTGAATACCAGTAATACCGAAGCGAGAGATCAACACGGCTTTCGGTTCATCTTCGCTGCGAATGATATCAATCACTTCATCAAGATTGAGATAGGCAATCAACAAACCTTCGAGAATGTGCAACCGAGCAAGCACTTTATCCAAACGGTACTGCAAGCGCTTTCTTACCGTTGAACGGCGAAACTCGATCCACTCAGACAGAATCTGTACCAATCCCTTCACTTGAGGGCGATTGTCGAGGCCGATCATGTTGAGGTTCACTCGGTAGTTTCTCTCAAGATCCGTCGAGGCAAACAAGTGATTCATCAACTGCTCGCAGTCAATACGATTCGAGCGTGGCACCACCACAATACGAGTCGGGTTTTCATGATCAGATTCATCGCGTAGATCGTCGACCATAGGCAATTTCTTAGCACGCATCTGAGCCGCGATTTGCTCAAGTAATTTCGCGCCAGACACCTGATGAGGCAAAGATGAAATCACGATTTCACTGCCTTCTTGGTGCCAAACCGCACGCATCTTAATACTGCCTTTACCGGTGCGATAAATTTTCTCAATATCGGCTTTAGGCGAAATGATTTCCGCTTCAGTCGGGTAATCTGGCCCTTTCACGTGCTCCATCACCTCTGTCAAACCTGCTTTTGGGTTATCAATCAGGTGCATGGTCGCGTCGGTGACTTCACGTACATTGTGTGGCGGGATATCGGTCGCCATCCCCACTGCAATACCAGTAATGCCATTGAGTAAGATATGCGGCAAACGAGATGGCAACATTTGTGGCTCTTTCATCGTGCCATCAAAGTTAGGTTGCCACTCGACCGTACCTTGGCCTAATTCGCCAAGCAACACCTCGGCAAACTTAGAGAGTTTGGCTTCGGTATAACGCATCGCTGCGAACGATTTCGGGTCATCTGGTGCGCCCCAGTTACCTTGTCCGTCAACCAAAGGGTAACGGTAAGAAAACGGCTGAGCCATTAGCACCATAGCTTCATAACACGCAGAATCACCGTGAGGGTGATATTTACCCAACACGTCACCGACCGTACGAGCGGACTTTTTATATTTTGCTGAGGCTGATAAACCCAGCTCAGACATCGCAAAGATAATCCTCCGCTGTACCGGTTTCAACCCGTCTCCGATATAGGGTAACGCGCGATCCATGATGACGTACATGGAGTAGTTTAAATAGGCGTCCTCGGTGAACTTGCGCAGAGGCATCTGCTCCACACCGTCAAAAGACATTTCCATCGACATATATTATACCTCGGCCAAATCGCCGTTACTTTGCAGCCAAGTGCGTCGATCATCGGCGCGTTTCTTACCCAACAGCATGTCCATCATTTCCATCGTCGCTTCATCATCATCAATCGTGAGCTGAACGAGGCGTCGCGTGTTAGGGTCCATCGTGGTTTCACGAAGTTGAAGTGGGTTCATCTCACCCAACCCTTTGAATCGTTGCACATTGATTTTGGCTTTTTTCTTACTGAGTCGTTCCAGCACGCCTTCTTTCTCTTCTTCATCGAGAGCGTAATACACTTCTTTACCACAATCGACTCGGAATAGAGGTGGCATGGCCACGTAGACATGTCCGGCTTCAACCAAAGCACGGAAATGGCGAGTAAACAATGCGCACAGTAAGGTGGCAATATGCAACCCATCGGAATCGGCATCGGCCAAGATACACACTTTGCCGTAACGAAGTGCGCTCAAGTCAGGGCTATCAGGGTCAATACCCAATGCAACAGAAATATCATGTACTTCTTGCGAAGCCAGCACCTGATCAGCAGAGACTTCCCACGTATTGAGGATTTTACCGCGCAATGGCATTACCGCCTGAAACTCACGATCTCTTGCTTGCTTGGCACTGCCTCCCGCCGAGTCCCCTTCCACTAAGAAAAGTTCCGTACGGCTAAGATCTTGCACTGAACAATCGGTCAATTTACCGGGTAACGCAGGGCCAGAGGCCACTTTCTTACGCACCACTTTTTTGCTGGCGCGCATACGTCGATGCGCATTGGCAATGCACACTTCAGCCAATTGCTCAGCTAATTGCGGCTTTTCGTTCAGCCATAAGCTAAAGGCATCTTTGACGACACCAGAGACAAACGCGGAGGTTTGACGAGAAGACAAACGCTCTTTAGTTTGCCCTGCAAATTGAGGGTCTTGCATCTTGACGGATAACACGTAAGAACAGCGATCGAATACATCCTCGCCCGTGAGCTTGACGCCACGTGGCAATAAATTACGAAATTCGCAAAATTCACGCATCGCATCCAACAAGCCTTGGCGTAAACCGTTAACGTGCGTGCCGCCTTGCGCGGTCGGGATCAAGTTAACATAGCTTTCGGTGATCATCTCACCGCCTTCTGGCTGCCAAATCAGAGCCCAGTTGGCCGCTTCCGTCTCCGCGACAAACTCGCCGGTAAACGGTTGCTCTGGCAATAAGGTATAACCCTTTACGCCTTCGGCTAAGTAGTCTTTGAGACCGTCTTCATAATACCAACGATGCTCATCACCATTCACTTTATCGCTAAAGGTGATTTCCAAGCCCGGACATAGCACGGCTTTGGCGCGTAGATTATTCAGCAGTCGTGTGACAGAGAAGTTGGGAAAATCGAAGTACTGCACATCAGGCCAAAAATGCACACTGGTGCCTTTATTGCGGCGGCCACAAGTACCAGTGACGGCAAGTTCCGAAACTTTATTACCGTGTTCAAATGCAATCTCATACACTTGTCCATCGCGACGAACGGTGACTTCAACCCGCTTGGATAATGCGTTTACAACCGAGATGCCAACACCGTGTAAACCACCAGAGAACTGGTAGTTTTTATTGGAGAATTTACCGCCTGCATGTAGGCGGCATAAAATCAGCTCCACGCCAGAAACTTTTTCTTCTGGGTGAATATCCACAGGCATACCGCGCCCGTTATCAATCACTTCTAACGACTGATCTGGATGGAGAATCACTTGAACCTTGGAGGCGTGTCCGGCCAACGCTTCATCGACACTGTTGTCGATCACTTCTTGCCCGAGGTGATTGGGGCGCGTTGTATCCGTATACATCCCAGGTCGGCGACGTACTGGCTCTAGGCCATTAAGAACTTCAATGGCTCCAGCATTATATTGTTCTGTCATAATACGGAATGCTTTTCTAGAAAATGTAGTTTATTTGCAGGTAAATACGCCTTGCTTGATTATGTATAGGTAACAATCGAGCAAAGCGTCGCTGAATTTGTTGCATTGAGGATTATCATCACAGATTTAAACTGCAATGTATAGCGCAGCCCGTGCGCTTGCTTTCTTCTTCACCGCCCAATAGGCGTCAATTCACAGCGCTAAGAAGTCGATGATCGACGGTGTGAAACGTTCAAAACCAACAAAGCTATGATCTCCGCCTTGTTCCACCGTTTGCTTCGCGCCCGCAAAGCGCGACACGGCTTGGCGATAATCGAGCACTTCATCATCGGTTTGTTGTAACAACCAAAAATCCCTTGGTCGCTCAATTTTTTTCACATCCAAAGCTTTAAGCTCTTCCACATGATGCGCTTCAAGTTGGTAGCGTTCGTTTGTATAAGGATTGCACTGCTCGCCAAGATAATCTAACAGCAGTTCATAGGGTTTCACGGCTGGGTTGACGACAACAGCTGGCAAACCGTAAGTGTGGTTAAGCCATACCGATAAATATCCCCCTAGCGAGCTTCCAATCAAACCAATTTGATAATCAGGCTGATGTTTTTCCACTAACTCTTTTAGCAAAGCAGCCGCTTCGGTAGGAAATGACGGCAGTTGTGGCACCAACACTTTGATGTCTGGCCTATGCTGCAAGCAGTGTTCGACCATCACGTTGGCTTTGTGTGAAAGTGGGGAGCTATTAAAACCATGGATATACAGCAGCAGAGGCTTTTTACCCTGAAGGAGGTTATTGGTCATGATATTTAGTATCCGGCTGCAGAAAAGTCAGGCTGAAATTGCCCTGCGGGTAAACGTTTTACTTGTGTTTCTATACTGCCGTCTGGCAACAATTCAATTTCTCGCCAACCCGGCGCTTTTGCATCGAGAGCGAACTCTTGGCTATCAGGTTTGAATTGCACACAAGTCGATGGTGTTGCTAACACTCGAACGCCTTGGTGCATCACATCCACTTCCTGATGAACATGACCACAAACAACCGTTTTTACATTGCTATGGCGCTGGATAACTTGCCAAAATTCATCGCGATTTTTAAGAATATGTTGATCTAACCAAGCACTTCCCACAGGCAAAGAATTGTGGTGTAACCAGACTAAAGTATGACGTTCAGGGTGCTGAGCGAGTTTTTCATCCAGCAGAGTCAATTGCACAGCAGAGAGCTTACCATGCGGCACTTTCGCCACTTGTGAGTCCAGCAAGATCATTTGCCACTTATCGCCAAGCAATACATGAGTCTCAGCCAGAATTTGTCCATCCTCTAACGCCGACTGCATGTTCGGTTGATAATCATGATTTCCTGGCAGCCAAAAGCAAGGCAGCTCTAAAGGTTCAATACCTTGGGAAAACTTTCGATATGAGGCTTCGCTGTGATCTTGTGAGATATCTCCCGATGAGACAAGAGCGTCAAACATTTCCCCTTGCTCAACAATCGTATCGACCACTGCCTGAAAGCTGTCTCCGGTATTGATACTGAGTAATGTGCCATCCTGAGCAGAAAAAAGGTGCGTATCCGTTATCTGTAATAATTTGACGTGACTTTGTTGCGCTGACCTTAACGGCAATTTCATAACTTAGAAACCTAAAATCTGATGATAAACGACTATACGATTGGTGCTTGGCTGATCCCATGCTTCAGGCAGAAGGTCAGCCATTCGCCAAGAAATCGGTTGAGCTGAGCTTTCTCATCTCTTTGCAGCATCTTTTCATTTGGGTAGTGGTAAATAGGCTGCACACGGTGAATGTGCTCGCTGCTGCAGACCTCAGCTACGCGAGCGTCGTGGTAAAGCCTGACAGACATTTTCGGTAATGGAAATACGGGAACGTCATCACTTTGACAAATATCGACAACAGTTGTGTACTTTGTGATTTCGGCCACTTGCAGCTGATAGTTCATCCCCGCAGCATGATAACGACACACGTGGCCGACACTCGCTTTTGCAGGCAGCAAAGCGTTGAGCTTAGCGTAATTGGTTTCATAAATACGCATTAGCTCGGAAAGGTCGACGTGGTAATTTTTCTTTATTTCTACTGCCATTGTTCCTGAAGTATTTTGTAGTTCATCTCTAACCATTGTAGCGCAATGATTGACGCGCCATTTTCTATCCTACCATCTTGGATGGCCTGATAGGCTTGCATTCGGCTCATAACATGGACTTTAATGTCTTCGCCTTCATAGGCTAAGCCATGCACACCTTGTGCCTTGCTCGCATCCACTTGCCCAACAAATACGTCTAGTTTTTCCGAGCAGCCGCCCGATGACGGATAGAATGAGCTTATCTTTTTTAGCTGCCCAACTTCAATCCCTGCTTCTTCTACCGTTTCGCGTCTCGCGACTTGTTCAGAAGATTCATCAGTATCTATCACACCCGCGACAATTTCTAATTGCCAAGGGCGGCTATCTTGCAAAGCACCCACTCGGATTTGTTCGATGATCACCACTTGATCAGTGGCAGGGTCGTAAGGGAGCAAAGCAACGGCGTTACCGCGCACAAACAATTCTCTGTCTATCACTTCGCTCCAACCGCCATTAAACAAGGTATGGCGAAATTGATACTTCACCATTTTAAAAAAGCCTTGATAAAGCGTCTGCTGCGAAATAATTTCAATATCCTTCGTGCAATCCTTCATAGTTGCCCTGCCCTTGTTTGCAATTGTGCGACTAAAATTGGGTTTGTGTCGCGAATAGCGCTTTTTCCCAGATCCCAGTCGTCCTAACTCTTGTTACCTCGCTATAGTGTACTGATATCGCCGCATGACAACAAAGGGCAACACTCAACTTTTGTTATAAATATTGTAAAGTTAGTTAAAGGTGAACGGTTATGGGTTGCCATCAACGACATTTATTTGTAAAAATGGCCAAAAATGCGGATAAATTAACAACAATTTCAGTTACACTCTCAGGTAACTGCAGCCCCCTACTAAATAGGCAGGAATAGGACCAATGAAGAAACTGCTTCCACTACTTATCAGTGCAGCAATTGGCACGCTCAGCACTCACGCTTGGGCCGATAATCTAAATGAAATCTACAGCTTAGCAAAGACAAATGACCCAACTGTGTTGAATGCAGCGGCTACCCGTGATTCAACTGTTGAAGCCGTCAACTCTTCGCGCAGTGACCTTCTTCCGACTATAGATCTCTCAAATAATTTGAAGGCAACTCGCGGAGATGCGGCAGGTAGTGATACTGACTTCAATAGTTGGACTTCCAGTTTAACTTTGAAACAAAAAATCTATGACCGCTCCAGTTGGGTTAGCTTGTCGATAGCTGAAAAAAACGCTCGTAAAGCCGATGCTACTTATGCAGCAGCGCAGCAAGACCTGATGATACGTACCGCTACTGCGTACTTTGATGTATTGAAAGCCAAAGACAACTTAGCGTTCGTCCAAGCAGAGAAAGCCTCAGTAGGCCGCCAACTTGAACAAACCAAGCAGCGCTTTGATGTCGGTTTATCTGCGATTACCGATGTACAAAATGCCCAAGCCGACTACGATAGCGTACTCGCTGACGAAGTCACCGCGCAAAATAACTTAGTTAACAGTTACGAAGGCTTGCGTGAAATCACTGGCCAAGAGCCATCACATCTTGCAGTGCTCGATACTAAACGTTTCTCTGCCAGCAAACCGAGTATGACTATTACTCAATTACTGGATGAAGCGAAAAACAAAAACCTAGATCTATTAGCAGCACGTATTAGCCAGGATATCGCTAGAGACAACATCTCAAGCGCGAATTCAGGGTATTTGCCTACACTATCTTTGGACTCTGGATATACCAAAGGAGAACAATTTGATAGTGATGCACCAGCTACTAACAGCACAACAGGCCAATTTACAGCAGGTCTAACACTTGATGTGCCGATCTACTCTGGCGGTTCCACCAATTCAGCTTCCAAACAAGCTGAGTACGACTACGTTGCCGCTAGCCAAAGCCTTGAGTCAACTTACCGCACCATGGTGAAAAACGTGCGCGCTTACTACAACAACATCAATGCCTCGATTGGCTCGATTAACGCTTATAAACAAGCGGTTGTATCAGCAAAATCGTCCCTTGAAGCAACAGAAGCTGGCTTTGAAGTGGGTACACGTACCATTGTTGATGTATTGAACGCAACTCGTAGCTTGTACCAAGCGAATGAGAACTTGTCTGACGCTCGTTACACTTACATCCTCAATGTACTGCAACTGCGTGAAGCAGTCGGTAACTTGAGTGAAGCAGACATTCGCGATATCAACGCAGGTCTAGAGTCTGCTAGCAAAGCAGCCGCGCAAAAAGCCGCAGCTGACAAGCACAGCAAAAAACCTCATCACCACACATTGGCAAAAACTTCCGCTAAATAAACATTAGCAACATTGCTTTTAGCCAACGAAAAAGCGCTCGTCATTGACGAGCGCTTTTTTATAGGTTCGGCCTAAACGAAAGATTAGCCCTTGCCACCTTTGATGGCATTAATAATTTCGCTGGTTGAGCAGCCGTCTTCAAAGTTCAATACTTTAACGTCTCCACCTGCTGCAATCACTTCTTTACCACCCGCAATCTCTTCTGGCTTGTAATCACCGCCTTTCACTAACAGATCAGGCAATACGTCGCCAATCAAACGCTGTGGCGTTTCTTCGGCAAATGGCACCACCCAATCTACTGCGCCAAGACCTGACAATACTGCCATGCGGCGATCCGTCGGGTTAACCGGACGGCCCGGACCTTTCAGTATTTTTACTGATTCATCAGTATTGACGGCGACAATCAAACGATCGCCAAGCTCAGCAGCGTGATTTAAATAAGAAACGTGGCCTGCGTGCAAGATATCGAAACAACCATTGGTCATCACCACCTTCTCACCTTTCGCCTGTGCACGTTTTACCGCCGCGATTAAGTCAGTTTCACCGATAACACCAAAGTCACTGTCTTGGCTGCCGTGCACAGCTTCTGCAAGTTCAATCGTAGAAACAGTTGAAGTCCCCACTTTACCGACAACAACGCCTGCGCCTGCATTCGCTAATGCGCAAGCTTCATCTAAAGGCTTACCCGCCGCAACCGAAGCCGCCAGCACAGAGATCACAGTGTCACCCGCGCCCGTCACGTCATACACTTCTTTGGCTTGCGTTGGCAAGTGTAATGGCTCTTGGCCACGGCGCAGCAAGGTCATACCGTGCTCACTGCGAGTCACGAGCAAGGCTTCAAAATCGAACTCTTCAATCAGTGCGCGACCTTTTTCTACCAGCTCTTCCACTGATTTTACTGGGCCAACTACATCTTCAAATTCAGCCATGTTTGGCGTAAGTAAAGTCGCACCACGGTATCGGTCGAAATCGCTTCCTTTCGGGTCGATAAACACTGGCACATTGGCCTGACGCGCTTTTTCAATCAAACGGCGTACATGCTCTAACGCCCCTTTGGCGTAATCCGATAACACAACAGACTTTACCTTAGGTAAAGCCTGCTCCATGCGAGACAACACCAACTCCGCATCGGTATCTTCAAATTTATCTTCAAAGTCGAGGCGAATTAGCTG
Source organism: Vibrio profundum (assembly GCF_050337555.1). Lineage (NCBI taxonomy): Bacteria > Pseudomonadati > Pseudomonadota > Gammaproteobacteria > Vibrionales > Vibrionaceae > Vibrio > Vibrio profundum. The sequence goes on from NZ_JAKJTA010000008.1 coordinate 157,884, forward strand.
CTGACCACGGCTCAATATTCTCAATTTGGTGATGGTTGGGTAGTTCGGCAAAGACACAAAATCACAGGTCACTTTTAATGAAGTGAGAATTTCGTTGAGCTTTTTCGCTGGTTCATCAATGCCAGTAAAACCAATAAGATGAGCATGGCCACCCAGTGAGGCGATATTCATAGCAACGTTAGCAGCGCCGCCAGGGCGTTCTTCGTTGCTCTCTACTTTAACCACAGGCACTGGCGCTTCAGGTGAGATACGCCCTGTTGGGCCATGCCAGTATCTGTCGAGCATAATGTCACCGACGATCAGCACTCCAGAGTCGCTGTAATCAGGTAGGATTGGTTTCATTGTCGTTCTCCAACTTTTCTCGTTGCGCAAAGTGTACCAGAATACTCACGCTACACAATTGCAGCCGCTTAGCCAAGCCAAGCATGCCACGCTTGCTGAACGCTTTTCCGCTCGGCGGTATATTTATCCATAGCGACATCAGCATCAAGATTGAGCAAGTTTCTGCGGTGAATTTGATCTCGCATGCGAGTGTAAGCTTGAATGATTGTGTCGGCCTCTTCCGCCGACAGAACGCCTTGCTGCACCATACTTTCAAAAATCCGCACGTTATCCGACCATCGAGTCAATTTTTGATGCTGATGACTAAATCTCAACACCAAGTATTGCGCTAAAAACTCGATATCAGTAATGCCGCCGCTGTCTTGCTTGAGCTGAAAACGCCCTTCCTTGCGAGATGCCAGATGTTGGTACATTTTCTCCCTCATCTCGGTGACTTGCCGTTTCAGCTCATCGCCGTCTCGCGCTTGGGTTAAAATATCATGCCGCGTTTTGTTAAAAGATAGTGTTAACTCATCGTCACCATGCACGACCCGGGCACGTATTAATGCTTGGTGCTCCCAAGTCCACGCGTCGTCGCGCTGATAATCATCGAATGCTTCGGCCGAGCTCACTAGTAATCCAGCGCTGCCCGACGGCCTCAGCCGAGTATCAACTTCATACAAGGTGCCTGACGGAGTGCGCGCGGAAAAAATATGCACGATACGCTGAGCGAGGCGCAAATAAAATTGCTTACCGTCAATTTGTTTACGACCATCCGTGTCGACATTCGCAGGGCAGTCGTGCATAAACACCAAATCAAGATCCGAGTTGTAACCCAACTCCCAACCGCCGACTTTGCCATAGCCCACCACCGCAAACCCTTTCCCAGACCGCGCAGATAAATGACTGGGTTCACCATACTTCTCGGTCAGCTGCGCCCATGCTTGCTGCACGACTTCACCAATTATAGCTTCTGCTAAATAGGTTAAGTGATCACTCACTTTCATGATGGGTAGTGCACCAGCAATATCTCCTGCTGCAATACGCAACATGCATATTTGCTTAAATTGCCTCAGCGCTTCCATTTGCTGTTCCATATCATCGGCTGGAATGCGGGCAAGATAATCACTCAACTCTGACTTATAACTGGTCACTTGCATCGGATTGGAAAGATGCTGCGGGTCTATCAACTCATCAAGTAAAATGGGGTAGCGACCCAATTGCTGGGAAATCATTGGGCTGGCCGTACAAAGGTGCACTAGCTGCGCCAATGCTGCAGGGTGTCTATCAAGCAGCTCTAAATAAGTGGTGCGAGTAACAATTTTATTCAACAAATGCAGAACTCTCGATAAGCCAAACTGAGCGTCGGGCTGATCGAAGACAGCGGAAAACAACTTTGGCATTAGCTGATTAAGCACTTCTCGACCACGAGGGCCCAGTGTTTTTTTCGCCAGATCCTGATTGAACTCGGCGATGGTTTTCGTCAATGATTCCGGTTCGCTAACGCCAATATCCTCGGTTAAGATTTGCTGCACCATGACGGGGTTGTCCGACAAGTTCCACAATTCATGAAACTGTTCATTCGCGCTAGTTTGCTGCTCGTCTTCTTCCCCTATCAACAACTCAAAAATCTGATGCACGCTCAGCATATGCTGCGACACTTGTTGTATTAACGTGGGCCAATCTCGATAACCCATAGCAGTCGCCAATTTGACTTGCTCGTCATGGGTTTCGGGCAACGTTTGTGTTTGTTTGTCATCTAATGCTTGCAGCAAGTTTTCTAATCGGCGTAAGAAGACATACGCTTGGGCAAGTGTCTTTGTCTCCGTGCTGTCTAATAAAGCCAGCGACTCTATCGACAGTAAGGTTTCCAATAACCCCCTCAAGCGTAAACTTGGCTCTCGACCGCCGCGTATTAGCTGAAACACCTGAGCAATAAATTCGATTTCGCGAATTCCACCCGCCCCCAACTTGATATTGTGCTGCCAACCACAACGGCGGACTTCACTACGAATCATCGACTTCATCCGTCGCAGTGATTCAATGGCACTAAAATCAATATAACGACGAAAGACAAATGGCCGCAGCAGCTGGCGCAACTCTTGGTATTGAGGATACATTTCACGCCCCATCACACGAGCTTTGATCATGGCGTACCTTTCCCAATCACGCCCTTGCTCTTGGTAATAATCCTCTAACGCTGAGTAACTCATTACTAAGGGACCACTTTCACCAAATGGCCGTAGGCGCATGTCTACTCGATAGCAAAAACCATCCACCGTTGGCTGGGCAAGAGCTTTGATTATCCTCTGGCCCAAGCGAGTAAAGAATTGCGCGTTATCAATCGACGTGCGCGCACCTTGAGTTGAACCATTTTCTGGGTAAGTGAAAATCAAATCGATATCAGAAGAAAAGTTCAGCTCACCACCACCGAGTTTTCCCATACCAATGATCAACATAGGCTGAGGGACGTTGTCTTGATTGCACGGCGTTCCCCAACTTTGGCAGCAAAGCTGATATTGCCACTGATAGGTTTCTACAATGAGGGCTTCTGCTAATTCAGACAAATGCTGCATACTTTGTTCAGGAGACCAAGTTTGGCAAAAATCCCGCCAAGCAATATAGACCATTTCCCGATTACGGAAACGGCGAAGTAACTGATAACCCTGTTGTTCGTCGGTAACCAGTTGCAAGCTTTCCTTCAGCCGCTCTCGGTAGTTTTCAACCCGAGACCCTTCTGTAAGCATCTGCGGTAACAGCTCTAGGAGCTCAGAGTCGCGCAATAAGGTTTGCTGGACAAAATGACTTAGTGTTGCAACATAACCCAGCTGCTCACGTAATTTTTCCGGCCAATCGACTAGCGCCTGCGGGGAATGTTCGGTGAGTTGATTTCTCACGGCTTCAGAAGTAGGGAGTAAATCTGGCGGCAACTGCATAGTCTTTCCTTATCAAACGCAAACGTGGAGCCTAACGGGCTCCCCAGAGTAAGAATTTTATCCATCATTGGCAAGAACAGAGGTAGCCGTTACACCAAGAACGCGGCAAAGATCATCGCCATAAAAAACGCCCACTAAAAAGTGGGCGCTAGCACAGAAGTTGACGAGCTTAATTACACTTGGAAAGACGTAATTTTACCGTCCAACTCTTGGGCATTTGACTGCATGATGTGAGACGTATCGAGCAGTTCGCCGACCACCACCACCGAGGCTTCTACCAAGCCACGCACGTTCGTGAGGTTTTGGTTCATTTCCTCGGCAACACTACTTTGCTGGCCAGCTGCCGTTGCGATTTGGAAATTCATATCGTTAATTTGGTTCACTTGTTCAACAATACCATCAAGCTCGCTGCCGGCGTTCGTTACCAAGCTCACCCCTTCAGCCGCTTCTTCGACACTCTTTTCCATCAAAGAGACGGCGGATTTTGCGCTATTTTGTAGCAGGCTAATCATCTCTTGAATCTCAACGGTTGCTTGCTGAGTGCGCTGCGCCAAGTTCCTTACCTCATCGGCAACAACAGCAAAGCCACGCCCCGCTTCACCTGCACGCGCCGCTTCAATCGCTGCATTCAATGCAAGTAGGTTAGTTTGCTCAGAAATACCTTGGATGGTGCCAACCACGCTACCGATCGATTCAACACTTTGCTCTACTTGATTAACCGCCTGAGCCGAAGATGAAATGTCATCCGACAGCTCACTAATTTTAGCGACGGTACCTTGCACAAACTGTTGCCCAGTCTGCGCTTGCTGAGACGCATTTTCAGTCAGTGATGAGGCATTTTGCGCATGACCTGCTACCGTCTGAACCGTTGAACTCATTTCGCTCATTGCCGTCGCGAGCATATCTATTTCACTAAACTCTTCTTGAGCGGATTGCTTAGTCTCCGACATGCTGATGGTCATGCTTTCCGTTAATGTCGACAGCTCGTTAGAAGAACTCACCTGAGTTCTGATTACATCTTGAAGGTGCAAACGGGTTTTCTCTAATTCGCGTGAAATATAACCGTATTCATCACGGCACTCCATTTGGATCGGCATAGAAAGATCTTTCGCCGCCATTCTCTTAATCGCTTCACTCAAATATTGGATTTGCTTGAGCATGATGCGCGCGGCTGCTAACAAAATCACAGCGAAAACGGCAATCAATATCACGGTCTGCCAAGCGGCATGAACCAAGTATGCTTCATAGTGTTTCTGTGCAACCTCTGCATTTTTTGTGGCGCCGAAGAGGGCGTGGTAAAAGGTGCTAGCGTCCCACAATTGCTTGGCTATGATAAGTACGGTACTAAATATCATTAAGATTATCATTTTGGACACAAGCCGAACGTCCGTTACCACTCGCTCCCATGGTTTAAAGACCATAGCTGTCATTGTTATTCTCCACTTTAATCGCTCTATCGTTAGCAGGATTTGCACTGCAATGCCCAACAAATAAGGTCAAACTTGCTGGTATTTACACAGCACTATAAATACAAACTGAGTTCCGTTTATTGATCTGGTTCCGGTAGAAAACACTCCGATTAGTCGCACAATGCAAACCAGCCAACCTCGTCTATAGGTGTATCGACGCACAGAGATAAAGCTAAACATCTAATTATCACAATCGACGCAATATGTTGAGCTAACTCGCATTTCATAAATTAAAGTGGGAGAAGAAGGTCAAGGGACGGGGAGGAAAATGAGGAGGACCGTAGGCCAAGAATTGAAAACGGGAGCAAAGGCTCCCGTTAAAACATGTTACTCCTGCCAATAAGGCCGAGCTTCTAGGCAAATGTTTCTGGTTTGCTCCATCGCATGCAAGATAGAAGCTTCTTGGCGAGCCAACCATTTACTCAACTGACTGGCGTCTTCCTCTTCTAGTTGAGCAACGAGTCGTTCCAGCGGATCTAGTGCCAGCAAATCTTCAATACCTTGCAATAAATCGCCCCAAGGCAATCGATATTGATTACGCTCCTCAAGATCATACAGATCCGCAAATGAGATCCCCGTATAAAGGTTACGATTAAGCAAGCGCTGCTGCTCTATATAGTCCACCTTCGATAACGATAATTCCGGAGCAAACTTTTCTGATAACTCATTCCAAGCTCGATCAAGCTGAACAACAGAAAAGTCACGTACCGGTTTTGCAATCGCTGCACTCGATGCTTCATCAAGAAAGGGTCGCCAGCCCCGCATCAGAACCCAACGACTCAAGTCGAGCAACAAACGGGTATATCGAGCAGAGGTTAACAACGTCAACATATCCTCTTGGCTTGGTAAAGCACAAGATTGAGATTTCAGTTCTGAAAGCAAATATTTACGGGCATCCAGTTTGCGGAGCGCATGGCCTTTTTCCGCTGATAAATCATCAATACAAGCTCGCTTGCCCAACCATTCAAGCTCTTGCTGCAACCACTTCAGTTCTTGGCGCAATACTGCACTGGCTTTACGTGGTACCACGCTTGCAAATGTGACCAATAGCTGACGAATAAAAATCACACCATGGCGTAATTGCATCAAAGCGTCAGCTGGCTGAACTTCGGTATACAACTGCTCATGATATTGCCAATGCTTCAATCCATGTTCTATCGACTTAATAAAGCAGGTTTCTATGTTGTCACTATCTAGCGTTTGGACCAATGGCAGCTCTTTCGCTTCACCGCTCGACATCCCTAACGCCAAACGATAGCCTTGGGCCGCTTTACTTACGTTACCTAAGCGCGCGCCTCCCGCTTCACACAATACCCTCGCGAGCGAAAATAACGCATCCGTTTGCCCAGAACGCAGCTCCAACTCCACTTCGCAAATTGGGGTGTCCTTTTCCCCTGCTATCACACAACCTTGATCAAACGCCAGTTCGATTTGGCTGCCATCATCCATGCCGATGAGCCACTGCTCACGGACGAAATTAGTGGAGAACAAAGGAGCTAGCAAGGCTTGAAGCTTAGGCAGTGCTTGCCCCGGCGGCCAAATATCTTCAGGGTGAAGGCTAAGATCTGGCACATTGTTCGTATGTTCAGCGTTGTATTCTGGGCGCTGATGCAAACCTGCGACCACTCGGCCAGAAGTTTTCGTCGTTTGCACAAACACATCGTCAAAGCGGCGGATACGTAAACCAATATCATGTTGTCGCAACCAATGATCTGGCGTGTCGAAATAGGTATTCTCTAGGGTTTTTCGACTGTGCTGAAGGACCTTTTGCCCAGTAATGATTTGCTGTAAATGTGTAGAAAAATCAGGGGATACAAAAAACTTCAGTTCTATCTCAGTTTCCATAGTGATACCTTTCAAAGCAGATAGTCACAGGATATTGCCAATTTTCTTACGGAGCAAGAAAGAAATATCTCACATAAGATGCTCTAAAACTGTTTTAAAGTGGAATTTTATGGGTTAACATGCGCGCCTTTATAGCCATCGCTCAACATTTCGCCATAACATGGTGTATGTTTTTTTAAGGTTATATTTATTAGGTTGAATGACCATGCCAGTGAATACCATTATGGGGTTATTTGCAAAGTCCCCTATAAAGCCTTTGCAACGCCACATCGTTTGTGTAAACGAATGTGCTTCACATCTAGTCAACTTTTTTGAAGTAAGTTCAAAAGGTGACTGGGAAAAAGCCGGAGAAATCCGCGCTCAAATCTCTCATCTTGAGAAAGAAGCTGATGTACTAAAGCGTGAAATTCGCTTGAAGCTACCTCGCGGGCTATTTATGCCTGTTGATCGTAGTGACATGTTAGAGCTTCTCACTCAACAAGATAAACTTGCTAATCTAGCAAAAGATATTGCTGGCCGTGTTTATGGCCGTCAATTGGTGATTCCAGCACCTCTTCAAGAGAACTTCATTGCTTATGTAAAGCGTTGCCTCGATGCGGCAAAGCAAGCACAAAAAGTAATCAACGAGCTTGACGAGTTACTGGAAACTGGATTTAAAGGCCGCGAGGTTACACTTGTTGCCGAGATGATCCACCAGCTTGATATGATCGAAGACGATACCGACGCTATGCAGATCCAACTCCGCCAACAGTTGATGGAGATCGAATCTGACTATAGTCCGGTTGATGTCATGTTCTTATACAAAATCTTAGAATGGGTCGGCGGTATAGCGGATCAGGCGGAGCGCGTTGGTGCACGTCTGGAAGTTATGCTCTCTCGTTCTTAACACCAACACGGTACACTATTCCGCATCTCAATAATTTCTAGGGCGCTTACTCAAAACAAGTCGTCCTGATCTGATGCGCCTCAGTGTTACTGAATTCGTTACTAAATAACTAGGTATTACGATGGATATCCTTGCGCATTACGGCACGGTCCTGATTTCGACAGCAGCAATTTTTGGCTTTTTAATGGCCATTGGTATTGGTGCAAATGATGTAGCTAACGCTATGGGCACTTCTGTAGGCTCAAAAGCACTAACCGTAAAACAAGCAATCTTTATTGCGATGATCTTTGAATTTGCTGGTGCTTACTTGGCTGGTGGTTCTGTAACTGACACAATTCGCAAAGGGGTGATTGAACCATCTCTATTTGCCCACCAACCAGAAATTTTGGTGTACGGCATGATGGCCGCGCTGCTTGCCGCAGGTACTTGGCTATTGCTTGCTTCTTATATGGGTTGGCCTGTATCCACGACTCACTCAATCATTGGTGCAATCATTGGCTTCGCTTGTGTCTCTGTTGGCCCTGAAGCGGTGAACTGGGATTCAATGAAAAGTATCGTCGGCAGCTGGATCGTAACCCCAATCATCGCCGGATTCTTCGCGTATTTAATTTTTGTCAGTGCTCAGCGGCTAATATTCGATACCGAAAAACCCTTGATGAATGCGAAACGCTTTGTTCCTGTATACATGTTCATCACCACTATGGTTATTGCCTTAGTAACGATCAAGAAAGGATTGACCCACGTCGGCCTTAACTTGAGCAACGGTGAAGCATGGGCATGTTCAACGCTTGTGTCAGCGCTTGTCATGATTGGTGGCTATATTTACATCGGCAAAAAATTTGCCAACCGTGAAGAAGATCATAACTTCGCAGGTGTAGAAAGCATATTCAGCGTACTCATGGTTATCACCGCTTGTGCAATGGCATTTGCTCATGGCTCCAACGACGTAGCCAACGCGATTGGCCCACTAGCCGCCGTCGTTTCAACCGTCTCTCAATTAGGTGCTGTTGCTGGTAAGAGTGCTATCGCTTGGTGGATTCTTCCTCTTGGCGGGGTGGGTATTGTTGTCGGCCTTGCGACAATGGGCCATAAGGTTATGGCGACCGTGGGTACTGGTATTACCGAGTTGACTCCAAGCCGTGGCTTCGCCGCTCAGCTTGCAACAGCAACAACGGTTGTCATCGCTTCAGGCACTGGCTTACCGATTTCAACGACTCAAACTCTAGTGGGCGCCGTATTAGGTGTGGGTTTTGCTCGTGGTATCGCTGCTCTAAACCTAGGTGTCGTACGTAACATCGTCGCTTCTTGGATCATCACCCTGCCAGCAGGTGCACTACTGTCAGTGATCTTCTTCTACGCCATTCGAGCGACATTTTCTTAAGTCAAACTAATGTAAACACATTGTCATTATTGACTTAAACGAACAGAAAGGGAGGTTTTACCTCCCTTCTTTGTTGCACAAGCCTCAGAAACTACTTACTATTTCCTCACCACCTAATACCTATACCATCAAACTATTTAGGTATCATGCCGCTCAAGTAGTATTTTCTAGCGATGTAACGCAGAAAGTTGCCTAACTTGAATGTAAAATTTAAAGAAAAGTTGAAGGATTTGCCGTGAACAAGCTGATTTGCGTGTTTTTAGTCTCTATGCTAACCGCCCCTCTGGCACTGGCCCAAGACAGATATATCGCAGACAAATTATTTACTTACATGCACTCGGGCCCAAGTAACCAATACCGAATTATCGGTAGTGTCGATGCGGGTGAAAAGGTCAAACTACTCAAGGCTGACAAGGACACTGGCTATACTGAAGTCGTTGACCAGCGAGGGCGCACTGGATGGGTTGAAAGCCGCTTTATCACTAATCAAGAAAGCATCGCTGATCGCCTGCCTAAGCTCGCGAAGGAACTCAAAGATGTTAAAGCGAAGCTGGCTAATGCTGAGTCTAATGCAGATAGCGAGAAAGCTGGATTGGCCGAGTCACTCGACGCTCGCAACCAACAGATATCAGATTTAGAGCAAAAGTACAGTAACATCAGTGACAAGCTGACTAAATCTCAAGCTGAAATTCGCCAACTTCGCGCCCGTATAGACACCCAAAAAGACGACCTCTTGCAGAAGTGGTTTATGTATGGAGGAGGCGTAGCCGGTGGTGGACTCATCTTTGGCTTATTATTGCCGCACCTTATTCCACGTCGCAAAAAAAAGCATGCTGAGTGGGCATAACTCGCCACGACTAAATGCACAATATATCTAAGTAAATAAATGGCCACAAAACAGTGGCCATTTCTCGTTTTAATGAGCTTTAGCATACACTGATAAAAGTGGTACTGGGCTCGTTGTTTTCTCTTTCATTGCCAAGTTTTAGGAAGATCCCATGCAGATTTATTTAGTCGGCGGAGCAGTTCGAGATCAATTGCTCGAGATTGAGGTCACAGACCAAGATTGGCTGGTTGTCGGCTCCACCCCTGAAGACATGCTGATGCAAGGCTATCAAGCCGTGGGCAAAGACTTCCCTGTATTCTTACACCCTAAAACCAAGCAAGAGCATGCACTTGCTCGCACTGAGAGAAAAAGCGGCCACGGCTATACTGGGTTTGAGTGCTACTTCGCGCCAGATGTCACCCTAGAGCAAGATTTAATGCGCCGAGATCTCACGATTAACGCCATGGCACAAGACAGCAGCGGCCATCTAATTGATCCCTATGGCGGACAAGCTGATCTGGATAAACGTATTCTGCGCCACGTCTCCGAAGCATTCACGGAAGACCCACTAAGAGTACTGAGAGTGGCACGTTTTGCGGCTAAGTTGCATCACTTAGGCTTTACCGTTGCCCCAGAAACTATGGCGCTGATGAAGCGAATTTCCAATGCTGGCGAGCTAGCACACTTAACCGCTGAACGAGTATGGCAGGAGTGGCATAAATCACTACAAACCCATAGCCCACATATGTTCCTATCAGTGCTACACGAATGTGGCGCTCTTAACTGTATTTTGCCCGAACTAGATTGCTTATTTGGCATTCCGCAGCCAGAAAAGTGGCACCCTGAAATCGATACCGGTCTACACGTGTTGATGGTAGCAGAGCAAGCTGCTGCTCTGTCCAATTCGCCCCTCGTTCGCTTTGCAGCCCAACTGCATGACCTTGGTAAAGGGGTAACCCCAAAAGAAGAGTGGCCAAGCCACAAACTGCATGAGCACCGCGGCCTATCAATTATTGAGCAAGTGTGTGACCGCCTGCGAGTACCGAAAGATTATCGCCAGCTGGCGTTACTCGTTTGCGAGCAACATACCAACGTCCACCGTGCCAATGAACTGCGAGAAGCGACCGTGTTAAAGGTGCTAAATAAAGTGGATGCTTGGCGAAAGCCTGAACGTCTAGAGCAGGTTTTACTATGCTGCCAAGCTGATCACGCTGGCCGAAAAGGGCTAGAAGAGATGCCGTACCCTCAGCGCCATCGATTTGAGCAAGCCTATCAAGTGGCATTAAACGTAGACGTGCAATCCATCATTCGCGATGGCTTCACAGGTTCCGATATAAAACCACAGTTAGAAAAGCGCCGCTTAGATGCTATTCGCTTAGCAGAGAAAACGTAGGCGGACGTTTCATTCCAGAAAACGGTTTCTTCCCTCAGAGTGAGACCGAACGAGGGAAAGCGTTGACCCGACAAACCTTGGCAACGATATACAGACACCCTCGTTTATTGTGACGAATAAATAACAAAGAATCCCAAAATCCTCGCTCACTCAAATACAAATTCAATGTATACTTCGTCGGCTATTTTCAATAAACCTGTTATAGAGATCAAACAATGAACCTAGGTCGAGATAGACTTCGCGATCATGCGCAAGAGGTCAATTTATTCCGTCGGCGTGCATTTATTGCATTCACCGTCCTAATCTTACTCGTCATTGCTTTGATCACCAATTTGTACAAGCTACAAATTACCGACTACAAAAGCTATACCACGCAATCGAATGACAACAGCATTCAGGTGTTACCGGTGCCACCGCCTCGCGGATTGATCTATGATCGTACTGGCAAAGTGCTCGCACGGAATATCACAGTATACAACCTCGACGTCACCCCTGATAAAGTCATTAATCCAGAAAAAACAGTGAAAGAATTGCAGAAATATATCTCACTCACTGATGAGCAGGTGCAGCAATTTTTAACCTTATGTCATAGCTGGCGCCGCCGCTTTCAAGCCAAAGACTTCTTAACGGACTTAACCGATGAACAAGTCGCGGCGTTCTCCGTACATGAATATGAATTCCCGGGATTGTCAGTCTCTGCAGGACTAAAGCGCTATTATCCTTACGGTCAAGTCTTGACTCATGTTTTAGGCTATGTAGGCCGAATCAACGATCGAGAAGAAACGAAACTTAAAGCAGACGGCGAAGACGACAACTACGACGGCACCAAATACATTGGTAAAATAGGTATAGAGAAACACTATGAGCGCCTATTGCATGGAACCAAAGGCTACGAAAAAGTTGAAGTGAACAGCCATGGTCGCGTGATCCGCATCCTGCAATACGTACCCCCCGTTCCAGGAAAAGATATTGTGCTCAATATCGATGTCGACTTACAGCAACATGTGTTCGACTTGATTCACGCACAGCCAAAGCCCGGTAGCATCGTTGTACTAGACCCTAACGATGACAGCGTGTTAGCGATGGTCTCAAGCCCAAGTTATGACCCAAACCCGTTTGTCGATGGGATTTCCAGCAAAGCCTACCGTAAGCTACTTGATGATCCCAAGCATCCGCTTTTGAACCGAGCCACATTAGGTATCTACCCACCCGGCTCCACTGTGAAACCTTTTATCACTGTTGCCGCTTTAGATGAAGGAGTCGTGACGCCAACCACGACTCGTGATGACCACGGCCGCTGGCATCTCCCTCACTCCCGATCAAAGCAAGTCTGGCGTGATGCTGATCGATGGGGCTATGGTGAAGTAAATATCTATACAGCGCTAGAACGATCCGTTGACTCATTTTTCTATCAAATTGCATTCGATATGGGGATAGACCGCCTCTCAACTTGGATGGACAAGTTTGGTTTTGGTCAAGACTCTGGGCTCGATATCAATGAGGAAAGTAGCGCGAATATGCCAACCCGCGCATGGAAACAAGCTCGCCACCATCAACCTTGGTATCAAGGTGATACCATCCCTGTCGGGATTGGGCAGGGTTACTGGACAGCGACTAATATGCAGATCGCGAAAGCAACCAGTATTCTAATTAACCACGGTAAGATTGAGCCGCCACATTTTCTAAGAGCAACTATCGAGCATGGAACCCAGTTTAAAAACTTAGTCATGGAACATTACACAACTAAACAGCTAATGCCTAAGGTACCAAAGAAAGACTGGGATATTGCATTGGAAGGCATGCACCTTGTAAATATGGGACCATTAGGAACTGGCCGATACTCGTTTCGACATGCGCCATATTCCAGTGGTGGTAAGACCGGTACCTCTCAGGTATTCAACCTAAATAACAGCAACTATAATGCCGAGAAGCTTTCAGTTCACCTGCACGACCACTCACTCTATACGGGCTTTGCACCGTTTAAAGACCCTAAATTCGTCGTTACAATCATCATTGAACACGGAGGCTATGGCGCAAAAACCGCCGCTCCGATGGCACGTAAAGTTCTCGATTACTGCATGGAAAATCTAGATGGTAAAAAAGCCGATATGTGACGTGGTCATCGAGCCTTAGAAAGGTTGGGCATCAACTAGATGCTCTAGTCAACATAACCTAATCAACAAGTTGCCCTTAGCGGATTTAAAGCGCCCTGATTCCCTCGGGCGCTTTTTTAATATACCGATTCGTTTAACCGATTCGTTTAACCGATCTGTTTTAACCGATCGGTCTTCACCAATCAGCTTTAACCGACCAATTCTTCATATTTTCCGACCAGCTACGAGAATTATAGATTTCCCGGATAAAAAAACGCCTCGCAAAGCGAGGCGTTCATCAAAGCTAAGTTAATAATTCAGAGTGAATTATTGACCTTTTACTTCTTTAAGACCGTTGTAAGGAGCACGCTCACCTAGTGCTTCTTCGATACGGATAAGTTGGTTGTACTTAGCGACACGGTCAGAACGGCTCATAGAACCCGTTTTGATTTGACCTGCAGCAGTACCTACCGCTAGATCAGCGATAGTTGCATCTTCAGTTTCGCCAGAACGGTGAGAGATGACTGCAGTGTAACCTGCATCTTTAGCCATCTTGATAGCAGCTAGAGTCTCAGTTAGAGAACCGATTTGGTTGAACTTGATAAGGATAGAGTTAGCTACGCCTTTCTCGATACCTTCAGCAAGAATCTTAGTGTTTGTAACGAATAGATCGTCACCAACGATTTGAAGCTTGTCGCCTAGAAGTTCAGTTTGGTGCTTGAAGCCATCCCAATCTGACTCGTCAAGACCGTCTTCGATAGAAACGATTGGGAAGTTGTTCGCTAGTTCAGCTAGGTAGTGGTTGAACTCTTCAGAAGTGAAAGTTTTACCTTCGCCCTTCATGTTGTAGATGCCAGCTTCTTTGTCGAAGAACTCAGATGCAGCACAGTCCATAGCAAGAGTAACGTCTTTACCTAGTTCGTAACCAGCAGCTGCAACAGCTTCTGCGATAACTTCTAGAGCTTCAGCGTTAGACTTAAGGTTAGGAGCGAAACCACCTTCATCACCAACGGCAGTGCTGTAGCCTTTAGACTTAAGAACTTTAGCTAGGTTGTGGAATACTTCAGCACCAATACGTAGACCTTCTTTAAGAGTCTTAGCACCAACTGGTTGGATCATGAACTCTTGGATATCAACGTTGTTGTCTGCGTGCTCACCGCCGTTGATGATGTTCATCATTGGTAGAGGCATAGAGAACTGACCAGCAGTACCGTTTAGTTCAGCAATGTGCTCGAACAAAGGCATGCCTTTTGACGCTGCCGCTGCTTTTGCGTTCGCTAGAGAAACTGCCAGAATCGCGTTTGCACCGAAGTTTGATTTGTTTTCAGTACCGTCAAGGTCGATCATCACTGCATCGATAGCAGTTTGATCTTTTGCATTCTTGCCGATTAGCGCTTCTGCAATTGGGCCATTTACAGCTTCGATTGCTTTAAGAACACCTTTACCTAGGAAACGAGTTTTGTCGCCATCACGTAGCTCTAGTGCTTCACGAGAACCTGTTGATGCACCTGATGGAGCTGCAGCCATACCAACAAAACCACCTTCTAGGTGTACTTCTGATTCTACTGTTGGGTTACCGCGTGAATCGATGATTTCACGAGCTAATACTTTAACGATCTTAGACATTGAGCTTTCCTCTCGTTCAAAATACAAAATACAAAGGTTAAAACTAAAAAGGCAGCAGCAAGAAATCTTGCTACTGCCAATATTTTTTACTTCAATTCACCGCGAGAATTTTCACCAGCGGCTTTCACAAAGCCGGAGAATAACGGATGGCCATCACGTGGCGTCGACGTAAACTCTGGGTGGAATTGAGCGGCTACAAACCAAGGATGTTCTGGGTTTTCGATCATCTCAACTAACTTCTTGTCCGCAGACAAACCAGACACTTTCAGGCCAGCTTTCTCTAGTTTTGGACGAATCACGTTGTTCACTTCATAACGGTGACGATGACGCTCATGGATAGTCGTACTACCGTACAAAGCATGTGCTTTGGTGCCTTTTTCTAGGTGGCAAAGCTGAGAACCTAGACGCATTGTTCCGCCTAAGTCAGAGGTTGCAGTACGCTCTTCAACCTTACCTTCACCGTCAACCCATTCAGTAATCAAACCAACAACTGGGTATTTCGTGTCTTTATTAAATTCTGAAGAGTGTGCGCCTTCTAAGCCCGCTACATTACGAGCGTATTCGATAAGCGCCACTTGCATACCTAGACAAATGCCTAGATATGGGACTTTATTTTCACGTGCAAATTGTGCAGCGCGGATCTTACCTTCGATACCACGATCGCCAAAACCACCAGGTACTAAGATAGCATCTAGGCCAGCTAATACTTCTTCGCCTTTGCTTTCCACATCTTGAGAGTCAACATACTTAATATTAACGCTCAAACGGTTCTTAAGACCTGCGTGCTTCAGTGCTTCGTTAACCGATTTGTACGCATCCGGCAGTTCAATATACTTACCGACCATACCAATGGTAACTTCAGCGGTTGGGTTCGCTTCTTCGTAGATAACCTGTTCCCATTCTGATAAGTCTGCTTCAGGTGCAGTAATACCAAAACGAGTACACACTAAATCATCTAAGCCTTGAGCTTTGATAAGTTGTGGGATCTTGTAGATAGAATCAACGTCTCGCATCGAAATAACCGCTTTTTCCTGAACATTACAGAACAGTGCGATTTTCTTACGCTCGTTCGCCGGAATCGTACGATCGCTACGGCAAACAAGGATATCTGGTTGGATACCAATCGATAGCAGCTCTTTTACAGAGTGCTGGGTTGGTTTAGTTTTCACTTCGCCTGCTGCGGCTAGGTAAGGAACCAATGTAAGGTGCATGAACATAGCGCGTTCACGACCTAGTTCAACTGCAAGTTGACGAATGGCTTCCATAAACGGTAATGACTCGATATCACCAACCGTACCACCAACTTCAACAATAGCCACATCTTGGCCTTCAGCACCCGCAATCACACGATCTTTGATCGCGTTAGTAATGTGAGGGATAACTTGAATTGTTGCGCCTAAGTAATCACCGCGACGCTCTTTCGCTAGAACGTCTGAGTAAACACGACCTGCAGTGAAGTTGTTGCGCTTGCTCATCTTGGTGCGAATGAATCGCTCATAGTGACCAAGGTCTAGGTCGGTTTCAGCGCCATCTTCCGTAACGAACACTTCACCATGCTGAGTTGGGCTCATTGTGCCCGGATCAACGTTGATGTATGGATCAAGCTTCATCATAGTCACTTTAAGACCACGAGCTTCTAGAATCGCTGCAAGAGAGGCCGCTGCAATGCCTTTACCTAGAGAGGATACAACCCCGCCAGTAACAAAAATATAATTTGTCGTCATGTTTAACCTGAAGTTGGTTGAATGAGATAAATGAGTTTCATCTGGACGGGATGAAACTATACCAGAAGCCCATAACTCCCACAACGTGAAATATATCACAGTGTCTTATTTTCTATTTGTTTTAAATCAAGCTCGCTGCTACTGCTTTTTTACGCCTGAATTTCATTCATATTTTCAAAATATTAGGCATTACTCTCGCTGTTTCACCTTCTGCCAAATCGCTTCTAATTCATCGAGGTCGAGATTTTCCATTTTATGACCTTGAGCGTGAACTTGCTGCTCAACGCTTTGAAAGCGTTTCACAAACTTTTGGTTCGCCTTCGTCAGTGCCACTTCAGGGTCTACTTTCAAATGACGCACGAAATTCACCGTCGCAAAGAGTAAATCCCCTAGCTCTTCTTCTATCTTGGGCTGCTCTTGAGGCTCGGCTTCCACTTCGGCCATTACTTCGTCAATTTCTTCATTCACTTTGGCAAGCACTGGTTCTAAGCTGGTCCAATCAAAACCCACCGAGGCACACTTTTTCTGGATTTTATTGGCTTTAGCAAGGGCGGGCAACGATTGCGGAAGAGAATCAAGTATGCTGCTCTCTACATGGCCAAGGCGGCTTTTTTCTTTGGCCTTCTCTTTCTCCCAATTTTTATTGAGTTCGCTTTCCGCGACATTAACCCCAGCAAATACATGAGGATGGCGACGCGTCAGTTTCTCATTGACGGTCTCCACCACATCACGAAAATCGAAAAGTCCTTTTTCATCCGCCATCTGACTGTAGAAAATCACTTGGAAGAGTAAGTCACCCAACTCTTCTTGTAAATTTGACCAATCGCGGCGACAAATCGCATCCACGACTTCGTAGGTTTCTTCAATTGTATGCGGAACAATGGTGTCGAAATCTTGCTTTTGATCCCAAGGACAACCTGTATCGGGATCACGCAACTGGGTCATGATTTTTTCTAATTGCTCTATTGGGTGAGTCATCGTTTATTCCTACTGTTCATCGTTTTTCCTGCCGATAAAGAAAAGGGGCTAAATAGCCCCTAACAATAAATATGTCCGGTTTGCGAATCCACTAACCCAAACGCTTCACCGACATCACGTCTTTGATCTGCTCCACTCGAGTGATGACCCGTGCTAACACTTCCACGTTAGACATCTCCAAATCAAAGTCCATCACCGACAACTGGCGCTTATAATCGTTGCGACTGCGCATGCTGTTCACTTTCACTTTCTCGTTAGCTAATAGCGAGGTGATGTCTTTTAATAAGCCACCTCTTTCCATTGCTTCGATTCGCAAACTCAGCACGTACGATCCGACAAATCCACTCCCCCACACGGTATCAATGATTCTCTCTGGCGCATGGTGGTGCAGCTCTTCCAACTGCTCGCAATCACTGCGGTGGACAGATATACCGCGCCCTTGAGTGATGTAGCCTTTGATCTCATCACCTGGGATCGGCTGGCAACATCTCGCCAAATGCGTCATTACGTTATCCACCCCTTCAACCACAACCGCATCTTTTTTCGGACGGCTGGTTGCGGGGTTTTTATATTCAGATTCTTGTAGTTTCTGTAAAGCCTGCTGATCTTCTTCTTCTGCCGTCGGCTTATTCACCAGCGAATTAATATGATTAACGATTTGATTAATACGTAAGTCGCCACTGCCGACACCGGCATATAACTCATCGGCGGTATTCACGTTAAAACGCTTCAGCGCATATTCATCGGCATCCTTTAGGTTAGCGCCAATTTGAGCAAGTTCGGTCTCTAAAATTTCTCGGCCCGCTTCAATGTTTTTCTCGCGGCTTTGCTTTCTAAACCAAGCATTGATTTTAGCCCGAGCCCGCCCTGAATGGACAAACCCCATCGACGGATTGAGCCAATCTCGAGAAGGGTTCGGCTCTTTTGCTGTAATGATTTCAACCTGATCACCCATGGTCAGTTTATGGGTAAAGGGAACAATCCGGCCGCCCACTTTCGCGCCAATACAGCGATGACCCACTTCGGAGTGAATATGGTAGGCAAAATCGAGCGGAGTCGCTCCCATTGGCAAATCCACTACATCCCCTTTCGGCGTAAAGGCATAGACACGATCATCAAATACCTGACTACGGAGCTCATCCAGCATCTCACCTGAATCAGACATTTCCTCTTGCCAATCAATCAGTTTACGTAGCCAAGTAATTTTTTCATCGTAACCACTGCGTGCGCTACTGCCTTCTTTGTACTTCCAGTGCGCTGCGACTCCTAGCTCAGAGTCTTCATGCATTTGTTTCGTACGGATTTGGATTTCTATCGTCTTCCCTTCAGGGCCTAGCACGACAGTGTGAATCGATTGGTAGCCGTTCGGCTTTGGATTCGCGACATAGTCATCAAACTCAGAAGGTAGGTGTTTATATTTGGTGTGCACGATACCTAACGCGGCATAACAATCCTGTAGGCGATCGGCAATGATGCGCACCGCACGCACATCAAATAACTCATCAAACTCGAGGCTCTTTTTCTGCATTTTTCGCCAAATGCTATAGATGTGCTTCGGCCGGCCACTTACCTCGGCTTGAATATGCGAGACTTTCATTTCAGATGACAAATCATCGACGAAATCTTGGATGTATTGTTCACGAACAATACGACGCTCGGACAATTGTTTGGCGATTTGTTTGTAGGTATCCGACTGGCGATAACGAAAAGCGTAATCTTCAATTTCCCATTTTAACTGACCAATACCGAGACGATTAGCTAGAGGCGCGTAGATATTGACACATTCTTTGGCCGCGGCTTGGCGCACTTCGTCTGGAGCTTGCTTCACTTCTATTAGGTTGCTAATGCGCTCCGCCAGCTTGATAACTACGCAGCGAAAATCGTCAACCATCGCGAGCAGCATGCGTCGTACGTTATCGATTTGCCCAGAGGCCGAGTTTGCTTCTAACGTCGCATTCAGTTGACCAATGGCGGCCATTTCCTCAACACCATCAATCAGCTTGATAATTTCTTTACTGTGATTTTGCTCCAATAGCTCCCGATCATAAACACCACTGGCCACAATAGGAAACAACTGAGCGGCAATCAGGGTTGCGCGATCCATTGACAAGGTGACCAATATTTCGATCATTTCCCTTCCTCGCCATAACAACAACGCTGCCTCTTCGTTGTCTGCTAGCATCTGTTCACACTGACGATAAACCTTGGTCAGTTTGCTCGCCGTGCTAGACTCTTGCCCTAAACTGGAAATCCATTTCTCTAACTCAAACTGTTCGTCTGGGGTTAAATGAGCACTTCGTACCGCAACCATCTTTTCATCCTAATCTATCTAATAATACGTACCAGACAACCAAACATATCGGTTCCTACACAATATTAGTGGGGGTCAATTTTTCACAAACAAGGCCATTGATTCAAAATGGTGCGTATGCGGAAACATATCTAACATCGCCAGTTTGCTTAAGGCGTATCCCTGCGCGTAAAGGCTTTGGCTGTCTCGTGCTAGTGTTGCCGCATTGCAAGACACATACACCACGCGAGTCGGACTCAGTTGGCCAATCTGCTCGACCACTCCAGCGGCACCAGCTCGCGCGGGATCAAGCAATACTTTATCAAAACCGCCGTGAGCCCAAGAGTTCGCCATGACATCGAGTTCCAAATTCGCTTGATGAAACGCGACATTGCTTAGCTGATTACACCGCGCATTTTGCGACGCTTGATCCACCATCGCTTGCACACCTTCAACGCCAACCACTTGCTGAGCCACTTGGGCGATCGGCAAGCTAAAGTTACCAACACCACAGAACAGATCTAAGACCCGATCTTGCTCATCAAGTTCCAACCATTGCATGGCTCTCGCCACCATTTGTTGGTTCACTTTTTGGTTCACTTGAATAAAGTTATTGGGTTGAAAAGCGATTTGCGTGCCAGCCTCTTGATACATTGGCTGTTCACCAGAGAGCTTCACCAATTCGTTTTCACTCGGCATAGAATACAAAGTCAACGCATGTTCGCTGGCAAAATGTTGTAGCGCTTCAGAATCAGAAGAGGCTAATGCCTGCGTATGGCGCAGTACCATTACCACACCATTGTCCGCTTTCACTAACTCCACATGACCGAGAACTTGTTTCTTCTTGAAGCCGAGAAACAACGTCTTAAGCGCTGGCAGCAATGCATTCAGTTCAGGATCAAGTACGGCACATTGCGCAATGTTTACAATCTGATTGCTTTGCTGCTTACGAAAGCCAAAAGCAAGTTGGTGGTTTTTTTTATCCAACATTAAGCTCAAACGGGTCCGGCGGCGATAACCTGTTGACTCGCTGATAATCGATTCATCAAGTGGCACAGTTTGACCTGACAACTTTTCCATTAATTGCATTAATGACTGCTGCTTGTGCTCGATTTGTGCCTGCTCCGAGTAATGCTGTAAATGGCAACCGCCACATTGTTGGTAGTGAGGACAAAACGGTTCTACGCGCTCATCTGCCGAAGTAAGGCGCTTGATGACTTTCGCTCGAGCATAGTTTTTCTTACTTTCGGTCAACTGAATCAACACTTCCTCGCTGGGCAGCGCGCTGGGAATAAAGACTGGCTTACCATCGAGGTAACCGAGCCCCGCACCGAGATGATCGAGCTTTTCAACCATAAGACGTTGATGTTTCGTATTTAATTTTGATTTTTTCGGTTGAAAAAAGCGAGCCATGATCTTAGTCCACATATAAAATTGAGCGTGTCATTCACCAAGCGTGCAGTATTTGCTATTTTGGTGATTGTCGAACTGTCGCGACTTGATTAAGCTAAACAATCAGCTTAATAGTTCGCACAGCGAGTTATTTTCCCATATCCACGAGATGATGTTTAGATAATAATGACAAGATATGGCCTCAAAACCCGTGTAATCGCGTTAACACTGGCGCCAACCTTAATCGTTGGATTATTGTTAAGCGCGTTTTTTTCATTCAGCCGCTACCACGATTTAGAACAGCAGGTCGTCAATGAAGGCCTGAGCATCATTAACCCTTTGGCCATTGCGAGTGCTGAAGGGCTCAAAAATCGTAACCGAGAGTCGGTGCGCCGCCTAATCAGTTTTGCGCATAGAAAAAATTCGAAGTTTGTCCGCAGTATTGCTGTGTTTGATTACAATCACGATTTATTTGTCACTTCTAACTTTCACCCTAACTTCCAAGAGCTGACTTTCCCCAAAAATAAACCCATTCCTCTGGTCGGCACTTCTGAGCAGCACGACAACACCCTTATTTTGCGCTCTCCTATCCTCGCAGAAGGGGGGTACATCAACACTTTGTCAGGCCAAGCAGGGCCGAATCAAGCGTTGGGGTATATCTCGGTAGAACTCGATTTATCGTCGCTGAGGTTGCAGCAGTATCAAGAAATCTTCTTCGCGTTTTTGGTGCTAATAGCGGGGTTAGGGCTATCGAGCATTTTTGCTTTTCGCTTACTCCACGATGTTACTAAGCCCATTACTCACATGAAAAACACCGTCGACCGTATCCGTCGTGGCCACCTTGATGTCAGGATAGAAGGGAAATTGCATGGCGAGCTCGACGAGCTCAAAAATGGTATCAATGCTATGGCAGCTTCCTTGTCGGAATACCACATTGAAATGCAGCACAGTATTGACCAAGCGACCTCAGATTTACGCGAGACCTTAGAACAATTAGAGATTCAAAACGTTGAGTTGGATATCGCTAAAAAGCGTGCTCAAGAAGCCGCGCGGGTAAAATCCGAGTTTTTAGCCAATATGTCGCATGAACTGCGTACGCCACTAAACGGAGTGATTGGCTTTACTCGGCAAATGTTGAAAACTCAACTTTCTCATAGCCAGGCAGATTATCTCGGTACCATCGAGAAATCAGCGAATAACTTATTAACTATTATCAATGATATCCTCGACTTTTCTAAGCTAGAAGCCGGAAAATTAGCACTAGAACAAATACCATTTGAGTTCCAAGAAAATCTTGAAGAAGTCGTGAGTTTACAAGCCACCAGTGCGCATGAGAAAAATTTAGAAATCACCCTAAAAGTCGATCCTAAGATCCCCGCAGGTTTAGTCGGAGACCCACTGCGCATCCAGCAGATCGTGACCAATTTGGTAGGCAATGCCATTAAGTTCACCGAGCGAGGCAGCGTCGATATCAGTGTCGAGCTACGTACCCAACAAGACAAGCAAGTCGAGCTTCAGTTCATGATTCGTGACACGGGCATCGGCATTTCCGAAAGACAGCAAGCTCAACTGTTCCAAGCCTTTAGTCAGGCAGACGCCAGTATTTCACGTCGCTATGGCGGTACTGGGCTAGGCTTAGTCATCACTCAAAAATTAGTCGCGCAAATGGGTGGGGAAATCAGCCTCACCAGCCGTTTGCATCAAGGCTCTACTTTCTGGTTTACCTTAAGCCTACACGCCACCGATATGCCGATGGGCGACCTGTTTGGCGCGGAGCTGCTCCACAACCGCAGTCTATTACTCGTTGAGCCTAATCAACGTACTGCAGCCATTGCTCAACAACAACTAGAACAGGCAGGCCTTAAAGTCACATATGAAGAAACCCTCCCCGAGTCTAGCTCACACCACGACTATATCGTCTTGAACTTAAGCCCTTGCATAGAACACAGCTACCGTGAAGTTGAAAGGCAGCTAAAATGGGCACTCAGTATTACGCCTCATGTGGTGGTCGCAACGCCAAGTACTTCTTTAGCACTGGCCGATCAACTCACGAAAATGTACCAGATACAGTGCGTAACCAAGCCTCTCGCCAAGAAGAAATTACTGCACGCTTTGTTGGCCAATAAACCAAAACCGCAGCCACTGGAATATATTGAGCCTGCCAACGACAACACCCATAACAAATTGCCACTGCGCGTGATGGCGGTGGATGACAATGCTGCAAACCTCAAGCTTATTTCTGCTTTGTTACAAGAACAGGTAGCACATGTGGTTACGTGTTCGAATGGCCAATCGGCAATACAGCAGGCGAAATCGCAGCAGTTTGATCTTATTCTGATGGATATCCAAATGCCGAACATGGATGGCGTGACCACCTGCAAACACATCAAAACCACACTGCTCAACGCTACGACTCCTGTAGTTGCCGTAACCGCACACGCAATGAGTGGCGAGCGAGATAGACTATTAGCTGAAGGCATGGATGACTACCTCACCAAACCCATCGAGGAAGTGAGGCTTCAGGAGGTGTTATCTCAGTGGGGAGGCAATATGCTGCCTGAGACAGGCGCACTCACAAACGCCGCTTCAAACTCAGCGCAGCTCGGTGATTCCCCTCTAGCAACAGTGGTATCAAACGACAATCAATCGATAATCAATTGGTCACTCGCCCTTAAGCAATCAGCGAATAAGGAAGAGCTCGCCCAAGAAATGTTGAGTATGCTAGTGCATTCATTTCCTGACGTACTAACTTGCGTACAACACGCGCTAGAAATGGACAATGGCGCAGACACTCAGCAGCTCCTGCAGCACATTCACAAACTGCATGGTAGCTGTGCTTACAGCGGTGTACCTAGGCTAAAAAGCGTCTGTGCGACATTAGAAGCCGCCTTACGTTCGGGCAGTACCGTTGAACAAATTGAGCCTGAGCTATTTGAATTACAAGATGAAATTAGTAAGGTAACCGAGCAATCTGCCAGCTACCTTACTTCAAATACCAATGCAGATAACGACGGCTAAGATTCTAAAATCACGGTCGCCACTGCATAATGGCGTTCGTCTGAGATACTAAGGTGGAGATGGTTAGCGCCCATCTCACCAGCCAGTTCCGCAGCGCGGTCAATCAATGATAAATGCGGTTTTCCAGCGTCATCGTTGTATATATTAAAGTCTTGGAAAGTAACGCCATTGGCAATCCCTGTGCCTAACGCTTTGGAAGCCGCTTCTTTAGCAGCGAAACGCTTCGCTAGAAAACGACTTTTGTCTTTACGGGCGAGGTACGTAACGTACTCATCATTGGTCAAAACACGTTTCGCCAATGCATCGCCGGAACGTTGCAGCGCTTTATCAAAGCGCTCAATTTCAGCCAAATCCGTCCCTAAGCCTAGAATTGCCATATCCTGTTACCTACGAGCCGTATCCATGATCGCTTTCATATCAGCCACAGCTTTGGCTAAACCATCAAACGCTGCTCGACCGATAATTGAATGACCAATGTTAAGTTCATAGATTTCCGGCAGCGCCGCGATTGGGCCAACATTGTGATAGGTTAAGCCGTGGCCAGCATTGACCGTGATGCCCAAATCGCCTGCATAGCTAGCCGCCGCAGCGATTTTTTTCAGCTCATCTTGCTTATCTTGATCATCACTCGCATCGGCATAGTGGCCGGTATGCAATTCAATAAACGGAGCACCACATGCTTTCGCAGCGTCAATCTGACGTTTGTCCGCATCGATAAACAGCGACACTTTAATTCCTGCCTCGGTCAGTTTTCCGGTCGCCAGCTTTATTTTCTCTAGCTGGCCAGCCACATCTAGGCCGCCTTCCGTCGTAAGCTCTTCACGCTTCTCTGGCACAAGACACACATACTCAGGTTGAGTGTTTAGGGCAATATCGATCATTTCGTCGGTGACCGCCATTTCCAGATTCATCCGCGTTTGTAAGGTTTCACGAAGTAGGCGAACGTCTCGATCGTTGATATGACGGCGATCTTCACGCAAGTGAACCGTGATGCCATCCGCGCCTGCACGCTCTGCAACTTCTGCAGCATGGACGGGATCTGGGTATTTGGTGCCGCGGGCATTACGTAACGTTGCGATATGATCGATGTTAACGCCTAAATAAATCGAACTCATTGTTCATTACTCCGTGTTGGAGGAGCTGATGGCCTTTTGGTGAACAGCTCCCTACTTTTTAATGGTTTACCGCCAAGATACGGCTTTAGTGCCATTCGAGTAAAGCGTTTTGCCGCTTTTAATTGCGCTGGCGTAACAAAACGACGCTCTGCCATCGCAATGAGTTCATCACCCACAAAAGTAAGGTTGTCGCGTTTTATGCTCGCAATGAAACCCTTTTGTTCTCGAAAACGGTAAGTCATACCCGGCTCTACTGGCTGCCCAGAACCATAGCAAGACAAGAAATCGACGCCATAACCAATCGCGGATAATAAAGCCAACTCAAATCGGCGCAAGCAAGGCTCTGGGTTTTCGCTCTGGGCAAGTTCGGTTATTACTGCAAGGTAGTCGTGAAACAAGGCGGGCATGGCCACTTCAGATGGCAAAACTCTGGCAAGCAATTCGTTAACATATAACGCCGAGTATAAGTACAAGCCAGTTAAGGGGATTCCCAAACTGATGGCTTCCGCTTGGCGCAGGGTCTTCATTGAGCCAGACCCTGACCATTTGAGCAACAAAGGAGTAAAAGGCTGCAGTGTCGCCTTCAGCGGAGACCGTGCACTGCGCGCGCCTTTCGACATCAACGTCAATCGCCCGTGTTCTTCACTCAACACATCCAGAATGAGGCTAGTTTCGCTGTAAGGGCGGCGATGTAAAATAAAGCACCGCTGTAAGCCGTCAGACACTCGATTCCTCACTGATACAAAAAGAGAGAGCCTGCGCTCTCTCTTGGGAAAATACTTAGGTTATTTATGATTATAGATCGTCGATATAGCCTAGTGAGCGGAGCGCTCTTTCATCATCGGCCCAACCGGATTTCACTTTCACCCAAGTTTCTAGATACACCTTACGGCCAAAGAGTTCTTCCATATCCAAGCGAGCTTCACGACCAATTGTTTTGATCTTGTCCCCACCTTTACCAATCACCATTTTCTTCTGGCCGCTTCGTTCCACCAAAATCAAACCATTGATATGGAAGCCATCGGTATCTGGGTTATAGTCAAAACGCTCGATTTCAACCGTGACAGAGTAAGGAAGCTCGTCGCCGGTGAAGCGCATCAGCTTTTCACGTAGGATTTCCGATGCCATGAAGCGTTGTGAACGATCCGTCACATACTCTTCAGGGAAGTGATGCGTTGCCTTTGGCAGAGCTTCACGTACATGCTTGCGAATCACATCGATATTTTTATTGTGCTTAGCAGAAATTGGCACCACATCAACAAAGTCCATCTTGGTGGACATTGCCTGCATGTGCAGCATCACTTCGTTGCGGTCTTTAACGTTATCAACTTTATTGACACACAATATCACTGGGAAGTTCGACTTTCTCAGCTTGTTAAGCACCATTTCATCATCTGGGGTCCATTGAGTACCATCGACGAGAAATAGAACTAGGTTAACATCACTAAGTGAGCTGTTCGCTGCGCGGTTCATTAAGCGGTTAATCGCTCGTTTTTCTTCGATGTGTAGTCCCGGCGTATCGACATAGATCGCTTGATAATCGCCTTCTGTCTCAACACCCATGATTCGGTGACGGGTAGTTTGCGGCTTACGCGAAGTAATGGATATCTTTTGACCTAGCACTTGATTGAGCAAGGTTGATTTGCCCACGTTAGGACGGCCAACAATCGCGACAAAGCCACAATGTTGATTTTCAGGTGTGCTTGATTCACCTGCAGACGCAAAATATGCGTCTAGATCTATTTCGTTCTCAGACATTATTTAGTGTCTCCAATGCAGCTTCAGCAGCCGATTGCTCCGCTTTACGTCGGCTAGTTCCCATGCCTATGATAGGCTGTTGAGCGCCGGCAATTTCACACGATACGGTAAACTCTTGGTTATGAGCTTCCCCTTTAATTTTAGTCACTGTATAAACCGGCAGCGGTTTTCTTCGACCTTGAAGGAACTCTTGTAAGCGTGTTTTCGGATCTTTTTGTGAAACACCTGGTTCAATCGCATCTAAGCGAGACGCATACCAGCTCAAAATTATCTTTCTTGCCACCTCAATATCACTATCGAGATAAACAGCACCAATAATCGCTTCTACTGCATCTGCGAGAATCGAGTCACGACGAAAGCCACCACTCTTTAACTCACCTGGACCTAATTTTAAGTAATCTCCTAGTTGAAATTCTCGACCCAGTTCAGCCAGCGTATTACCACGGACTAAGGTCGCGCGCATCCTACTCATATCACCTTCGTTTACTTTAGGAAAACGGTGATAGAGCTCATCTGCGATCACAAAACTTAAAATTGAATCACCCAGGAATTCTAGACGTTCGTTGTGCTTACCACTGGCGCTACGGTGTGTCAGAGCCAAATGAATAAGCTCAGCATTATCAAATTGATAGCCAAGCTTAGTTTCTAGTTTACTAATAGGAGAATTCATACTCTCTCAACTTTACAGGTCTAACTTAGTTAGACTATTTAATGCTACCGATGCGGTTTAAACGCACACCAGTTGGCACCCAAGATGGTAAAACGCTGCTTGGGCTGCGATCAAACTTAAAGCTAATCCAGATCGCAACGGCTTTACCAACTAAATTGGCTTTAGGTACAAAGCCCCAATAACGACTATCTGCGCTATTGTCACGGTTATCACCCATCATAAAGTACTCACCCGGCGGAACGACCCACTCGTCAACTCCCGGTCTCGGCTGATACTCGTAAGTTCTATCTTTACGAATTGGGTTAATCAAAATATGGTGCTGCACCGCGCCCAATTGCTCGGTTTTTTCTATCAACGGAATTCCATTTTGCACAAAACGGCTTTCATGGACGTTTGAATCAGCAACATCGGTGCACGTTGTGCTGCCTTTCGGCTGGATACACAAGGTTTTATCGCTGTTGTAGCGAATAACATCCCCTGGTAAACCAACGACACGTTTAATGTAGTCAATATTCGGGTTCAGAGGGTAACGAAAAACCGCAACATCCCCACGCTTTGGCTGGCCAACATCCACAAGTTGATGATGCCAAACTGGATCTTTCAATCCATAAGCAAATTTTTCCACCAGAATAAAATCACCCACCAATAAGGTTGGCATCATCGAGCCTGACGGAATTTGAAAAGGTTCAAACACGAACGATCGCAAAATAAGAACAAACGCAATCACAGGAAAAATCGACACGCTATTTTCGATCCACCATGGCTGAGTCTTCATCTTGGCCACAACTACATCGTCAAGCCCATTGGTCTGTGCTTCAACTTGCTTAATTTTCGCCAAGCGAGCTTTGCCCCAAACCCATTTTTCGAGAGCCCAAACTACGCCAGTGATTAACGTAATGATCACTAGGATAATTGAAAAGGTATTAGCCATGGATTGTCCTTATCTGCGATTGAAAATGGTGACGCTACGCGCCACCATTCATTGCGAGTCTAATCTGTAAATCGAGTCTTACTCTTTACCTACATGCAAAATGGCAAGGAAGGCTTCTTGCGGCAATTCGACATTGCCGATTTGCTTCATGCGCTTTTTACCTTCTTTCTGCTTCTTCAGTAGCTTTTTCTTACGGCTCACATCACCGCCATAACATTTGGCGATCACGTTCTTACGCAGCTGCTTCACTGTAGAGCGAGCGATAATGTGGTTACCAATAGCAGCTTGAATCGCGATATCGAACATCTGACGTGGAATGAATTCTTTCATTTTTTCCACTAAGAGACGGCCGCGGCTCTGCGCTTGATCTTTGTGGGTAATGATTGCGAGCGCGTCAACTTTATCGCCATTAAGTAGTACATCTACGCGTACCATGCTTGACGTTTCAAAGCGT
Organism: Vibrio profundum; assembly: GCF_050337555.1. Taxonomy (NCBI): domain Bacteria; kingdom Pseudomonadati; phylum Pseudomonadota; class Gammaproteobacteria; order Vibrionales; family Vibrionaceae; genus Vibrio; species Vibrio profundum. Next base: position 186,990 of record NZ_JAKJTA010000008.1, read on the forward strand.
TGGAAGTTGTAATCGAGGGATGCATAACCGCGCGATGTCGACTTCAATCGGTCAAAGAAATCGAGGACAACTTCAGCCATTGGAATATCGTACGTTACTGCGACTTGATTGCCGTGATAGACCATATCAACCTGCATACCACGCTTTTCGATACATAAGGTAATCACATTACCTAGGTAGTCCGATGGCACCAAGATATTACAACGGGCAATCGGCTCGCGAATTTCTTCGACATCATTGACTGCAGGTAATTTGGCTGGGCTATCAACATACACCAGCTCACCAGCCGTGGTTTCGACTTCATACACTACAGTCGGCGCTGTGGTGATCAAATCTAAATCATATTCACGCTCTAAGCGCTCTTGGATGATCTCCATGTGCAGCATCCCCAAGAAGCCACAACGGAAACCAAACCCTAGTGCAGCAGAGCTCTCTGGTTCATAAAATAACGACGCATCGTTAAGGCTTAACTTACCAAGCGCATCACGAAAGTTTTCATAGTCGTCAGATGATACAGGGAACAGACCCGCATAAACTTGAGGTTTCACTTTTTGAAAGCCTGGTAAGGCTTCTTCACAACCGTTTTTGGCTTGGGTTAACGTATCACCAACAGGCGCGCCTAGGATATCTTTAATACCACACACAACCCAGCCTACTTCACCGGTATTAAGCTCAGTGGTATCAATCTGTTTTGGTGTAAAGATACCAAGGCGATCAACGCCCCAAATTTGTCCAGAACTCATCACTTTGATTTTGTCATTTTTCTTCAGCACACCATTTTTAACGCGTACTAAAGAAACAACACCTAAGTAATTATCAAACCAAGAGTCGATAATCAGAGCTTGCAGCGGCGCATCAGGATCGCCTTCTGGTGCTGGAATTGACGACACAATGTTTTCCAGTACATCGTCAACACCTAGGCCAGTTTTCGCTGAACAGCGAGTTGCATCGAGGGCATCAATACCAACGATGTCTTCAATTTCTTCGGCAACACGCTCTGGGTCTGCAGCAGGAAGGTCAATCTTGTTCAAGATTGGCACCACTTCTAAGTCCATTTCCATTGCGGTATAACAGTTGGCGAGAGTCTGAGCTTCTACACCTTGGCCTGCATCCACAACCAGCAATGCACCTTCACATGCCGCAAGTGAACGTGAAACTTCATAGGCAAAATCAACGTGCCCAGGAGTGTCGATAAAGTTCAACTGGTAAGTTTCACCGTCTTTCGCGGTATAGTTTAATGTCACGCTCTGAGACTTAATGGTGATCCCGCGCTCGCGCTCAAGATCCATAGAATCGAGTACTTGAGAGGCCATTTCACGATCGCTCAATCCTCCACAATCTTGGATTAAACGGTCTGACAGCGTGGATTTACCATGGTCGATATGGGCGATGATCGAAAAATTACGGATATGCTTCATAAGTACGGCGTGACTAAACTCGTTGCAAAAAGGAAACTAAAACACCACATTTTCGCGGCATTTCTTTCAGGTTGGCAGATTCTACCCAATTTTTCGCCAAGACGCACTAGCTAATTGGTTCTCCCAAGATCCTCACCAGCACCACATCGCGCTCAGCTTCCTTCTCCATATGGTGAGAAAGTTTTTTTGCCAGCAGAATACCAAGCCCAGTAAACATAGCAGAAAACAAAATAGTGGTTCCCTCCCCCGTATGAAGCATCGGGGCAAGAAGGCTGTGGGCGATAAACGCACCAACAAACAGCGAAAACAAGGGGACCAAGTAAACAATAAAGGCTGATTTCAAAAGACTTTTTTCAGGAAATCCGATTTCAACCACTTGACCCGCTTGAACCGGCTGCAACGTAGATAAACGCCATGATAACGTCTTATTTCCAACCGCTTTGGTGACAATACCCGTTCCACAACTTTTCTGTGACGAGCAGCTGTTACAGCTTGTTTGCTGTTCACAACTCAGTTCAACTTGATAACCAGATTTCATCGGTTGAACTTTTGCAACCGTGGCCAGAGCAGTCATCATTGCAAACTACTCTCTCTGTTACTGCCTTCTACTTGATTGGATTCGTTCTCAGCACCAGCTTTCACAGCAGAAAAACTAACCGAACGCGCAATGCGCTGCGCAGTTTCCGGTGGAATATCACCAATCACCGCGACTTCATGTTCACCATTGATAAAAATCTGTAGTGTTCTTCGCCCTTGACGAACTAACTGATTTTTTAGTGATTGGCCGCTATGAGCAGACACATAAATAGAGAAATCGAACAGGCCATCACTAAATAGCTGACTTTCCACTATTTGATCCGTTCCTGCTAGTTTGTAACGATTTAACTCTCGCGCTTTAAAACCATTTGGAACCCAACTGGCCTTCCAGAACGTCTGCTGTAAATTGCTTTTCGGCAACGAAAGTACCTGTGGCAAGGTGGCTTCTTTGAGGCCGCTGAGGTGCTGCATTACCTCTTTGCCAACAACAAAGGAAATGGTACGAAACTGCTCTAAGATATCACCATTGCGATCAATTAAATCAGCTCTTAGGGGAAGCTTAGAATTCTCATCCACCCAAAGAATGTAGGAATAACGCATGCCGTCTTTAGGCACGATGCGTAGCACTTGGCAGGTGGCTCCAGCCTCTCGGGCTTTGCCCAATGGGATAAAGTCATAATAATGGCTAAGCTGCTCAATATTGCTGTTTAGCAAAGGTAAAGTCGGCGCTACCATGTAATTAGCGCGAATAGTAAATGGTTCAGAGCTAGCATCAATATAGCTGATCTCATTGCCACGACGAATCACTTCACGCATAGGTCCGCTCAAATAGACCAAATGGGCAACTTGTTGGTTTTCTTCCACCGCATGGCTATATTGAAGGGGCTCAATTGCATTTCTATTGATAACAATATAAGACAATTGATAATTTGACTGCTGACTGGCTTGGTGCATCTCGGTCAATAACGCCTGAGCAGTGTTAGCATCAGCAGCCAACACTGTTTCAGAATTAAGGGCACACATCGCCAGCACCGCGAAGAGAATTTTTTTCATTCAACTACCGATTGTTACGCTTGGAAAGCTCGTCGCACGATTGTATCGCCTGTGACTAATCTTGACGAGACTGGCTACCAAATAACATTTGTTTATCAAAGTCAGACGAATAACTATGCACTCGCTGACGCAAATTTTCTTGGCTATTTTCAAGCGATTGGCGAGTCAAGCTAACTGGTGAAGCCGAACCACCCCATGGCACAGTAGATAGCACTTGGACCGGTTGCTCTGCTTGTGTGGCCTGACTAGGCACGCCATACTGCTGCACACCGACAACCACAGCTAATGTGACACTAGCGGCAATTGCCACCTGACCCAACTGAGATAGCCATGCCGGCAGCTGACGACGAGCTTTTATCGGATTAGGTTGAGGCTCAAGAGTTGCATCTTGAGAGGCAAGCTTCGCGTTTGTCAGAGTGCTATGTGCCCGCTCGTCCTCTAACGCTAAAGCAACACTTCCAGCGATATCCCATTCCACTTTTTCTGGCAGCTCACCACGTATCACATCTCCCACTAAGTGGTAGTGTTTCCACGTAAGTAAAGCCTCAGGATCTTGCTCTAATTCACTGATTAAAGCGTTATCGATCGCTTCTCCATCCATGAGTGCTGAAAGTTTTTCTTTGTCAGCCATTATTTCCACCATTTTCATTACAGGGATTAGCGTTGCAAAAGAGGATTGATTTTCTTTTCCACCGCTTCACGAGCACGGAATATACGAGAGCGCACTGTCCCTACAGGACAGTCCATCACATCTGCAATTTCTTCATAGCTAAGGCCATCTAGCTCACGCAATGTCATTGCAGTTTTTAAATCTTCAGGTAACGCTTCAATCGCACTAAAAACTACGCGCTTCAATTCATTGGACAGCGTTAAGTTCTCAGGGTTCGATATTTCTTTTAAAGCGTTACTGCTTTCAAAATATTCGGCTTCTTCTGCGTCTACGTCGCTGGCTGGAGGCCGCCGACTTTGCGCAACAATATAATTTTTTGCTGTATTGACCGCAATCCTATACAACCAAGTATAGAATGCGCTTTCTCCGCGAAAACTTGGGATCGCACGATACGCTTTAATAAACGCCTCTTGCGCTACGTCTGCAACGTCTCCCGAGTTGCTAACATAACGTGAGATAAGGTTGCATACCTTGTTCTGATAGCGTAGAACTAACAAATTAAATGCTTGCTTATCTCCACTCTGAACTCGCTCTATCAATACTTGATCGGTTATCTGCTCGTTCATTCGAGCCCATACTCCTATTGTGAATCACCCCATCTGACGAGATATGAGCTTTAATTATGCAAAATGTAGTATTGACACCACCGCTGTCATGAGCAGTATTGTGACCTAGTTATGCAAGAAAAGTTCAAAAATTTCGTAATTAATTTACTCATTATGATATACCCATGAGGTTATACAACGAGTTTGGTTAGTCAATCTAATAATGAACACCACTAAAAGCAACGAAATTTCGCGAAGATTGACTACGAACCTGACCTGCAAACTCCATTTATTAATATGAAAATTTCGCCATTCGGGAAGATAGATTTTTATGAATGCACATCGTGAGCATCAGTGTGATGTTTTAGTCATAGGGAGCGGCGCAGCTGGCTTATCATTAGCCCTGAGAGTCGCAGAGCACGGCAAAGTTATCGTACTAAGTAAAGGGCCTCGCAGCGAAGGCGCAACGTATTACGCCCAAGGGGGCATTGCAGCGGTATTCGACGAATCAGACAGTATTGAGTCCCACGTACAGGACACTCATATCGCTGGCGCTGGAATCTGCGAACATGACACCGTCCAGTTCATTGCAGAGAACGCTAAAGATTGTGTGCAATGGTTGATTGATGGCGGTGTGCCATTCGACAGAGAAGAAAACAGTGATGATGGTAAGCCTCGCTATCACTTGACTCGTGAAGGCGGTCACAGCCACAGAAGAATACTACACGCCGCCGATGCCACAGGGGTGGCGATGCAATCATCTCTACAAGATAATGTTCACGATCACCCCAATATCGACGTATTTGAGTTGCACAACGCCCTCGATATCATTACCGAAGATAAAATTGGCGGCGATAAAAATAAAGCCATTGGCGCCTACATCTGGAATCGTAACGACGAACATGTCGAAACCGTGCGCGCAAAATTTGTTGTGCTCGCCACAGGTGGTGCATCTAAGGTGTATCAATACACCTCCAACCCAGACGTTTCCTCTGGTGATGGCATTGCCATGGCATGGCGAGCGGGCTGCCGCGTTGCCAATTTGGAATTTAATCAGTTCCACCCAACTTGCTTGTTCCACCCTGAAGCACGAAACTTTTTGCTGACCGAAGCACTTCGAGGTGAAGGAGCCTTCCTTAAACGCCCAGATGGTTCCCGATTTATGCTGGACTTTGATGAACGAGCAGAGCTTGCACCGCGAGATGTTGTCGCCAGAGCCATCGATTACGAAATGAAGCGATTAGGCATCGACTGCATGTACCTCGATATCAGCCATAAACCTGCTGAATTCATCGAAAAGCATTTTCCGACCATTCATATGCGCTTGCAAGAGCTTGGGATTGATATGACCAAGGAGCCGATCCCTATCGTTCCAGCCGCCCATTACACTTGTGGCGGGGTCATGGTTAACCAAACAGGCCAAACCGACTTGGCGAACTTGTATGCCATCGGTGAGGTCAGTTATACTGGATTACACGGCGCAAACCGCATGGCTTCCAACTCATTGTTAGAATGTGTCGTTTACGCTTGGTCTGCGGCGACTGATATTCTGAAACACATCAAACATGCCAGTTTACCGCCATCACTGCCCGCTTGGGATGAAAGCCAAGTGTGTAACTCGGATGAGGAGGTCGTCATCCAACACAACTGGCACGAGCTGAGATTGTTTATGTGGGACTACATGGGAATTGTGCGCACAGATAAACGCCTCGAACGAGCTCTACGTCGAATTCAATTACTACAACAAGAAACGCACGAGTACTACAGTAACTTCAGAGTATCCAATAACCTCATTGAACTTAGGAACTTACTGCAAGTAGCTGAGCTAATGGTTCGATGCGCAATGCAAAGAAAAGAAAGTCGCGGGCTGCATTACACCCTAGACTACCCTGAACTCGCCGAAGATAGCGGACCAACCATACTCAGCCCATACGAGATCTAGTCACACGAGATCTAACCATACGAGATCTCGTCATTGCAGTTGCTAATCGATGTTAAACCAATCGGTATCAAGCTGAACGATGTGAAATAGGTGAGTGGTCAAAAAAAGGGCGTGCAATGCACGCCCTATTCACATCAATAACCAAAGCGCTAGCGGAATAAAGCTAATAAATGCCGGTAAGCATCCTCTCTCACACTGTCACGCCATACGCACCAACGTAGCCCTTGCTGGGTATCGATAATCACAAACAGTTCTGCATAAATGGTAAACATCTTTTTATACTGATAATCAATACCATTTACTTGCAACTTCCCAGACACATCCAACGCTAAAGTGCCGACTAAAGGCAACGGCATAAAAGCCCCAGTGTGAAGTCGGCGCATTATAAGGCCAAGCAAAAACAGCGATGGCGTAAGTGGAAGCGGATAAACCACCAACAAAGCAATTAATCCAGACCCAACCAGCAAGTTAGAATATATCGCGCGCGCTGATGGAGAGGCCGATAATCTAACGCAATTTACTGCGGTTGTGTGCGACAATCTTATCTACCATCGCCGCATGGCTTAGGTTTTCACTGCGACTATGTCCCATGATCCAGCTAAATAAATCTGGGTCATCGCACTCGAGAAGTGCAACAAAGTCTTTTTGTTCGTTGTCAGTTAGCGCCTCGAAGCATTCTTCAAAAAAAGGCATGATCACAACATCCAGCTCCAACATCCCTCTACGACACGCCCACTTTACGCGTGCTTTCTCTTCATTTGTGTACATCTTATCCTCAAACTGAAGGTGGCAACTTTGGCCTGAGTGTATCAAGCAGAGCTCATTTCCACTAGTAACCTAATCACAGTAATAACGTGACATCACCGACATTATTACTTTGTACCCAATTAGTGCCAGCCCTCTTGATGTTCCTTACCAATAAGCCTTACCATAAGACATAAAATGAACGGCTATGGCTAAGGTATGAACCAATGAATTGGCAAAGTGAATTTTCTTGTCTATCGCTGACTGAAACGACTCCCGTTCCAGCATTAGCGATCGCTCACCTGACTTCTTGGGGTACGATCACCCTCACTGGTGATGATAAAAAATCGTATCTACAGGGCCAAGTTACCTGTGACGTCGTTTCTTTATCTGCTCAGCAGTCAACGCTCGGCGCGCACTGCGACGCAAAAGGGAAGATATGGAGTGCTTTTCGCTTATTCCATCACAATCAAGGCTATGCCATGGTGCAAGCTCAGTCGGCAGTCGAAAAAGAATTACAAGAACTAAAAAAATATTCGGTCTTCTCCAAAGTTGAATTCCAACAAAGCCAAGATATCCTGCTGGGTGTTATGGGCGAACAAGCTGACGCTTTCATCGATACTCTATGCCAAGACGAAGGAAGTGTACGTGCTATCAGTGGTGGCAGCGCCGTCAAAGTCGGAGCGAACCGCTGGCTGTTGTTGGTTAATGAAGAAACCGTGCAAACTCTCATCCAGGCCAGCGATGCAGATAAAATCGATCAAAGATTGTGGCTTAAACAAGACATTGAGCAAGCGCAACCGTTTGTACCGAGCTTTGCTCAGACTGAACATATCCCTCAAGCACTAAACCTACATGCGCTAGGCGGAATCAGTTTTAGCAAAGGCTGCTACACGGGCCAAGAAACCGTCGCTCGCGCCAAATATCGTGGTATGAATAAACGCTCAATGCACTTGGTCAAAGGCCACTCAAACGCTGATATTGATGAGCAGACCAACCCGATTGAGTTACAGCGAGCCGTAGGCGAAAACTGGCGTAGCGCGGGACAATTACTGACACACCTGCGTTATGCCGACGGCACCACGATTGGCTTGATTGTGCTACCCAATAATTTAGATAGCAATGTGCAGCTAAGACTGACGGACCAGCCAGAATCAATTTGGTCTCTTCAACCTCTACCTTATTCGCTTGATGACGAATAATTTCAGCACCAAAGTAACTCAATACCTAGTTTCACTAGGTATTGAGTTTACGATCTTACCTCAAGATAAACCAACCACCAGCATTCGAGAGACCGCCGCTCAACGGGGCATCTGTACGAGCCAAATGGTTAAGTCAATCTTACTGAAAGATATGGCGAAGAATTACATTTTGGCATGTATACCAGGAGATCAATCGGTCGATCCGAAAAAAGTGCGAGCCGCACTCGGCTGCCGGCGTGTGACTTGTGCGAGTGAGGCTGAAATTCAAAGCGTGACTGGTTACGGGTTAGGCACTGTAAACCCACTGTTGCTTGCCCAAAAGGACATCACCATTCTTTTTGACCCCAAACTACAGCAACATCCTCACGTTTCCATCAGTAGCGGAAACAAGCACTTTGGCCTTGCGCTCAGCCGTCTAGAATTGGAGCGTCTTTGCACCCTATCTTGGGCTGATATCTGCCGCGATTAAACACATAGTGAACATCTAACCTTAGAGCCCAATACGGTCAGTGACAATAGACGGAACTAATTATACTGAGCGCTGTCTAGTTATTAACACCGATAGATACAAAGCGTCTACCCGGTTTCTATACTCAACGCAAAATGGTGAAAGACAATACGTGGGCACACCACATAGGTTAATGGCACTCAGCAATGAATACACTAAGCATAGCCGAGTCTTAACAAGCAAACTTTCTAACCACAAATTCTCTCGCCATCGGAATAAATATCTAAACTAAGGGCGGTTTAACTATACATTTATCCAGTATTGTCACAAAACAACAAAGAGAGTACTGGTATACTTTCCGCGCTAAAATTTAGGAAGGAAACACTATGAGACTGTTTAAGCGCTATATTCCCACTATGATAGCGAAACATATCACTCGACTGTTCAAGGGAAGACTCTATATTCACGGCGTTGGCGGGTTTGAATTTGATAATGGCAAATTGATCTTGCCAGCCAAAGCTAAAGATCGACATTTTCAGGCGGTAAAAGAGGTGAATGAAGAAATACTGAAACTTCGCTGCGCCTACGTATAGCAAGCATGTTATATATACAGAATAGTGAGGCTGCCCAGCCAGCCTCACCCATAGTAACTCACGTTCACAATAACTACGCGATCATAGTCACTACATGCTCATAGTTACTACACGCTAGTAGTCACTACACACTAATAGTGACGACAGGATTCTAGCGCGCTTCACTTTTGTCCTTACTGACCCTCGCCAATTCAGGTAAATTGCCACTCAGCCCCATCGCATGTTTGATGACTTCGCTCTTGGCGGCTGGCAGATTCGCGACCACTTTCATACCAAATCCACGCAGGAGTTTTTTCACAGGACTGCCTCCTGAAAAAAGCTCTTTAAATCCCTGCATCGCCGTAATCATTTTTGCAGCTTCTGCTTTTCTAGCGCGTTCAAATGGACGTAAGTTTCTTCTCAGACCAATATCCTGACTGTTCTGCCACAGCTTACTTACCTGCTCAGCGAGACACGCGGCATCAAGTAAGCCCAAATTGACACCTTGCCCCGCTAAAGGGTGAATAGTGTGTGCCGCATCGCCAACTAAAGCCACACGATCAAGAACGAAATCACGTGCATAACGCATTTTCAACGGTACAGCAAAACGTTCACCAACCACTTCACATCGTCCTAATCTAACGTCAAACTCTGCGCTAAGTGATTGATTAAATTCATTGTCAGAACAATGAGATAGCGTCTCTGCTCGATGTGAGTCAGTCGACCAGACAATGGAGCTCATATCCGGTTGAGACATAGGCAAAAACGCCAACGGGCCTGACGGAGTGAAAATTTGCCTCGCCACTTTTTGGTGGTTTTGCTCCGTCTTGATGTTCGCAACAATGGCTGTATGTCCATAATCCCAATGAGTCACAGGAATTGCCATCTGCTGACGCAGCCATGAATTCGCTCCATCAGCACCCACCACCAATTTAGCCGTGAGCGCTTGGCCGTTATTAAGTGTCAGCCATGCCTCACTTTCGCCTATGTTGATAGATTGGCATTTCGCGGGCATAAACAAGCTAACGTTACTGCAGCTTTTTACTTTTTCGAGTAAAGACACTTGAATGACACGGTTCTCAACGATATGGCCCAAATTGGGCTGCATGATTTGATCGGCGGAAAAGTCGATATTGGCAAAGCTGTCTCTCTCCCACACTTCCATCTTATGGTAAGGCGACAACCGACGCTGCTCAATCCCTTGCCATGCACCTAAATTACGAATGATCGTTTCGCTCGCTCGGCTCAATGCCGATACCCTAACATCCGGTAAATCATCAAACTGAGCACTAGGCTCTTTCCCTTCAATGACAGCAATCCGTAAATCGCTATCTTGGAAAGCTGCCGCAAGGGCCAAACCCACCATGCCGCCGCCAACAATGGCGATATCCACACTTTGAATCATTTTTCTAAACCTTCATTGATACCATTAGCGCGCAACTAACCCTAGGGCTATGTTAAGTAATGGCGACTTCAGCGCAGGGAAATTGTCCATTGCAGCTAAGCCGACGTTTCTCGCTCCGCTCAGCAATGGGATGTCATTGGAGAATAAGCGCACCAGGGATGTAGTGAGTGCGATTGTGTGCCTACTGTCGTCTGCTCTTCGTGCGCGAAAGTTAGCTAAGGTTTGGTAACGGCCAGGATCGTCAAGAGACATTAATATTTCATCGGCCAAGCTCGCAACATCTCGGATACCAAGGTTAAACCCCTGCCCCGCAATCGGGTGCAGCGTTTGCGCAGCATTCCCTACAGCGGCAATACGGTGCGATACGGTTTGTGGCCGATAAGACAGGCTAAGCGGGTAACTTGCTCGACTGCCCACCTGATTAAATCGCCCCAGACGCCAGCCGAACCCTTGTTGCAGGCGAGACAAAAACTCTGCGTCCTCACATCCAGCAACGTGCTCCGCCACCTCTGGCGGCATACACCATACCAAAGATAAACGATTCTCACTCAGCGGCAAAAGCGCAATGGGACCAAATTCGGTAAAGCGTTCAAATGCTCGCCCATGGTGGCTAAGGTCACTACGAACATTAGCAATAATCGCTGTTTGAGAAAAATCGTGCTGCTGCGCTGTTAAACCCGCCATCTGGCAAGAGTGGGAGTGAGCGCCATCGGCAGCCACCAGCAATTGAGCCGATAGAATATCCCCGCTACTCAGTTCAATATCTACCTTTTCCGCTTCACGGCAAATCGACTTTACTTTGTCAGGGCAAAACAAGTCGATCCGTTGCCTTTTTTGCACTTGCTGGGCAAACACTTGCCCGACATGCGACAATTCTACAACGTACCCTAACGCATCGACGGATAAATCATCTGCAACAATCTCTGTCATGCCGAAATGATGGCTATCTGATACGTGGATATGACGGATCGCGGTCGCATGTTCACGAATATGTGACCAAAGTTGATAACTCTGAAGCAGTTGCACTGTTCCATAAGAAAGCGCGATCGAGCGGGAATCAAACCCGGGGTGTTGAGAGTGATCGGCTTTATACGCCTCCACTACGGCAATATCCAATGCCCCGCCACTGAGCTCATCAAGAGCAAGTGCCAGCGTCATTCCTGCCATCGCGCCACCCGCAATAACAACGTTATACTTTTTCATTCAGATACCTATGCTTCCCCTATCAGTGAATTGTGGGAGAAGTCTCGTCGGTCGGCTTAATACCTAATTCAGAATGAATAGTTAACACACATACTTTGACATGTTCTATGACTTGCTCCAATAACAGCGATTGTTCTTCCAGATCATCGTCTTCATCCAAGCCTAGCTTGGCGATTTCTTCTAAATCCGCCAATGCCTCTTTGGTGTCTTTCGACGCTTTCACCAATGTCGCGCCTACCAAGCCTAATCCAGATATAAAATGATTGACCCAGTCTGATACGCTGTCTGCAAAATCAAACACCCCTTTCTCGCCCTCAGAATCGGCTAACAGCAGGTTCAGTTCTAAGTCTGTCCCCGTTAGCTCGCGCTTTGAGTATTCAAATACAGCGTTTGCCTGTTGCAACGCCAAATCTGGCCACCCCATCCCTTCATTGGTGTAATCAAAGATCAATGCCTGCCAAGCTTCTTTGGTCAGGCTATGTCCGCCGCTGAGCATGCCAACTAACAAACCATGCAATTCTGCAGGGGTCACTGAAATGCTAGCCGCTTGTAAAGAGTCCGCGACTACTGAGTATTTTGGCAACGTTTTATTGGTCATATCTAAGCTCACACAGAAAAATATTGGCTATTTTATCATTCCCCGCCTCTGGCTGAAATGCTGATGTCATCATTAATGAACAGTGAGTGTCCAATTTGCCCAATTACTGTGTAGTTGACCAACCATTTGCAGGCTGACAAACGGAAAAGCTTGAATCTTATAGAGCGTTTACCTATAGTTTCTACCTTAGTCGGACGTATCATAACTACCATAAAAGCAGCGCGTATAGAGTTCATTAAGAATGAGTAATCAAGCGGTAGAAGTTGAAATATTAGGAAAACTGACTCGAGTAAATTGCCCCGAGGGTGAAGAGGAATCTCTGATCCAAGCGGCGCAAGATTTAGATGACAGACTTAAAGACATGACGTCTCGCACTAAAGTTACCAATGAAGTTCAACTTTTGACTATCGCTGCGTTAAACTGTTGTTATGAGTTGCAGCAAAATAATCGATTGACCAAGCACCAGCAAAGTGACTGGACCAACAAAGTTGCACAGCTTTCTGCGTCATTAGAACAAGCGTTAAGTCAGGTTCACGAGAAGAAACTGTCTTAAATCGCAACCATATTTACCCTGAGGTGCTCGTCTGTGGGATTAAGTCCCTGAGCCGATAAGCAATATTTTAGGGTTGGTATTAGCCAACTATTGAGCAAGCTCGGCTCGTATCGAGAAGCCTACGGTTGTCATTACTGATCCGCCTTGAACCAGCTGGTTCAAGGGTCCATATCCTCAACGGCACCCCGGGGTATCTTCCTTTTCTAGCAGGCGAATCATGACACTTTCGCGCAATGCCCTTCGAACCCGAGTAAGAACCAAACGACGTGAACTCAGTTTGGAACAGCGCCAGCAAGACGCCCTTGAACTTGCGGCTTCGTTTAGTCAACTCCCCGTCGTACAACAAAGCCAACATATCGCATTGTATCTATCCAACGATGGTGAACTGGATACCCAACCGTTGTTTGAGCGCCTGTGGCAACAAGGGAAAAAAACTTACCTTCCCGTCTTACACCCATTCTCGAAAGGCCAGTTACTGTTTCTGCACTATCACCGAGAGTCGGTTATGAGCACCAATCGTTATGGCATAGCAGAACCCAAGCTCGATCAGAGGCTGATCATACCGGCAAGCCAGCTCAACCTCATTTGTGTCCCTTTAGTTGCCTTTGACAGTGATGGTAATCGGCTCGGCATGGGCGGTGGCTATTATGATAGAACATTGGAGCCTTGGTTCAGCACGGGGCGAGGCCCAGAGCCCATTGGTATCGCTTATGACTGCCAGTTTGTCGATGCTATTCCTGCCGAAGCGTGGGACATTCCCTTACCGATGATCGCCACCCCGACCAAAACGTGGCAATGGTAAGGTTGAACGTATTTCCTTCAGCTCTTCTAATGCGTTTTTTATTCCATATTTTCCATCCCGTGTTTTGTTATTCCGTGTAATGCACACCCAAGCACTTAGGTATATAATCTTGACCAGTTTATTTCTCGGTTCGATTAACTCTTAGGAGACACGCATGACTCAAGATGAAATGAAAAAAGCAGCAGGCTGGGCCGCATTAAAATATGTCACGAAAGGAGACATTGTTGGGGTGGGCACTGGATCAACCGTTAATCATTTCATTGATGCACTAGGCTCAATCAAAGATGATATCAAAGGTGCGGTTTCCAGCTCTGAAGCCTCAACAGAAAAACTTAAGCAGCTAGGGATCGAAGTATATAGCTGCAACGAAGTGGGTCACCTTGATGTGTATGTGGATGGTGCAGATGAAATCAACTCAGCTAAAGAAATGATCAAAGGCGGCGGTGCGGCCCTAACAAGAGAGAAAATTGTCGCAGCCATTGCAGACAAATTTGTCTGCATTGTAGACGACACTAAAGCGGTGGATACGCTAGGTGACTTTCCTCTTCCTATTGAAGTCATTCCAATGGCCCGTTCTTATGTCGGCCGTGAAATTCTCAAGTTGGGCGGCGATCCTGCTTACCGTGAAGGTGTTGTCACCGACAACGGCAACGTTATCATCGATGTACATAGCCTTAAGATTGCAAACCCTAAAGCCTTAGAAGACAAAATTAATGCTATCGCTGGCGTGGTCACTGTGGGACTATTCGCTCATCGCGGCGCGGATGTCATTATCACTGGCACCCCAAATGGCGCAAAAATTGAAGAGTAGCCACTAGGCCTCACCACAACAAAGGCGGATCTATATTAAACCGCCTTTTCGTCGTCCATCGATTTAACCAAACCGCCCTAGCCAACCTTCTCCGCTCGAAAAGTAGATATTTTGCACAAAGAAAACGTTTGCGTGTAGTATAAAAGCCAAATATTGCCAACATCTAACATCAGTATCCCCCCATTTTTATTTGCTATAAAAGGACAAGCACAATGATAAAAGTGTCACTAGACAAAGAGAAAATCAAAATTTTACTATTAGAGGGGCCTCACCAGTCTGCCGTTGATAGCTTAAAATCTGAAGGCTACAATAACATTGAATTTCATAAAGGATCGCTCTCAGAGCCAGAACTGATCGCCGCGATTCAAGACGCCCATTTTGTCGGTATTCGTTCACGTACTCATTTGTCCAGAAAAGTGATAGATGCGGCACCAAAACTGGTGGCCATCGGCTGTTTTTGCATTGGCACCAACCAAGTTGACCTACAAGCCGCGACTGAGCGAGGCATTCCAGTATTCAACGCGCCGTTTTCTAATACTCGCAGCGTCGCCGAATTAGTATTGGGCCAACTATTACTGCTTTTGCGCGGTATCCCAGAAAAAAACGCCTTAGCACATCAAGGTATCTGGCAGAAAAGCGCTATCAACTCCTATGAAGCAAGGGGGAAAAAGCTCGGCATCATTGGTTATGGTCATATTGGCACTCAGCTTGGTATCATTGCTGAAAATCTTGGCATGCGCGTGTCTTTTTACGATATCGAGAATAAGTTGTCGCTCGGAAATGCTACTCAGGTCCACAGCTTACCTGACTTACTTAACCAATCTGACGTGATCTCACTGCACGTGCCTGAAACACCAGAGACCAAGCTCATGATGGATGCAGAGCAATTTTCCCTGATGAAGCCCGGAGCAATATTTATAAACGCCGCAAGAGGCACTGTGGTGGATATACCAGCTTTGTGTGCGGCGCTAGAGTCCAAACACTTAGGGGGAGCCGCAATCGACGTATTTCCTGTTGAACCACAAACGAATGCAGACCCTTTTGAATCGCCATTAATGCAATTCAACAACGTCATCCTCACCCCACATGTCGGCGGATCGACCCAAGAAGCACAAGAAAACATAGGACTAGAAGTCGCAGGGAAACTGGCTAAATACTCAGACAACGGCTCAACACTGTCTAGCGTTAACTTCCCTGAAGTATCCCTGCCAATTCATCGAAACTGTTCACGTTTGCTGCATATTCACCGTAACCAACCGGGTATTCTGACGCAAATCAATACCATCTTTGCACAAGAAAGTATCAACATTGCGGGTCAGTATTTGCAAACATCGTCCGAGCTGGGCTACGTCGTTATTGACGTTGAATCAGCGCGCTCTGAAGAAGCACTCGAAAAACTAAAAAGCATTTCAGGAACAATCCGCGCCAGAATCTTGCACTAATCTTTGGCGACACAGATTCAACAAGGGCCACATACGTGGCCCTCTGTATTTAGATAGGATAAGGGATTAGGCTTTTAACGCACGCTCCCCTCGAACAATTCCCACCACACCGCTGCGAGCAACTTCTAGAACCTCGGTCATTTCTGACACCGCTTTTATAAAGGCATTGAGCTTTTCACTTGGGCCCGTCAATTGCACGGTATACTGAGAAGCCGTCACATCGACAATTTGCCCACGGAAAATATCGGCGGTGCGCTTGACCTCAGCACGTAACATGCCGGTGGCTTTTACTTTTACCATCATCAACTCACGCTCGATATGTTCCAACTCCGTCACTTCTTGCACTTTGAGCACATCGATGAGCTTATGCAATTGCTTTTGAATTTGCTCCAACTGCATTTCATTGGACTCTGTCGTCACATTTAGGCGAGACAGCGTTTCATCGTCCGTCGGAGAGACCGTTAAAGATTCAATATTGTAGCCACGCTGCGAAAATAAACCGACGACGCGAGATAGAGAACCCGGTTGGTTTTCAATCAACACAGAAATTATATGCCTCATATTACGTCCTCTCCGTTTTGCTCAACCACATCTTATCCATCCCCTCGCCTTTGATTTGCATCGGGTAGACGTGCTCAGTTTCATCGACGCTGATGTCCACAAAGACTAATTTATCTTTCATTGCTAAGGCTTGCTGCAATTTCTCTTCAAGTTCATCAGGTGAGGATATTCTCATACCAACATGGCCATAAGCCTCCGCAATAGCCGCAAAGTCAGGCACCGAGTCCATATAAGAGTTGGAATGTCGACCTTGATAAATAATATCTTGCCACTGCTTCACCATACCTAAGAACCTATTGTTCAAGTTTATGATTTTCAGAGGGATACTGTATTGCAGCGCCGTAGAAAGTTCTTGGATATTCATCTGAATACTGCCATCACCAGTGACAACAACCACTTCTTCATCTGGTTTCGCAAATTTTACGCCCATACCAGCAGGCAAACCAAAGCCCATCGTGCCCAAGCCGCCCGAATTGATCCATCGCCTTGGCTTATTAAATGAGTAGTAAAGCGCAGCAAACATCTGATGCTGTCCCACATCCGACGCAACATAGGCATCGCCGTTGGTCAACTCGTGTAAAGTTTCAATAACTTGCTGAGGTTTAATTCGGTCCGGAGAGGTTTGGTAATCTAAGCAGCGCTTCTCACGCCACACGCTAATATCATCCCACCAACGGTTGAGTGCGCCAGCATCATTACTCCCGCCTTGCTCGACGAGTAAGTTCGCCATGTAAGTGAGCACTTGCTCAGCAGAACCAACAATCGGCAAATCAACTTTCACATTTTTTGATATGGAAGAAGGATCGATATCAATGTGCATCACCTTGGCATCTGGGCAATATTTTTCTAGGTTATTGGTTGTTCTATCGTCAAAACGAACCCCAACACCAAAAATTAGATCCGCGTTGTGCATGGCCATATTTGCTTCATAGGTCCCATGCATGCCAAGCATGCCTAAAGAATTACTGTGACCACCAGGGAACGCACCTAACCCCATCAGCGTGCTGACAACAGGTAAGTTCAGTGTTTGGGCAAGTTGAAAAAGAGGCTCGGAAGCGTCGGATATTACAGCGCCACCGCCAACATACAAAACGGGTTTCTCAGCTTGCAATAATGCTTTCAGTGCTTTTTTAATCTGACCTTTATGACCAACCGTGGTGGGATTATAAGAGCGCATGTTAATACAGTCTGGGTATTGATATGGCCGTTTCACTGAGGGATTTAAGATGTCTTTAGGTAAATCAATTACCACAGGCCCAGGTCGCCCTGTGGAGGCGATATAGAATGCTTTCTTTACCGTATCGGCTATTTCATCCGCTGATTTCACAAGAAAACTATGTTTAACGATAGGTCGAGACACACCCACGATATCACATTCTTGAAACGCGTCATTGCCGATTAAGTTAGACGGTACATTCCCTGAAATCACAATCATGGGGATGGAATCCATATAAGCTGTCGCAATCCCCGTCACCGTATTGGTAGCTCCCGGACCAGAACATACCAATACCACGCCTGGATTGCCTGTCGCTCTGGCATAACCGTCTGCCATGTGCGTGGCTGCCTGTTCATGCCGAACTAACACATGCTTTATTTGCTCTGATTTGGCATGTAGCGCGTCATAGATATCCAATACTGAGCCGCCCGGATACCCAAAAATCTGCTCAACCCCTTCCTCAATCAGAGATTGAACCACCATCTCTGCCCCTGATAACATTTCCATATATTCTCCTTTATTCGGCAACCGCTTATTTGGTCAATATGCAGTTCCGAAAAACATAGTCGTAGGTCTTATTTGTAGCCCCGAATAGACACTGCTTATTACTCGGCTATGCCTCTATCAGCGTCATAACGCGATAAAGAGACCCACTAACTCTAACGCCTAATGGCATATTGATCTAACCCCCGCAAAGCCAATAAAGAGAGATCGTCCAAAACGCTCTAACAACTTAGGTCAGAGAACTGATTCCTCAGTATGACATGGCATAAGAATCTGGTTTTCATGGATATTTCAATCATTAATAGCTAATACAATATGGATAAATAAAGTGGTGAGCATCAGAAATGACGAGCAATTGATCATGGGGGGAAGAGAAGAAAACAGCGGGAAACAATGGAAAAGAAGGTTGAATGTTTATTATACGTTTATCAATAGAGAAAACGTTTGCCTTTTTAAGACAAACGTTTCAATCAGTGTGCGTCAATTTAGCCTAGAGCAACCACTTCACCACAAATCATCATGAGCTGATCACGTAACCAGATGTGACCTTTATCTTTCTCACTTGACTCATGCCAGCTTAAGTAACCACTGATTTTGCCATTTTCGAATGGGAAATCGAGGATCTGAAGCTGATCTTGGTTCGCAGCATTTTCAACCATCCAGCGCGGTGCAATAGTCACCAATTCAGATTGGCCAACAACATACAACACATTGCTTAGACTCGTACCTTCGTAGTAAGCCTGAATATCAATCTCATTGTACGCTTGCTCAGAGAAACTACGTTGGCCGTGAACTCTAGAAAGCTTCGCATGCTTCTCTAGGGCTAAGTTCGATGCCGTGACATCTCCTTGAATTCTTGGGTGAGCTTTGGATGCCACAACCACTAGCTCGTCTTGGAAAATCTCAGTGCTAGAAAAGCCCTGCTCATCAAAACGCGCGTAATCAATAACAAAGTCAATTTCTTGGTAACGCATCCGCTCAGCCAATAAGCGATCAAACTCAGCATCAAGGTGAAGCTGTACGTTTGGTGCTTGCTCATGCACGCTAGACATGATTTTCGGTGCAAAGCGCATATCACATGGACTACAGATCGCCAATTTAAACAAACGCGTTGACGTTTCAGGCGAGAAGATAGAGCTCGGAAGTTCATTACGAATCAATTGTAATGCTTGACGAACCGGGCCAAAAAGCTGTCTTGCACGTTGCGTTGGCTGAATACCACGACCTTGACGCATAAACAGTTCGTCATTAAACATCACTTTCAAACGCGCGACAGCATTACTTACCGCTGGTTGAGACATTCCTAAGTTATGTGCTGCTCGGGTAATGTTTTGCTCTTGCATCACTGCATCAAACACTGTTAACAAATTCAGGTCCACGCCACGCAATGTGCTTTCCATACGATAACTCGCGATTGCACTCATTGCATCTTTCTTATCTAACATTGGTTACGCCTCTTCTAGTAATCAATCAACAGTTTTAACAACTGCTTAGTGAATTCGATTTTATGTATCTAGGTGAATACTGGATAGCCTAATTTTTATATTTACTACCTAGATACTTTCGGAACATTCATCACTATCAACTAATCAATTGCGGCTTGGCAACAAGATTGATATTTAATCAGTATTTTTTAGCCACCCAACCAAATAACACCTAACAATCAACAAATTAAATGAAGTATAAAAAAACATAAAAACCATTATTATCGAATTAATATATATATTTAGGCATATGAGCGAGCAAAAACCCATCAACCAAAGCGCTGTCGGGAAACATTGAACTGAGGGATATTCCCTATGAACCATAAATAGAGTAAATACACCATGACAACAAAACAAAAACGCCTACGTTACATTCCAGCTTCATATTAGACATTCAGGCAATCAAGGTTAGCCAAAAGAGAGTACGAAAAGGATAAAAACAGATGGGATTTAATGAACACGATTCATGAGGAAAGACCATTCCTTCGGCCGACCTACATCATGGGATAAACCTGAAGATACTTGAACTAAGTTCTTGAGACTGTTTATTGAAGGTTAGTTAAACAAACCGTGTTGAAGCAGTTTAATATTGTGCTCAAACAAGGCCATCAAAAAGTCTTCGTTCATTTCCATGTCATGCAGCTCATAAGTCGCTGGAGGCATAATGAATGGGAACACCATCAAACTAATGAACGACATGCGAAACAGGCGTGGGTCAACGTCCTCCCGAATAGCTCCTTGGGCATGTAAGCGCTCGAAAACAAGTCCATGCATAGGCCCACTCACCTCAAAAAACACTTTCTTGGTCAGCTGATGCTGCACATCGGACGGTGGCAACAACATGACCTGCATCAGTAACCGTGGGAAATGTGGAATTTTAAGCATTTCTTGATAATACGTGCGCATAATTTCAAACAAAGTTGCCCTATTACTGTTGAGAAGTAATGCTTGAACCTTGAGCCTCATCGGCTCAATCGTTTCTCTCAACATAGTTTCGAACAAGCCTTCCTTGTTACTAAAATAATAGCGAATCATAGAGCTATTCACGCCAGCCTTTTTCGCTATTAGACGCGTCGATACCTTGTCATAGCTGAGCACGGTAAATAAGTCTCGCGCACTGCCTATTAATTTATTTCGCGTATCAAGCTCGGTGCTAGGCCTACCAGGCTTCCTTTTTTCGTCGTGCATATTGGTCTGCTAAAATTATTCATATGATTAATTATAAATCCCCTCCAACTAACTTTGTAGCTTGAATGAGGACAACAAAGTGTTTTTCCCTACAAATAAGCAAGATACACCTCAGCCTTTGCTGCCGTGTGAGTTTTTCTTTATAAATTTGTGATAATTCCTTGACCCTTTACACAGAGTGAGGTACTAATTTACTAAATCAATTTTGTGGATACCGCGTCAATGACAACGCCATTTTCTCTCCTGCTGAACCTGCTCCTTATCGTGTTTAAATCGCGCGGGTAGACTATGGAAGAAAGATAACCACACAAAATTCCTAAAGCCCGCACTGAGATGCGGGCTTTTTTGTCTTTGTCAATTAGGCATAAACGATTAGCTAACTAAAAGGAAGTCAACATGAACGACCAGGTGATTATTTTCGACACCACCTTACGTGATGGTGAGCAAGCGCTCTCCGCTAGCTTAACAGTGAAGGAAAAACTGCAAATCGCTTTTGCCTTAGAGCGACTAGGTGTTGATATCATTGAGGCGGGGTTCCCTATTTCATCACCTGGTGACTTTGAATCGGTACGCGCTATTGCGCAAAGCATCAAACACAGTCGAGTGTGCGCACTTTCTCGGGCGGTTAAACAAGATATTGATGCCGCGGCAGAAGCGTTAAAAGTAGCGGACGCGTTTCGCATCCATACCTTTATTTCCACGTCCGATATCCACGTCCAAGATAAACTTCGCCGCAGTTATGATGATGTAGTTGAGATGGCGGTGAACGCCGTTAAACACGCTCGTAATTACACCGACGACGTGGAGTTTTCTTGCGAGGATGCAGGCCGCACTCCTATCGATAACCTTTGTCGTATGGTTGAAGCGGCCATTTCAGCAGGGGCTAGCACAATCAATATCCCAGATACAGTGGGCTATACCGTGCCAAGTGAATTTGGTGGCATAATCCAGACCTTGTTTGATCGGGTACCGAATATCGATAAAGCCATCATTTCAGTGCATTGTCACGACGATCTGGGCATGTCAGTGGCCAACTCAATCGCTGCCGTTCAAGCAGGTGCTCGTCAAGTTGAAGGCACTATCAATGGCATTGGTGAGCGTGCAGGCAATTGCTCGCTTGAAGAAATCGCGATGATAATCAAAACACGCCAAACACTACTTGGCGTAAGCACATCATTGAAACATGACG
This sequence comes from Vibrio profundum, assembly GCF_050337555.1. Taxonomy (NCBI): domain Bacteria; kingdom Pseudomonadati; phylum Pseudomonadota; class Gammaproteobacteria; order Vibrionales; family Vibrionaceae; genus Vibrio; species Vibrio profundum. The sequence continues at coordinate 209,077 of NZ_JAKJTA010000008.1, forward strand.
AAATCCATCGCACCAGTAAACTGGTCAGCCAGCTGTGTAATATGCCAGTGCAAGACAACAAAGCAATCGTGGGTGCGAACGCGTTCAGCCATTCTTCTGGTATCCACCAAGATGGCATGCTGAAGAATAAGAACACTTATGAAATCATGACGCCAGAATCCATCGGCCTAAAGAACCAAGCGCTGAACCTGACCAGTCGCTCGGGTCGTGCTGCCGTTAAGAGTCATATGGACAGCATGGGTTACAACGAAGAGGAATACAGTCTAGACGCCTTGTATCAAGACTTCCTAAAACTTGCTGACCGAAAAGGACAAGTCTTCGACTACGATTTAGAAGCACTAATGCATTTCTCAAACCTCCGTGCGGAGGACGACTTTTACAAACTAAATTATCTGAGCGTGCAATCTGGCAGCGTGATGGCAACCACTAGCATCAAGCTGCTGTGTGGCGAAGAAGAAAAGTGTGAAGCTGCCGTAGGCAACGGTCCTGTTGACGCACTATACCAATGCATCTACCGAATCACGGGCTACGAAATTACCCTAGATAAATTCGACTTAACCGCCAAAGGTGAAGGTGAAGATGGACTGGGACAAGCCGATATCATCGCAAATTACAAAGGCCGGAAATATCACGGTACTGGTGTCTCCACCGATATTGTCGAAGCGTCAGGAGAAGCGCTATTGCATGTCATCAACAGTATTGAACGAGCCAATAAAGTCGCCAAGATAAAGTCAGACAAGATGCTGACTATGTAATATCGCTGGTAAATGAAAGATCAAAACAAACTTAGACAAGTATTAAAGGATTAAGATGATCACTAAACGTTACAAAATCGCCGTACTCCCCGGTGACGGCATTGGCCCTGAAGTCATGCAGCAAGCGCACAAAGTGTTAGATGCGATTGAAACAAAACATGCCATTGAGTTTTCGCGCGAAGAACACGATGTCGGGGGGATTGCAATCGACAACCACGGAACGCCTCTGCCTGAAAGCACCTTAAAAGCGTGCGAGGAGTCTGATTCCATATTGTTTGGTTCCGTCGGCGGACCTAAATGGGAAGGATTGCCAGCCAATGAACAACCTGAGCGTGGTGCCCTGCTTCCTCTACGTAAACACTTCCAACTGTTTTGTAACTTACGTCCTGGTCAAATTCATCAAGGTTTAGCTGAATTATCCCCGTTGCGCGCAGATATTTCAACGCGCGGATTTAATATTGTCGTTGTGCGTGAGCTCACTGGCGGAATTTACTTCGGCCAACCCAAAGGGCGAGAAGGAGAAGGCGCAAATGAAAAAGCGTTTGATACCGAGGTCTACCACCGCTACGAAATTGAACGTATTGCCAAAATTGCCTTTGAGTCCGCCCGCTTGCGTAGAAAAAAAGTGTGCTCTATCGACAAAGCAAATGTACTACAAAGCTCGATTCTTTGGCGAGAAGTCGTCGAAGAAGTGGCTCTAGGCTACCCCGACATTGACCTATCGCACATGTATATCGACAACGCGACCATGCAACTTATCAAAGATCCATCTCAGTTTGACGTGATGCTCTGCTCCAACATTTTCGGCGATATTATTTCTGATGAATGCGCCATGATAACAGGCTCGATGGGCATGCTGCCGTCTGCCAGCTTAAACGAAAGTCAGTTCGGTCTCTATGAACCAGCTGGCGGTTCTGCCCCTGATATCGCGGGGAAAAATATCGCCAACCCCGTCGCGCAGATCCTTTCAACCGCTCTAATGCTACGTTATAGCCTTGCCGAAGAATCAGCGGCGCAAGACATTGAAGCCGCAGTGTCAAAAGCACTTTCAGCGGGAGAATTGACCGCAGATCTCGCAGGCAATAGCCCAGCGCTTTCCACGTCAGAGATGGGCGATAAGATTGCTGAATACATTCTAAATTCATAATAATTATTCGCTCCTGATGAGCTGTTGTCAGGAGCCATACACAGAGTAGTCATAATGGGTAAAACACTATACGAAAAAGTTTACGACGCTCACGTCGCCGTCGCGGCAAAGGGAGAGACACCTATCTTGTATATAGATAGGCACCTAGTTCATGAAGTGACGTCCCCTCAAGCCTTTGATGGTCTGCGTGAAAAAGGACGTCGTGTACGACAAGTGAATAAGACATTCGCCACGATGGATCATAATGTCTCTACAACAACCAAAGACATCAATGCCTCAGGTGAAATGGCGCGTATCCAAATGGAAACGCTTGCCAAGAACTGCGAAGAATTTGGTGTCACCCTGTACGACATCAACCACAAATACCAAGGCATCGTGCATGTAATGGGGCCAGAACTTGGCATCACACTACCAGGAATGACCATAGTATGCGGTGATTCGCATACGGCAACCCACGGTGCATTTGGCTCCCTTGCATTTGGTATTGGCACCTCAGAAGTTGAGCACGTGTTGGCCACTCAGACCCTCAAGCAAGCCAAAGCCAAAACGATGAAGATTGAAGTTAGAGGCAAGGTCTCCGCAGGTATTACAGCCAAAGATATCGTTCTCGCGATCATTGGAAAAACAACGGCCGCGGGGGGAACTGGCTATGTTGTGGAGTTCTGCGGTGAAGCGATCACAGATCTTTCAATGGAAGGTCGTATGACCGTATGCAACATGGCCATCGAGCTTGGTGCCAAGGCTGGCCTTATCGCCCCTGATGAAACCACGTTTGACTATATTCGCGATCGAAAATTTTCTCCAGCCGATGATATGTTAGATCAAGCTATCAACTACTGGAACACATTACGCAGCGACAACGATGCTACATTTGATGCTGTTGTGACACTAGATGCTGCTGAAATTAAACCTCAGGTCACTTGGGGAACCAATCCGGGTCAAGTCATCGCCATCGATACGCCGATACCGGCCCCACATAGCTTCAGCGACCCAATCGAACAGGCATCAGCTGAAAAGGCATTAGCGTATATGGGGTTAGAGTCTGGAAAATCCCTATCCGATTATCGCATAGATAAAGTTTTCGTCGGTTCTTGCACCAACTCACGTATTGAAGACATGCGCGCCGCTGCGGAAATTGCGAAAGGGCAGCGTGTGGCTTCTCATGTACAAGCTCTTATTGTTCCAGGCTCCGAGCAAGTCAAATTACAAGCAGAAGCGGAAGGATTAGATAAAGTGTTCATTGACGCAGGTTTTGAATGGCGCTTACCGGGCTGTTCTATGTGTCTAGCAATGAACAACGACCGACTAGGGCCTCATGAGCGCTGCGCTTCGACATCCAACCGAAACTTTGAAGGCCGACAAGGGCGCGATGGCCGTACACATTTGGTGAGCCCAGCCATGGCCGCCGCCGCTGCAATCGCTGGTCACTTTGTTGATATTCGTGAGCTATAAGGGAAATATTATGTCAGGTTTCAAAACACACACAGGCATTGCCGTTCCTCTAGATTCCGCGAATGTCGATACCGACGCTATTATTCCAAAACAATTCCTACAAAAAGTATCTAGGCTTGGTTTTGGTAAACACCTTTTCCATGATTGGCGCTTTCTTGATGATGAAGGCCAAAAGGCAAATCCCGATTTTGTCTTAAACGCGCCGCGCTATCAGGGCGCTTCTATTCTCTTAGCCCGTGAAAACTTCGGCTGCGGATCATCGCGAGAACACGCTCCTTGGGCATTAGCTGATTATGGCGTCAAAGCGATGATAGCTCCAAGCTTCGCTGATATTTTTTATGGCAACTCAATCAACAACCAACTTGTTCCTGTTCGACTAACCGAATCACAAGTTGATGAGTTATTCCATTTCGTCGAAAATGAAGAAGGCGCACAGATCCAAGTGGATCTCGTCGACATGAAAGTTCGGGCGAATGGTAAGGAATATTCATTTGAAATCGATGAATTTCGCCGCCATTGCCTGCTAAATGGTTTAGACAATATTGGTCTAACACTACAATACGAAGATAAGATCACGGAGTACGAACAAAGCATCCCAGATTACCTTCGTTAAGCGATGCCTTAGTTATCAAAAAGCTAACCACTAATAAAAAGTTGATGTGAAAGCATCGACTTTTTTATTACCTGAAATTTTAGGGCTCTTCGCTAGGTCTAGTGAGTTAAGTATCTTTCTCACTATGGAACCCAAGAATGAAATACCTCCTCTCATTAATTCTCGTATGCGTGTCCTACTCGACAATAGCAGCCCCTAAAGCAGACTTATGGCCTTATTGGGCAAAATGGGATAATAGCAATCACAGCGTCATCTCTCATGCTCCTTGGCAGAAAATCCTGAGCAAGTATGTCGTCAAAGAGGGAAAAAACACATTATTTAACTATCAACAAGTCACCCCGACAGATAAACAAAAGCTTAAGCAATATATTAAACACCTTGCTCAGCTAGATCCGAGAGTCTATTCCAAAGCAGAACAATATGCTTACTGGGTTAACCTATACAATGCCTTAACGGTTAACTTAATCCTAGACAATTACCCGATACAGTCTATTACCAAGCTAGGTGGGTTGTTTAGCTTTGGTCCATGGGGAGACAATATTATTCGTATTGATAATAAGGAGTTAACCTTAAATGACATTGAACATAGAATATTGCGCCCAATCTGGAAAGATCAACGCACTCACTACTTAGTAAATTGCGCCAGCTTAGGTTGTCCTAACCTACAGCCGACAGCCCTCACGTCTGGCAATACTGAAGCGATGAAAGAGAAGGCAGCAATGGAGTTTATTAATAGCCCCAAAGGTGCTCACTTTGATGGTGATACCCTAGTTCTTTCTTCTATTTATGACTGGTTCGCGAGTGATTTTGGCAATAAGGCACAGTTAATCGAGCACTTGGCTAAGTACCGGCCAAAGCTTGCAGGTTATAATGGGAAAGTGAATTATGATTACAATTGGAATTTAAACGCCAAATAGCAAAAAAACCTCAGCGTTAGCTGAGGTTTCGTTTTCTTCTCGACGCTTATTCAGCGGAGGAAATTAGAGTCTGGCGATGTCCTACTCTCACATGGGGAAACCCCACACTACCATCGGCGCTATTGCGTTTCACTTCTGAGTTCGGCATGGAATCAGGTGGGTCCACAATGCTATGGTCGCCAAACAAAATTAGTGGTGCTAGTACCCAGATTCGAACTGGGGACCTCACCCTTACCAAGGGTGCGCTCTACCAACTGAGCTATACCAGCATTAATTTTGTTTTTCATAAAAAAGCCCCGTTTAATACGGAGCTTTTATAAATAAAGTCTTACGAACAAACTGCTTTATTCAGGTTTGTCTTGGGTCTGTAACCTAAGACGGTATTAAAGCCTGGCGATGTCCTACTCTCACATGGGGAAACCCCACACTACCATCGGCGCTATTGCGTTTCACTTCTGAGTTCGGCATGGAATCAGGTGGGTCCACAATGCTATGGTCGCCAAGCAAATGCTTAAATTCGGAAAGCTGGCTTTAAAAGTTCATCACACATTCAATTCGTTCTTGGCTTTGAGTCCACAAAACCCCTTAGGTGTTGTATGGTTAAGCCTCACGGGCAATTAGTACAGGTTAGCTCAATGCCTCGCAGCACTTACACACCC
>NZ_JAKJTA010000043.1:0-622 GCF_050337555.1 Vibrio profundum
TAAAGATACTGCGACACTAGCTCAGTTGGTAGAGCGCAACCTTGCCAAGGTTGAGGTCACGAGTTCGAACCTCGTGTGTCGCTCCAAATTTCTTTCGCTGAATACTTTCATCGAAAGAGGCAGTTCTCACGGTACTTAACGGTGACACAATTCGGACGCGGGGTGGAGCAGCTTGGTAGCTCGTCGGGCTCATAACCCGAAGGTCGTCGGTTCAAATCCGGCCCCCGCAACCAATTTCTTTCAAGGCTTTGGTCTTAAAGATACTGCGACACTAGCTCAGTTGGTAGAGCGCAACCTTGCCAAGGTTGAGGTCACGAGTTCGAACCTCGTGTGTCGCTCCAAATTTCTTTCGCTGAATGCTTTCATCGAAAGAGGCAGTTCTCACGGTACTTAACGGTGACACAATTCGGACGCGGGGTGGAGCAGCTTGGTAGCTCGTCGGGCTCATAACCCGAAGGTCGTCGGTTCAAATCCGGCCCCCGCAACCAATTTCTTTCAAGGCTTTGGTCTTAAAGATACTGCGACACTAGCTCAGTTGGTAGAGCGCAACCTTGCCAAGGTTGAGGTCACGAGTTCGAACCTCGTGTGTCGCTCCAAATTTCTTTCGCTGAATACTTTCATC
>NZ_JAKJTA010000009.1:0-212126 GCF_050337555.1 Vibrio profundum
AGAGCACGAAGCGGGAGAGAGAAGATACCTTTTATCATTAGGGCGGTTTCAATCGCCGTGTCGGTGTATTGAAACCCTCGACCTCTCTTGCCGTGATGGGTCATACATTTCCAGGCTTTCACCGCTGAATCGTCAATCCAAAAAGTAACCCCGCCACGCTGACAGAGTGCTTGGTTGTATGCTCTCCAGTTCGTGATTTTAGCTTTCGACTTACCCATTTTTGTATCCCAACAATCATTCTCAAAAGATCAGATCGTAAGGATGGAAAAAGGTTCAATCGATTTGGGCAACAACGCCTTGGAGAAGTGTAGCATTGATCTTAATATTGAAGTGATGGAATATGCGCGAAAATCAATAATAACGAGATTGCAATGATACCTTACAATCAGCTAGTAAAACTAGAGTCAGTTTTTTCTAAAGAGTTTGATATACAAAAAACTTCCAAGGGAGGTATTGTAAACTTGGAATGTATTGATATCCGTGATAATACTTTGACAGTTCTAATGTGTGGCTGCCCACTTTATTCTCACGATGGAGGGTTTATTACCCATAAAACCAGAAAAGGGATAGATGATAGCCGTGTAGCGGTTAAATGGCAGCACCAATTGCGTGCAGCAAAGAGATTAAGAGAGTTTTCTCAAGAGTTTGGTTATAGATTAAAATTTAAATATATATTTGCGGATAAAGGCGTTCTAGTACCAGATGGTTATGACCTAGATCAACTTGATGTAATATTAAATCACCATGAAATGCTTTACAGAGATAGCGTAAGCTTGTTTATTGGTAGTAAGAGTGACAGTGTGGATTTCACCACATATAGAGAAATTGAGCGCAATAACTCATCTTCTATCGTAAGCATGTGCCCAGATTATATACAGTATAACCAAAGCTCACAAGAAACATTAGGTGAGTCAAGGTTTAATCTAAAAACCCCAGAGAAAATGAAAGAAATCGAAGAAACATTAAAATTATTTATCGATCTGGGTATTGCGAATAGTGATGATTTTTATCATGAAGGACGCGTTAGGCGTCGTATCATGGAGAAAATTACGTCTTTATCTAAATTTTCAGGAACTGATGCAGCATTGGGGATCTTGAAGCAATACCAAATCCTACATCATTACAATGCTGAAGAATACAAAGGTTCACTTTTCCCATATTTTGAAAGAGTGCCTTATTTATTGTTGAATATGAATATTTTTAATAAAAGGTCGCAACAAGCATTGGCCTCTAGAATAGAAATACTATGCAATTGATGGGGTAGGTGAAGCGCAGTCTATTGAGACTATTTATGTTTAGCGTAAAATATGGTTATAAGATTAGATTACTATGTTGAAAGAAAATGCAAAAGAAACCTTAAAGGAAGATGTTTTCAATAAGTGGGTTTTGGATCTTGATTCTCAGTTACAAGAGCCAATGTATAATAAAGATGCTTTTGAGAGGCTTATGTCAACAGCATATAAGCAAGGGCTTCCCGTTATTATGCTTTGCGTTGGATGTATGAATTGGAAACCATCTGATGAAGATGGAGAGTTTTATATAGATAAAATGAATCCTGATTACATCCGTCTTAAAAGAGCAGCTAAAAGGATTTCCTCATTTCAAAAGTCGTTATCTACGTTCGGTGTGAACTCAAAATGTTTTATAAATCTTTCTAGAACTCAGCCGACAATTGAAACAAGCATCGGGATTGATGGGAAAAAAGTACGTATTCAAGGGAATGAAACAATAGACGAACTGGCTGATGAGGCCCAAGATATATTTTCCAAGCTAATTGGTGATTATGGTGGTAGTTCAGAGTGTATCAATGACTTTGAAGTGATTTCTTCAGTATATAAGAATATAAATTTATCAGAACTACAAGAAAGAATTACGTTTAGCGATGAAGAGATATCGACTGAAAGTTTCGATAAGGGGTTGTATCGAGCTATAACAACAATCCTGCCTCAGCATGTGCGCTCTATACTAAGTAATAAAGGAATTGTACCAGCTGGAATCTTATGGGTGGACTTGATGTCTCCAGCCGCTGGCTGGCATCGAGACCAATTACATGAGAGTTTGGCTATAGGTTCCCCTGATATCCCAGCAGTAATTATATCTAAGAATTCTGGGAAATGGTGGGCTAGAGGGGATAGTGAGAAGGCGTTCCCTACTAAGCTGTCTATTTTGGCCGAAGAACTGAAATTAAAAGTTCCTCCTTCTTCAGTACCTACTAATAGAGGCATCTTGAGGAAGTCTGGTTATAAATCCTTATTGTGTTTCCTTGATAGATACCACGTCCCATATGACTCGATAAAAAAGGAAAATAAGCAGGCTCTGATTGATTTCATCTATGAAGTTTCTGAGTGATATGCTGATGAATTATTTAATACCGTTCTTACTTACTTGAGGCTAAATCAGGTTAACCCTAGCGTTATTTATAATGTTTAGTCGCTGACTTTAAACAGGCAACCCCAAAAAAGAATGTTAGGGATTGCCTGTTTGACTCTTTATCGCCTTTCCTTCACAAGCAAAAATACAAAATAGCTGCCTCCGATGATTGAGACGAGCACCCCTGCGGCGATTTGTGCGGGGTGCACGACTAACTGACCGACAATATCGGCGCTGGATAATAATAGTGCACCGAGTAAGGCGGAATACATAAGTTGTGGGGCGACTTTTCTAGCGCCGAGCATGACCGCGATATGAGGCGCAATTAGGCCGATAAAAGCTACGGGGCCCATGGTTGTGGTGACAAACGCTGACAATAACGCGACGATAAACAGCGCTATAACATAAGCAAACGAAACATTGAGGCCACGGCCGCGAGCAAACTCTCTGCCAGTGCCAATTAAAGTTAGCCATCGACAAATAAAGAGTGAAAGGGCAACAAGTACGCTCACGGATATCGTCAAATAAACCGCTGAGGTTTGGCTCACTCGGTAGGTGGAGCCCGCTAACCATTGTAGTAACACAAATTTTTCTTGGCCGACTCGGGTGAGCGAGAATTGTACTAGAGCCTCAAGCATAGCTGAGAGAGCAATACCTGAAAGTATTAGCATTGATGGAGCGAACTGATACTTTCGACCGATGGCGAGTAATAGTGCGAGGGCGACTAAACTGCCGATAATTGCAACCCATGGTGACAAGGTGTGGATTGAGCTACCAAATAACATACTACTAATGACCAGTGCTAGCGTCGCGCCTGCCGATACTCCTAAAATATCGGGGCTAGCAAGAGGGTTGTACACGAGTCTTTGTAAGATAGCGCCGGCTATGGCTAATCCAGCTCCGGCGCTAAGCGCTGTCATCAATCTTGGCCATTTGATAGACCAACTGAACTCATTGGGTATTTTCCAGATGATCCCACCCAGACTTGGCTGGGTAAATATAGTTACGGTAACCACGGTAACAAGCACAATACACAGTAGCAAAGGGGTAGCGATTGGCGCCAGCTTTTCTCTACCTTTTGGCAAGCTGAGTGACATGGTGTCTTGAGCCGATCGTTTGTCGCGTGCCAATAATATTAGTGCGGGAGCACCAAGGATGGCAGTGGCGGTGCCCGTCGGGATAACATCGAGAGAGAAAAAGCTCAACCCTACTGATAAAGCATCAGTGAGGGTGAGTAGAAGCGCGCCTAACAGTAGGCTAGCGACTAACTCATCTCTAGAGCGGGTGAACCCAAGGTAGCGCGCAATATTGGGCGCAATAAGCCCAATGAAACTGATTACACCTACCGCAGTGATAGCGGTGGATACTAGCCACACGCCAATTAGGCTTAACAATAAAAAAGCGGCCCCAACATTAAGGCCGCGAGCAGATGCGCCTGAACTGCCTAAACTCATCACGTTTAGAATTCTTGGCGCAAACAGAGGCAGAGCGATAGCGATGGCCAGCTTGGGTAGCAGCCAGTGAACCCAATGCCAACCATTCTGACTTAAGTCGCCGGCTCCCCAGATAAATAAGTTTTGCGCATATTTATCGTGTAACAGAATAATGGCCGTGGCAAAAGCGCCCAATAGTAAATTGACCGCCATACCAGCCAAGACGATAGGTAGGCCGCTGAGATTTCTCAGCCCGACAACAGCCAACACTAAGCCCATGGCGAGCAGTGCACCACCTAAAGCAAACCAGTGTGAATAGGCTCCGACCCACTGCGGAGCAGCGACGCTTAACGCGACTAATCCGAGCCAAGCGCCAGATGACGTGCCCAGCGTTAGCGGTGACATCATTCTATTTTGAGTTAATTGCTGAAACAGGCTGCCGACTAACCCTAACGCTCCACCGACACATAAGGCCATGAGCAAACGGGGCAGGCTGGCGTTAAGTAGTGTTGCCCATTCAAATGAGTTGTTCACATCCAGTTTGTGAGTGAGTGCTAATAGCGCAAGCTGATTCGGTGGTCCAAATTGACTTTGGGCTATGAATAGATTTAGGCCTGCTGCCAATATGCAGCAGATGAACAGTGCACTCCAACGTTTCATGCTTTACCCGCAAGTTTTAGTAAGCTGTGAGCGAGTGCCTCAGCGTTATATTGAATCGATAAAGCGCCGCCATAGCTCCAAGTCGAGGCTGCACTGGCCACGTGCCCATCTTTGACAAACGGCATCATATTCCAGATAACGGAACGTTTTAGCTGTGATTGTTGGGCAAAGGGCAAAAAGTAAACGCCGATACCGTGGCCGATATCTTTCAGTGACGTTAGGCGCTTTTGTGTCACACCCCATTGTGTCGTGGGTTGGGGCATCGCATTATTGAACCCGAGTTTTTGTAGCGCGTATTGTGGGATAGAATTATCTCCATACACGTAAACTGAGGTGGTGCTTGCAAAGCGAAATGCGGTGACTTTCGGGCGTTTTCCTGGGTAGGCGGCATCTAACTGGCTTCTTAACTTAGCCAGTTTTTGATCCATTTGAGTTAACTTTTTCTGCGCGACGTTTTTTTTGCCTAGGAGGTGTCCTATCTGCAAAAAGTTGTCGATGGCTGCCTGCACGTTGTTGTGTAGTTCGCTGTAGGTTTGGTAATACAAAACGGGTGCAATGTGTGAAAGCTGCGGGGCTAAATCTTGCTGGGTCGAACCGACTAAAATGACATCAGGTTTCAGCTCTGCCAAGAGTTCATAGTTTGGCTCGGAGCGTGTGCCAACATCCACTGTCCCGCTAGGTACGGTGGGTTTTACCACCCAATCTTGGTAGCCTTGAATGTCAGGCATGGCGACGGGTGTTACGCCGAGTTCTATGACTTGCTGCGCCAGTCCCCAGTCAAGTACCGCGATGCGAGTGGGGACTGCAGGCAGTGTTTTCGAGCCGTTGCTGTCGGCGACCGTATAAGCGGCATTCGCACTCATAGAAAAAAAGAGCGTTGAGCTGAGTAGTGTCAGCAGCACAAATGAGAGTCGCTTTAACATATGACGGCAACCTTATTATCTAGGGTAGGGTGATTGATGAGTTGGATTTCGGTGTCGTATAAGCCCGATAAAATAGAAGGCGTGAGTAACTCGTCACGGCCTCCGGAAAAAGCCACTTGCCCTTGTTTGAGTGCCAAAATATGATCGGCAAAGCGCAGTGTGAGATTGATATCGTGCAGAATCACAATCACGCCTTTACCTTGCTCTTGATTCAACTCGCGCAGCAACGCCATAAGGTGGTATTGATGTTGAACATCCAGCGCGGATGTCGGCTCGTCTAAAATCAGCAGAGGAGATTGCTGCGCAAGCAACATGGCGATCCAAGCTCTTTGTCTTTCTCCACCTGATAGCACTTCGGCGTTATGTTCGGCATAGCTTTCCATTTGAGTTGCCTGCATTGCTTGCTCAATAGCTAGGTGATCGGCAGGTTTCATTCGACCAAACGTTCCCAGCCATGGGAAACGGCCTAATTTGACTAACTCGCGTACAGAAAGGCCAGCGGCTTGAGGGAGGTGTTGAGGCAGGTAGGCGACTTGTTTGGCAAGCTCACGGCTAGATAAATGATGGATAGCGTTGCCATGCAAACGGATATCGCCACTATCAGGCTGAGCTTGCCCAGCAAGCAGGTTTACTAAAGTCGATTTGCCCGAACCATTGTGGCCAAGTATCACAGTTACTTTATCGGCGGGGATCGATAATGATTCAATATCGAGGATTGGTTTGCCATCGCGAACCACGAGTAGGTTTGAAACTTGATACATAATAGTTTATTGAACGGTCCCTGTTGATGGAGAAATGGCCCTGTTGCTTCCACTTAATGGAAAAAGCAGAGCCTTGTATTAAATGAGTGAGTTATAACGTTACACTGTCATGTTACAGTTCGTATTTCACATGCAGTTCAACTGAACGTTCAGCACCATACCAACAGTTGTTGCTGTTGTAGCAGGTGTAATATTCCTCATTAAACAGGTTGTTTATCATTAGGTTGGCAGAAGCGCCGTTGAGTGATTCACTTAAAAAGCCCAAATCATAACCGAGCGACATATCCACCACAGTGTACGCGGGCACTTTACCCTCGGTATTGTCGGCATTCATCTGCATGGTGCCAACGTAACGAGCGCCTGTACTGATGCGAGAGCCCGCTAGAGTGCCTTCGTAGACGTTATAGTTACTCCATATCGCGGCGGTGTGAGTGGGTACATAAATTGGTGTGGTGCCTTCCAAGCCAGCTGTGGCGTCTTTGTTGATTTTCATATCGGTATAGGTGTAGCTAGGAGCGATATCTAGGTTGTCGGTGACATACCAGCGGCCTTGTAACTCAAGCCCTTGTGAAGTAACTTCGCCGACTTGCAGCTTTTTGTTAACGTTGTCAGGGTCATTAACCAGAGTGTCATTTTTTACTATATGGAAAAGAGACATAGATGCCTGTTTTGAACGATCGGGAGCTTCGTATTTCAGCCCAAGCTCTAACTGTTGACTGGTTTCTGGTTTGAAGGTGTTGTTATTTGCGTCTCGACCAGCGGCAGGTTCAAAACCAGTAGCGTAACTGAGATAAGGGGCTAAACCATTGTCAAAGTTATAGAGTGCTCCGATACGATAGGTGAAATCACTTTGGTCGGCAGAGTCCAATGTTGGGGAACTGCCATTTAATTGGGATAAGTCGCTAGATTTATAGTGATCAAAGCGTCCTCCAGCAAGTAGCACCCAATTCTCAAATCGCACTTGATCTTGGAAATAGGTGCCAATTTGATCGAGTTCAATATCGTGGGTTTGGGGAGCCCATGATTTTGGAGTAAGATTGCTTGGGTTCAGTATATTGTTGTTTGGATCGAATATATTGAAATCATTCCAACCTGCATCGGACGTTGTATATTCTGTGTAGGTGGAATTACCATCCATACTCTGATAATCAAACCCTACCAATAAGTTATGTTGCCAATTACCCGTAGTCACCAAACCGGAAAATTGGTTATCGATAGCGAAGGCGGTCATGCTTTCATCGGTGCTGTATATATTTCTGCTTAACGTTTTGTTGTCTGCCGTTGAAAGGCCCGTGTTGTAAGTATTGCGTTGGTGCAGTGTACCGTCGGTATAACGAGCATTTTGTAAAAATGACCAGTTGTCGTTGAATTGATGATCGATTTTATAGCCAACCATCAACATTTTACGCTGGAAGCTATTCCAGTTGACGTCTCCCGCGAAAGTTGATGGAGAGGTGGAGCCATTAGGGTTGCTAATAAACATGCCAGAGGCGGGCAGTGAAGAGTTAATCCCCATTGCCGGATCATTTTGATAATACAGGTTAAAGTTAACTAAGGTGCGATCCGATACTTGCCAGTTTAGCGAGGGCGCGATGAGGTAGCGCTCTTCAGTGGCGTCATTGACTTGGCTATCTTGCTTACGAATAAGGGAAATAAATCGATAAGAGAAGTTGCTATCGCCGATTTGGCCAGTGCTATCAATCGACGCCTGCTTCAGGTTACGTGACCCAGTCGCGACATCCACTTTGGTACTTTTCTCAAGTTTCGGCGTTTTAGCAATCATGTTAACCATACCACCCGGTGGCATTGCACCGTAGAGCACGGAAGTTGGCCCTTTAAAGACTTCAACCTGCTGAATCGCAATTGGGTCGATCTGCGGTTGTAAATTCCAGCCCGTTAGGTTTTGCAGAACCAATCCATCGTAATAACTCTTATCTAGCTCGAAACCGCGGATTCTAAAGGTATCATACATGGTAACTGACGCGCCTTTGGTCTCAGTGATCACGCCGGGCACATAACGAAGTGCTTGGTTGAGTGATTGAACTTCTCGGTGTTCAAGCTGGTCTTGGTCAACAACTGAAATACCTTGTGGCGTTTCTTCTGGCGCGAGTGCGGTTTTAGTCGCTGTACTGCGGTAGGTTTTCCCATAAACCGTGATCTTGTCTGCTGGGTCTGCTTGTTCGTTTGTCGTAGTGGTCTGGGTATTTGTATCGTGTTGGTCAGCCAATACAGGGGCTGCAAGTAGGGCTAAAAGTGAAGACGCGATAGCGGTGCGCTTCATGCCAAATGGGATATCCATGCTTTCCTCAGTTATTAATAGTTTTGCTAATGATAATTAGTATCATTTGCATTCTACTTATATCGATATTGGAAACTTAACAATTTGGTGCACCAAGCGTATTTTTATCAATATGGGTAGCTGGTTGGTTAACGATTCATCAATAAATTAGGGTGATGAAATAAAGAAGGTTTGAACTATCGAGCTGCTCTGCGTATACAATCAGTGTTTCAGCTTGTTCATTCTTACAACACTATGTAATATATAAGATTTCTATTCCATTCCAGGTAACAATATGCGCCAGTCTCTGCGAGAAAAAATGATAAAAATATGCAATAAGAAAATTGAGCAAAAAGGGGCTAATGTCGGCGTTTCTTTTTACGCATTTTTTGCCAATAAAAATAATGACCCAGAGCTATTGATGGAAGCGGCTGCGTGGTGGATTCACAGCAATGAGCTTGACCATTTCGAGAAAGCGGAGAAAATCATCGCGCTGTTGGAAAGGGAAGTCGCTCCCGAAAAGTTTTGTGAGGTGAGTTGTGGTTGAATTTTCCTTTAGAAAAGTACTCGGTTGGAGTTGACCATAACATCAGTCACTTGTACTCATTAAACGGACCTTATCAACCATCAGGCCATCGTGAATGAAACCATTAATGAAATAACTTCGAATTAGGTTAAGATACTCTCCATTGTTGATAATTTCTGAGAATCCTTTTTTGAAGGTCTCTAGTTCTTTAATACAACTTTCAGTGAATATTACGTGAAAATCATCTACAAAAAGTGGTTTCGGCGCATAAGAAAAATGGCTAACAGGTCCTGAATAGTATTTATCAATTGTATTCATGCCTATCAACAATGGTAATACAAAAGTATCTATTCGATCTCGCGATATCATTGATATATTTTGCTTTAAAGTTGGGACGTATGTTACATTTTCAGTAATACCAGCCGTTGTTAGTGCCCGTTGAACAGCTCCGCCCCGTACTGTGCCAATACGATACTTTTGTAAATCTTCAGTGCTATTAAATTTTAACCCATCGGGAAATCTACTTTTCATGTAAAATAAGTGTACCCGTCCAATGTAAATCGGAATGTAGAACAAACGTTCACGGAAATTCTCACCAAACCAGCGAATTGTACCTATCGTGATACATGATTTCTTCTCAGATATAGCCCAATTAATACGAGCTAGAGGGTACATGCTGTAGTGAACGTCAACACCTTGATTTTCATATGATTTTCTCACTATATCTGTTAATAATCCATTTTCCTCTGAAAACAGCGGAGCCATGTCTACAGTTACAATCGTTAAACTTTGCTTCCCATATGCTGTAGATAAGAATAGAAACAAAAATATGTTAATTAACAATATCGTTTTCTTTTTCAATAGGTAAAACTCATACTTTTAGCAAAATTCGCATTGCGGGATTTAATGCTCTAAATGGATTTTTATTGATTCAGAACCTCGTATGAAAAACGAAAAATCTAACTCTGAAGTAGAACACCTAAACTCACAATCAAGTATAGTGCATAAAAGTACTAACACTGGCTCCGTTACAAAGTTGGCAATTTGAACCACCCTGATTAATATACGTAGTATCAAACCGTATCTCAAAGCCTTGCTCACTAACAACAATTTAGCTTACGATCAATTCTCTCATATACTGCTTTCTATAGATGCTTGGGCTTGCGCCGAATTTTTGCTTAAAGGTGCGGCTGAAGCTAATTTCAGATCCAAAGCCGAGCTCGACTGCGATATCAATGACACGCTCGGAGCTATTGACAAGACGTGTCGCCGCATGAGCTAACTTGAGTTCCCGTACATAAGTAGCGAGGGTGGTGCCAGTTTCCCGTTGAAATACTCGTTGTAACTGCCATCGCGACCAACCACTTTGTTTAGTCAGATCAGCAATAGATAAGGGCTTACACAAGTTGTGATGGATATAGCTCAACAAATGTTGTATTCGTTGTTTGTCCTGTACGGACTTATCTGAGTACTGTTCTTTATTTTTTTTAGTCGTCATAATTTCTATTGGGCCGAGAAAGGGCAACGAGTGCCCTTTAAAATTGTTACTAGAGCTATCAAATTGCTAAAAATTGCGTTTCATCTTGCTCGTCGGATTGTGCTGCTCGCGAGCGTTTGATACTTGTGTTGGAATATTTCCCAATTGGATTTTTCAATCTTCCGGCAAACTGTAAGCTCGATGCAGGATCAGCCAAGTCGACCATTTGTTGGTTGTTGGCAAGCTGCAAACGGTTGAGACAAGAGTGTGCAAAAGTGTCGGCGAACAAGTCATGTTGCGCGAACTTAGTTGCAAACTCAGGGTGTGCTGTTTGGTAGCGCTGGATACACTCAGAGACTAAGCGCCAGAATTCATTTTCGGGGAACTGACTATACTCAACTAAAATCGCGCTCATATAGCGGAAGAAGCAATCAAATACATCGGTGAGAATCGCAAGGGTTTCTTCAGTTTCAGGGACCTTAACGGCGATCCGTTGTACCTTTTCAGGTAGCTTGGCTGTGCTATTGAGTAAGCATATTTCTTCGCCGATGTCCTTCATAATGGCTCGAACGGGTACATGATTCTCAAATATTAAGATTAGATTTTCTCCGTGGGGCATAAACACTAATCCATGCTTGTAATAGCAATGCAGTAGGGGAGAAAGGTAGGCATCAAAATATTGCGTTAACCAGCTTTGAGTCGATAGGCCGGAGGCTTGAATCAAATTCACTAGCAAAGCGTCATTGTTTGGGTCGATATGAAGTAGTGAAGCCATGGTCATCAAACGCTGCTTGGGTTTGAGTAAAGGCAACGGGCTTTCTCGCCAAAGCGCCGCAAGCATTTTTTTATATGGATTATCTTTGAGGCTTGGGTGCTCGTAGTAGTCGTTGCGATAACCAACCGCTGCAATCTCTCTTAATACGATAAAGCCTTTATCTTGTAGGTACGTATCCTTGGTCACCAACTGATTTACCCAATCGTTAATGGCAGGTGTTGTACGCATGTAATACGCCGACAAACCTCGCATAAAGCCCATATTCAATACAGATAGAGCGGTTTTTACGTAGAACTTTGTTGGGTGACTCAAATTAAAAAAGGTGCGTATCGATTGCTGCGCTTGGTATTTATCGTCACTTTCGCCCAGAACGATAAGGTTGTTGGCTGCGATATCAGGCGCGAAAATATGCGCCAGTTTATTCAACCATTGCCAAGGGTGGACGGGAATTAATATATATTCATCAGGGTTGCCACCTTTGGTTTTGATTTTCTCGTTGAAAGCTTCTTGGCTGGTGATGTCTACTTCTTGGTTAATCCAAGTTTGATAGCTTATATCGTCGCAACATGTGAAATCGGCTTGGCTTTTGTGTGCAGCAAGCCAAATGAGCGCGATTGGCTGGCCTGATTCTGGTGCATAATCACGGAAATCTTGCGCATTGAAGCCGATACGCCCGTTGTTGGCGATAAACGCGGGATGGCCTTCACTCATCGCGGCCTCTACTTTCTGAAAATCGGCGCTGAGCAACTGCTCGGTATTCAGCCAAGGTTTTTCTTCTTTAAAGGCGGCAGAGTAGAGCGTGCTGGTGATTTCTTCTAGATACGTTGGCAGCAACTTTTCTGGAATCGCTAAGGTTTTGCTAAATTCAAGAATAAAGCTTACCGAGTCGAGTGTGGCAGGCTGGCCGTTATAGGTTTTGCAGATAGAATCTGCATCGATCAGCCAATGCTCCAATAGCAATGTTTGCGCCTTGAATTGATACACAGTGCCATCTGTATCGGCGGTAACTTGGTACATTTTCCATTGTTCTTGGTGACTCATATGGCCGTTAACTCGGATGTTCACTTCGCTAAGAATCAGTTCTGGGCGCAGTAGCCGTTCATGGCTGAGCTCAGCCAAACATTTTTTGATGTGCAGGCGGTTTACTTTTTTCCATGTCTCGGGTGTGATGGCAGAGATGGCTAACTCTGGAGACATCGGTTTATGGATGGAATAATTTTGCAGTTTGAGGGCTGTCTGGAATTGTGTCTCAGTACAAAATGCGAGGTTGGCGATCTTCTCTTTAAGCGTAATACGTTTGACGTGCTGAAATCCGGCGCGCTTATTGAGCGCATGTATTTTGTGGTTGCGATGATCTGGTTCCACCACGACGCGTTTAACCTGTGGCGTTTGAAACAGAAATAGCATCACAGCTTTAAAAATTGCAAAGGTAAAACCGGAGATCGGTGTCTCGGCTGGTGCAATGAGAATATGCATGCCGATATCACCATCTTCAGGTTGATAATGATTGCCAACTTCTTCATGTTTAGGGTCGTAGGTTTCGACTAGAAAGCTCGGCTGACCTTGAACAAGCCCGACGAATACCTCACCGACAGTGCTATCCATCAGATTTTTATAAAACTCGCCTACTTGCAGTGGGGAATAGTGGTGCATTCCCCAAAATTCGGCATAGCTCTGTGTTACCCATTGATGAATGTGAGGGATATGTTCGTCTTGCTTTAGCGCAACAAAGTGAATGTCGCCGATAGTGGCGTCTTGGGCAGTAAATAGTGGATTCATTGTGCCTCCTGCATATGAGAAATCGAAGATTGGGCGTTATTTTTAAACGCAAAAGAAAAGTAGCCAGCGGTAACGATTAAGCCTGCCATCGCTAAATAGAATGGAGCGACGAGCGAGTGACTATCGACGATGTATCCGACAGTGAAAGATGCGGCGATCAAGCCTATATTCTGGAAAAAGTACACCCGGGAAAAATCGCTTGCGTAGTGCGCGGGTGATGATTGAGAAAAGAGAAACACTTCCAATCGGACGGTCGCTTGAAACAGCCCCCAGCCAAAAATAATACGCCCGATGAATACCCACCATTCTTGCTGAGTACCTTGCAACATTATTCCGGCAATTCCGATAAATAGCGCCGCGAGAATGCTTTGTCGGTGGCTGCTATTTGAGTTGGCTCGGTGATTAATCCACAGCCCGACTAAAGCGACCCATCCGGGAATCGAGTATAGAAATCCTGAGACTATCTCGTTGTTGAGGTGTGAAATGGATTCCCAATAACGCGAGAAAAATGGTCGGATTAAAAAGACGCTAAAGTAAAACAGCATAGAAACTAAGCCGATATTTAAGACAAATTTTTTATGTGCTCGGCTAGGTTTGTCGCTGATGTCATTGTTGTCCGATACTGCTCTGAACGGAACTTTAAGCATGCTGATGATAAATACGCACACCAAGACTTGAATGACATCGCTGATTGGCATCACCAAATACACATCGCGGGGAGTAAAAAACTGCAAAATGATCCCGCCCAGCAAGGCCCCGCCAATTGCACCAAAGTGCATCAGAACAGAGAACAAACTCACCATGCTCATGTGTTTATGTTTTTCTTCTAGACGAATTACAAAGGGATAGATCAATAAGTAACTGGCTTTAAAGACCAGCATCAACTGCGACAATAGCCAGAATTGGACCAAGGATTGGCTGTAATAGCAGGCGAGCCCAAGTGCGCCAGCTATCAACTGGGTGTAGACCCACAAGTGTAGCTCGTTGACTTTTTTAGCGACTTTCGCCCATATGGGGAATGCAAGCATGACGGTAAAGCAGCTGGCTGCGAGATAATAGCCTACGTGCTGAGCAGAATGCATATCGAATGTTTGCGCGAAAAACTGCGAATAAAATGGTAGCAGCATCGTATCGGCGACCACTGAAACTATGGTGAGTAGGATCAGTGAATACTTCAGGCTTTTCATAGTGTTTCCATTGCCTCTTCGCGAGTTTGTTCTTGTCCTTGTTGATGCTCTTGTAGATCAGCTGAATGGATTGGAGCAGAAAATTCTTGGAACGCGATACGTTTTTCGATGGGGTAGTGCTCTTTACCCGTTAGGTGTTTAATCAAGACTGAATTTCGGTAACAAGCCATACCGAGATCGGGCGTGACGAAGCCATGGGTGTGTAATTCAGCGTTCTGAACAAAAATCCGGCCGCTGTTTTCATTTGTTATCTGCTTATCTATTTTCTCATTTATTTTCTTATCTATGCTGTAGTGCCGACTGACATCAAATCGACCTTGTTCATCCCATTTGATGTGGTCGGCTATCCCTTCGAGAAAGCTCGGCAGCTGATAAGCGTAACCAGTGGCTAAAACGAGCCCTTCACTTTCCAATTCAAAATGATGCTCCTGCTCATTTTGTTGAAAGCCCAAGGTAAAGTGATTATCACAAGAGACTCGCTCAAGAGAGCTGTTGGTAAACAGGCGAGTATTCACTTCTCCAGACAAGCGCTTCACATACAATAAATCGTAAATCTCATTGATTAAGCTAGCATTGATGCCTTTATACAAATGTTTTTGCTGGCTGATCAGGGTATTACGTTTACTGGTCGGAAGGTGGTAGAAGTAATCGACGTATTCTGGCGAAGTCATCTCTAAAGTGAGCTTGCTGTATTCCAGAGGGAAAAAGCGAGGTGAGCGTGTTACCCAATTCAATTGATAATCGAGAGTGTCGATGTCTTGCAGCAAATCGTAGTATATTTCCGCCGCACTTTGCCCGCCGCCGACAATCGTAATGGATTGTTTTTTTTGTAGGTCTTTCTTATCAAAGAGGTAATTTGAGGTATGTGTGACTTTATCGGCGTATGGCTGACAAGTCTCCGGAATATATGGAGCAGGGCCGGTGCCCAGTACGAGTTTTCGGCAATAAAACTGGTCGTCGTTCTGTTCGGATAGATTTTTGGTGGTGACTTTATATGCGTCTTTGCTTTCATCATAACAAACGTGTGTGACTTGCTGTTGGAAGCGAACTTGGGGTAGTTGCGCGGCTGCCCATTGACAATATTGGTTATATTCTTTGCGCAGTAAGAAAAAATCTTCTCGGATATAGAAGGAGTAAAGCCTGCCCTGCTGTTTGATGTAATTTAAAAAGCTCAGTGGATGAGTAGGATCAGCGAGGGTAACCAAGTCCGACATAAAAGGGGTTTGTAGATGCGCCGATTCCAGCATCATGCCTGGATGCCAATCAAATTCTTGGTTTTTGTCTAAGAACAGAGCATTGACACCCTCTATGTTGCTGGTGAGTGCGGCAAGGCTTAAATTAAATGGGCCGACGCCAATGGCGATAAAATCATAGATAGGACTATTCATGGTGATTAAGCTTCCATACGTACAGGTTCTGAATGAGACTGAGAAGGTTGTGAGTAAGACTGAGAAGATTGTGGTGACACGCGTGAGGTAAAGTATTGGCGGCCAAAGCGCTTGATCAATACTCTAACTTCGTCGATGTCTTTGAGCGTGGTAGCGGGGTTGAGTAAGGTAAACTTTAAGTAGCGCTTACCTTGCACCTGCGTACTGGCAATGACCGCCTCACCGCTGCGGAAAATGGCTTTTCGGATGTGCTCGTTGGCTTTATTGATATGGTCGTCGCTTGCAGGTGTACTCGGCACAAAGCGAAAAATCAAGGTGCTTAATTCTGGCTGATGCAGCAGTTCAATATTAGGATCGTTCAAAAAGAACTGATGGGTACGTTTGGCTAAATCTATTGCGCTATCGAAGGCTTGGCCAATGTTATCAGCCCCCATGACTCTTAACGTTAGCCATAATTTGAGAGAGTCGAACCGACGCGTGGTTTGCAAACTTTTGTCGACGAGATTGGGTGTGCCTTCTTGCCGTTGGCTAAGTGGGTTTAGGTACTCAGCGTGATGAGTGATTAATGCCAATTTACGTCGGTCTTTTACGAAAAAGGCCCCACAACTCACGGGTTGGAAAAAGGATTTGTGATAATCAACCGTGACGGAATCTGCTTTGTGAATATTGGCCAATTTATCTCGATGTTTCTTAGAAACCAGTGTGCCTCCACCATAAGCGGCATCTGCGTGCATCCACACATTGTATTTCTTACACACTTCCGCGATACCGTCGATAGGGTCAATACTGCCAAAATCTGTTGTGCCTGTTGTGGCGACCACCATTAGAGGAATGAGCCCCTCGTTTAATGTTTCTACAACTGCTTTGGTTAGCGCGGCGACATCCATTTGAAAACAATCATTGCTAGATATGGAAATGACGGCTTGATAGCCAAGCCCCAGTAGAGCCGCCGATTTTTGAATACTAAAGTGGCTCAACTCTGAGGTGAAAATACGGAACTTATGGCTATAAGCTGGCAAGCCTTGTTCTCGGATATTATGTTGGCCAGATTGTGCGCAATAATTATCTCGGGCGAGCAGCAATGCCATGAGATTAGATTGAGTGCCGCCACTAGTGAATATCCCATCAGCCTTCTCGCTGTAGCCAATTTTCTCTGCCGTCCAATTGATCAGCTTTTGCTCAATCAGAGTACCGCCTGCACTTTGATCCCATGTATCAAGTGAGGAGTTAACGGAAGAAAGGATCTGCTCCGCAAGAATCGCAGGGTAGACAACTGGGCAGTTGAGATGCGCCATATATTTAGGGTGATGAAAATATATCGCATCTTTTAGGTACAGATTATCAACTTCTTCCAGCGCTTTATTGAGGGAACTCAATGGAGTATTAAGCTCAATGTGGTCAAAATTTTCTGCGAGCTCATTTGGCAAAATGCCAGTAAATGGCTGGTGAATATTTTGGATACGCTGGGTGATGAGCTTAGCCCCTAGCTTTAAACTTGCTTTGTATTCGGGGAGATTGTCTTGGTTGAACAAAAAGTCGCTTGGGTTGTTTGCTTCATGCTGAGAGCAGCAAATACGACGAAGTGAATCCGCACTGTTCATGGTGAGTCCTTTTATTTCGCTTATATCTGTATGGTTAATCTAATGAGATCAAAGACATAAATACTGCTAATGATTTGTTGATGCAAAACGGCATTATAATGAGAATCATTATCATTACAACTTTTATCTTTGTCATTAGGGTATATAGACGTTTACTTGGATAAAAATTGTCCTGTGAATTCAAACTGATTCTTGATGCTGGCGTGAGAGGTGGCTGAGAGAAGCATATTGGCTATGTAGGCTAGTTATTGGCAATGTAGGTTAGTTATTGGCAATGTAGGTTTATTGCCAATGTAGATTAGTTATTGCCAATGCAGATTGGTTGGTCTCGACTCTGCGCCGATTTAGACTAAATTTAGTAAAACGCTTCAAAGTCTCATAATTATGCTTTATTAACTCTAATTTGAGATTTACTGACATGTTAAGGGCGGTGACTGGCGGTATATTGGGTGCGTAAACAAGACATAAGGAAACTAAACAATGACCACGAATACTTTTGCACTAACCAGTAACGACATTCAAGAAGGGCACCCAATGGCGAAAACTTTCGCTTATTCAGATTGGGGTAGTGATGGAGATAACTTGTCTCCGCAATTGAGATGGCAAGGGGTACCTGAAGGCACAAAAAGCTTCGCGATCACTTGTTTTGATCCAGATGCCCCCACAGGAAGTGGTTTTTGGCACTGGGTTGCAACGGATATTCCAGAAAATGTTACCGAACTCACACGTGGGGAAGACATGATTAAGCTGGGCGCGAGAGAATTCCGTATTGACTATGGAACGGCCGGTTTTGGTGGTCCTTGCCCGCCCGTTGGACACGGTATGCATCGCTATCAGTTTACGGTTTGGGCGCTTCCAATTGAGAAGCTGGAAGTAGGGAATGATGCGTCACCGGCACTGGTTGGTTTTAACCTAAATAGCTTAGCGTTAGCAAAATCGACATTAACGGCTACTTACACTCGTTAGCATTTGACGTGTACCACTGTAGAGTAATTCACCTATTACAAGGCTGAATGTTATAGGACTAATCGGGGAGTTGAACGATGACCAATCTTTACCAAATTACTCATTTTAGAGCAGGTCTACTGCAAAAATTGAGAAATGTCAGAATTCACTCCCCAACGATTGTTCAAGTTCTCTCGGGCAGTAAAAAGTTGTTTTGGAACGAGAAAACGTCCTCTCTTTCGCCGTCCTCCTTGTTATTATGCGAGGCGTCTCTGTCTCTTAGTTTTGATAACCAGCCGGACAAAGGCCACTTTTCTTCTAGGATGTTTAGTCTATTTAGTCGGCCGAGTGAATCGATGCTCAGGCTTAGCTATCGTAATGAGGTCGAGCGTGATATTCCCGCCGTTAGGTTGGATAGCGCGCTGTCTAATACTTTGAACATATTGCAATCTTTAGAACTTTTAACCATGAGTGTTGAAACTCAGTCGTTCTATCTAATGGCTTTGTATCAGCAATTGGCCGAGAAGGGGGTATTGCATTGGTTATTTTCTAACGAAGAAGCGACATTTGGCCAAAAGTTGCGACATTATCTTTCCCAACATCCAGGTGCGGAACATTCTTTAATTTCGGTTGCTGAGCAGTTTGCAATGAGTAGAGCCACGTTCAGCCGTCGCTTGAAACAAGAAGGTTATCAATATAGGGAAGTGCTCGCGGAAATAAGGCTTAGCTACGCGTTAAGGCTTATGCAGCAAGGGAGTGCGAATGTTTCTATTTTATCTCATATGTGTGGTTACCAATCAGAGAGCCGCTTTTGCCAGAGGTTCAAAAGTAAATTTGGCGTGTCTCCTGCGCAATATATCAAAACGATTGGCCCAAGTGCGCCGTAAGTTAGCTTTCTTACACTCACCCATTCGTCTAATGAGTTCAGGCCACTCATCGCAAAAGTACACGTTGTTAATCTATAATCTAGTTAGGCCACGACCTACATGATGATAAGATCCCGTATTATGAGAAAAGAAAATTACTATAATTTTGATATACAAGGAAAAGTTTTTATAATGCAGGCGACTGATGTGTGGGACGTCACCATCTCTGAAATGTTTTGTCAGGACATCGCGTCAGAAACACGGCCCTTGATGGGCTCGCTATGGGGGATGGTGGTTGACTTGAGTCAGTGGGGGCTATGTGTACCCGAAGTGTGGGGGAATATCGATAATGCGCTCAGGCATCTTCAGGATAACAAGCTGATATGTCAGGCATTTATTGTAAACACTACGATACATAAAGACTTAATGAACAAGCACCAAACACGAGTAAAAGAGATAGAAGGACACGAACCCAAAAGTAAATTCGACTTCTTTGAAAATTATGAGGTGGCGATAGATTGGTGCAACCAAGAAATAGCTCACCATAAGTAACAGTTTTTTCCACAGTACCTTTCGCGCATCTAGCTCTAATAACTCTGACATTCTTTTTACTTGAATGAATTCAATTTGGTTATATTATGCTCTGATCTTGTCTTGTCTTTGATGGCAGGCTGTCAGTCATATTGAGGGTAGAACACTTGCGAAACCGATTGAATATATTATTACTCGTTGCATTCTTTATCGCCTATCACTTTTCTAATTTATATACCGCTACGGCTATCGTTGTTGGTGGAACGATATTATCAACGGCTATCATCTACTGTTGTAAGAGAAAGCTCGTCATCTCGGATTGGCTGACATTAGCCTCGGTTTTGGTTTTTGGCGGAATGACGTTATTCACACACAATACTGATTTCATCAAATGGAAGGTGACAGTTGCCCACTTTGCAATAGCTGTGGGAATGGCGGCGAATCTTATTTTTACCAAAACTCCAACCTTTAAACGCTTTATTGGCACTAAAGTCGATGCACCTGATTGGTTATGGAAAAAAGTCGATATATATTGGATAGCCTATAACCTGATCATGGCGATTGCCAACGTTTATATGCTGCGTACCTTCACAGATAGCCAGTGGGTGCAGTTTCATTTGTTTGGTGGGACCGGCATATTATTATTGGTTGTGCTAGTTCAGTTTCTTTATATCAAAAAATTGCTTAGGCAAGCTCGTCGGCTGGACTCTTACGAAGAACCTTCAGTTTAGCTGGTTTAACTGTGTTTTTTATCACAGGAATGATGTTAATTAGGGCGCTTATGAGCGCCCTAATTAATGTATGGTTAGCAAAAAGAGCAGTTACTTTCCATCCCAAGACTTAAGCGCATCGTGGCGCACTTGGTTTTTGCCAGCATTATTGAGCTTGAAATATCCCTGTGCCATACCACTTTCCCAGCCGCCATATGTCGGATTTGGTAGAACGATGTAGGTCAGGCCGTATTTGGCATGGTCGGTAGCAACATGCTCTCTACGTTCCTTATTTGACTGATGGATAACAGCGGAATCGAAATCGTCTAGGTTATCACCGGCCAACATGACGATTTTGTAGCCTTCCTTGGTAATTTTATCTCTTCTTGCTTGTTTATCTGAGGTGGTGGTTTTTAGTAATACGGTTTTATCATTGACTCCACTAAAACCAAGTGCATTCAAATTTTTCGCGGTTTCAGAGTAGCTCGCATGGGTTCGGTTGCTCACGTAGAACATGGTGCCCCCATGGGAATTAACGTAGTTTGCGAACGCGACAGCGCCCGGAACCGCGACTGCTTTACCTGCTTTTTCCCACTGGTGCCAAGTTTTAGACGAATAACCTTGATCATGTTTAATTCGCCATGCCGCGTAGGCACTATTGTCAATCATGGTTTCATCGAGATCGACGACCACGGCCAGTTTTTTATGTATGTTCTCTGGCGAAATCTTTAGGTTGTTGAATGATAGTCTAGCGGCATTAAAGGCTTGATAAGCAAGAGCTTGGTATTCGCCAGATTGTTGAACCCAGTCGACAGCGAGAAGCGCTTGGTTTTCTAACTGACTAGTAGATACCAGGCTTTCTTTCGCGGCTGCTTGCCACGAGGTAATCGTTAGTGCTGACGTTACGATCATCGCTAATATTTTTTTCTTCATCAAACAACTCCTAAATAAATTGATTGCTCCGGCCGGATAGCATCCATGTGTGGACTTATTCGCCAAAGCGGGTCATTTTTATCGAATAGCTCCAATTATCTCAAGCGGTATTACACTCTTATCATTTGAAGTGAGATTTATGTCTCAATGAAATTTATATCCCATAAGCAACTGGGTGGTTATCGCTTTCTCCTAGCCCTACGTGAAATATTGAGAATTATGGTCGGAAAGATTATTGCTGTATGTATTTTGCTCAGCCGAACGGCAATCTGAATTTTATTTTTGACTTACTGCAAGTTATTACGTACTGCTCGATAAGCGTTAGACGGTTCGCAGTATGGTAAGGCAAATTTCTGGTAATTGGATAGGTTAATATGATCGCCATAGAGAAAAATAAATTTTATACAGGGCAGGGTTGTGAACAATTTTCGGCGAGAATTGCCCATCAAACTCGAGTATTTCATCGGCATATAGAAGACTATCAGCCAACCCCTTTGGTTTCATTAGATCATCTAGCGAGCTTTCTTGGGGTTAAGGCTATTTTGGTTAAGGATGAATCGAAACGATTTGGTCTTAACGCGTTTAAAGTGTTAGGTGGTTCTTATGCTTTGGGTAAACATCTGGCGGAAAAACTGAATATTGAGGTGTCTGAATTGAACCTTAGTATAGTTGCAGATCAGTTGGGGGATCAGATGACGTTTGTCACGGCGACGGCGGGCAATCATGGCGTTGGAATTGCGTGGGCGGCGAAAAAAATGGGCCAGAAGGCCGTCGTTTACATGCCTAGAGGAAGCTCCGCCATCAGTGTAAGCCGTGTTAAAGCGCTTGGCGCAAACTGCATTGTCACCGACTGCAACTATGACGATACGGTAAGACTAGCGGGCCAAGCGGCAGAAAACAATGATTGGACGTTAGTACAGGATACAGCTTGGGAAGGCTATGAAGAAATTCCAACTTGGATATCACAGGGCTACACAACCATGGCGGATGAAGCGATTGAACAAGCTCAAAGACTTCCATTTGGTATGCCGACCCACGTTATTCTTCAAGCTGGAGTCGGAGCGATGGCCGGAGGGGTATTAGGATATTTGTCAGACAGGCTGGGTCCTCATGGTTTTCAATCGATTATTGCTGAGCCGAGCGCTGCAGATTGCTTATATCGCTCTAGCAAAAATGAGCTGGGTGACACTGTCACAGTTGGTGGGGAACTAAACTCACTCATGGCTGGTTTAGCATGTGGCGAACCAAACCCAGTGACTTGGCCGATTTTGAAACAATGCAGCAATTATTTCGCGTCGGTAGATGATGAGATTGCAGAACTGGGAATGCGAGTGTTGGGCAGGCCACTCGATACCGATGATAAAATTATTAGTGGTGAATCTGGAGCAATGCCTGCAGGATTGCTCTATCAATTATGCGGAGATGAGGCGCACAATGAAATCCGTCAAGAGCTTGGGCTGAATGAAGACTCTATTGTAATGCTATTTAGCACTGAAGGTGACACCAATCCAGACCGATATCGCCAAATAATGAAGGAAGAAGAGCTTAAAGTGTGAGCGCTCTTAGGTTGTTACTACCTATATATCAACAACAACCTACACTTACATTAGCTGCGAATCCATACACACTTTGGACCTACCTTCCTACTGAGTACACCTGAAATCCGGTATATAGCCCCTTACCGCTTGTGCTACGAGTGTTGTTAATGCTCGTAGCCAAATCCAATGTGATATCTCACCTTGAGCCTATACCAAAAACCAAAATTAGCAATAGGTCCGATGCGGACAAATAAATCCGATAAGGACGGTTATTTGAGATTTTATCAATAAACCTTATCGTCTATGTGGTATCAAATGAGGTTATTGTCTACATTTAAAAGTAAGTCTATTTGGTAATGTAAAGTAAGGTTTTCTATGAGTCATTTATCTAAGTTTATGGTTGGTTTACTGTGCTTTTTTGCATATTCATCCGGCCTTTTTGCTAAGGAAGAATTACGAGTTGGCTATTTACCTATCTTAGACCACCTACCGTTAGTCGTGTCTCACTCTAGAGACAATGATAAATATGAACTCATAGATGTAAAACCAAGGAAATTCAAGAGTTGGGGGCGAATTACAGGTGCATTTAATAATGGTTCGATTGATGCTGCCTTTATACTCTCACCTTTAGCTATGGATATGTATAATAAGAAGAAGAACCTTAAAGTAATTCTTCTTGCTCATCGAGATGGCTCCGCTATTACAGTGAAAGTTGGTTCTGATATAAAATCAGCCGAAGGTTTGAAAGGTAAAAAAATAGCAATCCCTCATCAACTCTCAACCCACAAAGCCCTTCTAAGTCAATATCTTATTAATTCTGGTCTTACATTGGATGATGTTAATACTTCCGTGATTGCGCCGCCACATATGGAAAAAGCAATGGGGAAAGGTGCGATTGATGCCTTTATTGTTGCCGAACCTTTTGGGGCTAAATCTCAAGTCAATGGAGTAGGTAACATCCTTGTTATGACTAATGAGATTGAGAGTGACCATCTAGATTGTATAGTGATTATTAGTCAGAAATACCTAGAGAGTAATCGAGATGGCGTTAAGGAGTGGGTGGCTAGTTTAATTGAAGCCGGTGTATA
Source organism: Vibrio profundum (assembly GCF_050337555.1). Classification (NCBI taxonomy): domain Bacteria; kingdom Pseudomonadati; phylum Pseudomonadota; class Gammaproteobacteria; order Vibrionales; family Vibrionaceae; genus Vibrio; species Vibrio profundum. The sequence continues at coordinate 23,770 of NZ_JAKJTA010000009.1, forward strand.
TATCGATCAGGATAAATTGAATAATGGCTCATCAAACGTGGCTGATATTGCATCTCAAAAACAATATATGGGATATGACAGAAAGATAGTTATTGATGGTTTACAGACACCTTCGGACAGGATTAGTTTTAGTAATCTAGAACCCTCAATGTCTGGGTTTGAAAAAGTGTTAGGGATGTCTAATCAGGCGGGAATGATAGAAACGGTTGAGCTTAGCGAATTTATTGACGCCTCGGTATTCAATGATGTATCAAAAAATTAATGAGTGGTTTTTAGGATTTACCGTGAATGACGTTTACTTTTCGGCTTATAGATATTTTATAAAGGTGCAATAGAGTAATGAATTATTTAATGAGTCAGCTTTCATTTAAAGTCAAACTTGCAATGTCATTTTTTGTTATATTGATAATATTGATTGTCATTGGTGTTTTCAGTATTGTAAAGCTTGGTGATATTTCTATGTTGGCTTTAAATATTGCTACGGAGAAAGTCCCTGAATCTTCTAACTTATATAGATTAAGGATAGAAATGGATGATTTTCGTACCGATGTTATCACTCATATCAGTACCTCTGATGAGGAATTGATGGGCGAAATTGAAAAAAGCTTATTAGCTCGTTCAAAGGATGTTGAAGAGAGAATAAACTTAGCGCTGAACCTCTCATCTTTAGTTAACCAAAAAGATAAGATTAACCAGGTGAAAGCTGATTGGTCCTCTTTCGTAGAACTTGCCAATCAATCACTTGAACAAAGTAATAGTTATATGAAGGATGATGCGCAAGAGTTGATGTTGAATGAAGGTATATCTCAGTTTTCCAAAGTTCAAACAAACCTTATGTCCTATATCAACCTTTTAGAAGATAGCTTGAAATCCAATACTGAGGTAGCGGTGACTAGCGTTGAAGATGCACGTATTTCTATCATAACCTTCATGGTGCTGGCTATTATATCTTCTATCCTAATTGGCTTATCGAATGTTAGGAGCTTTACCAAAGAGATAGATAAGATTTTGTCGGTATTGAAGGAATTCTCAGAAGGTAACTTGACCAAAAGTATTACAGTTACTCGCATGGATGAGATTGGAACTGTATCGAAGTTATTAAATGATACGGTTGGTAATTTCAATCGACTCATTAGCTCCATATTCCAAGTGTCTGAAAAAACTAATAGCACATCAATAACGATGTCTCAAATAAGTAACAATATTAATAGCTCGTCGATGAAACAAAAGGAAGAGATAAGTCAGGTTTCTAATGCGATTAGTGAATTGTCTTCGGCTTCTAGTGAAATTGCTAATAGCACTTCGGAAGCCGATAGCACGGCACATGATACGAAAACCAAAGCGGATCAAGGAAACGAAATAATAAAGGATACCGTTTCGGTTATTCGTGAGCTTACGGTGGATATTCAGCAATCGGTTGAACAAACTGAGAAGTTAGAGAATCATAGTAAAGACATTGGTATGGTCATGGAGGTGATCAAATCAATCGCTGGGCAAACGAATTTATTGGCTTTAAATGCTGCGATTGAAGCTGCAAGAGCGGGGGAGCAGGGGCGAGGTTTTGCCGTTGTTGCCGATGAGGTTCGGACATTAGCGAAACGCACCCAAGACTCTACCGAAGAAATTGAAGTAATCATACAACAACTTCAAGAAATTACGACGAGCACAGTATCGACGATGAAAACGATACAATTGAAGGGAAGTGATTGTCTTGAGAGGGCTGAAGATGCCAATACTAATTTAGACCAAATCGTTGCATCGGTCGTAAAAATATCAGCGATGAACGGATCGATAGCGAGTGCTGCTGAAGAGCAAACATCGGTTGTTGCAGGAATACATAACAATATGACAATTATGTTAGATCTTATGAATGAAAGTACAACTCAAGGAGAAGATATATCTAAAGAAAGTGAAAGTCTATCAAGTCTTACTGGGGAAATGGGCGAAGTGATATCGACATTTAAGGTCTAAATATCTCAGGTTGTTAGTATTATGAATATTAGAACTATAATTTTTTTGGTGATAACCGTTAGCCTTTTGTTTCATTTGGCTTTTTTAGCCGCGGGCAGCTTTTATCTGCAAGACTTCGTATGGGTTTCTTATGAGGTGCATTCGTCTGTAGAAATGGCAGGATCAGTCATTGCCTTGGTTATGGCTTTAATATTAGTGTTTTTTGAAAAAGCGAAGATAGGCACTAGTTATAATATCCCCATCGCTGCTGGGTTTGTCTCGATGGGGGTGTTTGATGCGTTTCATGCGGCAATACCAACTGGGCAAGTGTTTGTGTTTCTTCATAGTATGGCTGTCTTTGTTGGTGGGATATTCTTTCTCTCAGTTTATGTATCTGAAAAGTGGACATTTTTTAAATCATTACGTTGGTTGTACTTATCATTAGCTATTTCTGTATTGGTGTCTACATTCAGTTTACTTTTCCCAAACCTAGTGCCATCTATGGTGGTTCAAGGCGAGTTTTCATTGTTTGCCTCTAGCCTTAATTCCATTGGCGGGATTGCATTATTTGCATCCGCAATCAAGTTGATACATCAGTATCGTTTGAAAAAAGAAATCAACGATTTATTGTTCTGTCTACATTGTGTGTTATTTGGTTCCGCCGCAATCATGTTCGAATTGTCTGGCCTATGGGATATATCATGGTGGGGATGGCACTTTTTACGAATGTTTGCCTATGTAGTCGCGCTCTGGATTATAATTTTGGATGGGATTAAAGTTCTAAATATATATAGAAGTAAAAAGGAAGAATTGGAGAAAGAGGTTGAGCTGAGAACACACGAGCTAAATGCCAGCAACAGTGAGCTTGTTACGACACTAAGTAGTCTGAAATTGACGCAAAAAGAACTGGTAGAAGCGGAAAAAATGGCTTCCCTAGGACAAATGATATCGGGTATTGCACATGAAATAAACACACCACTGGGTGTTGCGATTACCGGTGTATCAAGTTTCGATTTGTGGTTAGATGAAGTACGTTCAACAACTGACTTGAAAAAAATATCGGAATCAGTGAACGATATGTCAGATATGAAATCGATTATTCAGTCTAATTTGGATAGAGCATCTGCTTTAGTCGATAAGTTCAAAATGGCTTCGGTAGCCAATAGAAATTTTGAAATAAGTGGATTTTACTTAAAAAACTATATAGACGAGATATTTCAGTCTAGGAGTACGGAGTTTGTTAGCACGAAATCAAAATATCAGGTATTAGGTGATGAAAAATTATTCGTGAATACCTACCAATCAATTGTTTACCAAATGATTAATATCCTTATTAGTAACACTTTTCGCCATGGTATGTGTAACGATCTGGGATGTGATATTTCCGTTAAGGTACGCTATAGCACAAAATGTATCTCAATAGTTTACACTGACAATGGCAAAGGGATTCCTAGCGACGTTCGTGGCAAGGTATTTGACCCATTCACTACATCTGAAAGGTCGTCAGGTTGCCTGGGTCTCGGGCTCCATATTCTCTACAACTTAGTAGTGCAAAAACTAGGCGGCACTGTTGGGTGTAAATACGACGTAGACCAAGGCGTTTACTTTGCGATAGACCTACCAGTCACCTACAAAGATAGCTGCGTCTGGGTCGGTTCATAACGGAATCGCTTGATTGCTTCTTGCTATGTTTAGGTTTCGATCCATCTAATTCTCTCCCCGTCGTTTCAGGTATATTTCCCTCCCTCATCGATCTTGTTGGTGTTCATCTTCAGTGTCTAAATCCGATAAATCGAGCAATGTTGTTCAATAGTTATTTTGCCTAGTAAAACCTGCGTTTTGCCTAGTGATTAGTGTGTTTTGGCACTAATTTATCGTTGCAAGGTTAGGTAGAATATGTACCATCTTTTACATACTTGTTTAGTGATTATGGATTGGGAATTTGAACCAGTAGATGGACCGATACAGGCAGGGTATACACCGATTCAGGAAGATGTGCCTTTAGTGCGAACTGTGGCAAAAGTGCCCGTTGAACCTATTCCTGATAGCAAAATTGTGGTTGAGTTTGCCGGGCAGTGGCCGAAAGCCGCGGCTAACTTGATGCTCAGTAAGACGAAAAAGCAGCATGAAAAGCACGTTTCTCCTAAACATGATTTTGACGTGCAGCACCGCAGCTTGGCTAAATTTGAAGATTTAGAAGGCGAGCCGAGAAACTTATATCTGCGTGTAGTATGTACAGATCAGCCGATGCCAATGTTGTTTAAATTGGCGGAACAACTGCAGCCTGTCTCGAAAAAAACCGACATGGATGAGTGGGACAATGTTCTGGTGCCGATATTGCCAGTGGTCGAGAATAATGGACAGCAAGCGATGTTAGAACAAGGCTACATTTATATCGTTTGGAACAATAAAGTGTGGCGCGAGCTGGAAGTTGATCATCGTCAACAGTTTTCAGATATTGACCTTAGGTATTACCGAGGGAAAGATCCAGCAGCCACTAAGCAGACTCGCCATGTCGACGTTGATGGTAATACGCTGGTTACAGATGGCTATGTGGGAGGCGAATCGTTCGAGCTCAGACAAAACGGTGTGAAAGTGTTTACTGGCACACTGCCGCACAACCAAACTAGCCGAGTGTTTGGCTTCACAGAAGAAGAAGTCGACGTAGTTTTTCCTGAGCTTGATCTCGAGCCTATGACTGTCGCCACTAAGCCGAGCCCAGCAAAAGCGGGCGCGGGTGAGGAGCGTATCGCGCAAGGGATGCCAATGCCACATGTTTGGGTGCCTTATAAAATCAAAGGTCAGACCCAGCAAGAACTGTATCTCCATTACAGCGTGAAACCACTCACGCTTGATCAAGTCTCTGATCTGGAAAGTGACCCAGCCAGCCACGCCATTAAATTATCAGAGCTTGCTTCTTATAGTTCCGCACACAGCTTTTCTGAATCTGGAGAAGTTATCTGCGCGTTAAAACCTACCGATCAGAAAACGAAAGGCGCAGCGCAATTGAACTCTTTAGCTAAATGCAACATAGCAGCTTGCAAGCTTACTGGGGCAGGAAGGCCACAAATACGTTACCTTTGGGAGCCGAATGTCGACCAGAGCGATGACTTTTTCGCGATCCGTAATCAAGACAAAGGTTGGATTTCTAAGGCGTATTTGCGCACCGCACCCAAAGATGAAGAAGGTTACTTATTGCTGAACTTTGCCTCTCCACCACCAGAAATCGATAAAGTTCAGTTAGTGCGTGCGGCTCACAGCGATCTTGGTACAGGTACGCAACATTATATTGTGCTGGAAGACGCCATTCCCGTTTCAGAATTATTAGGATAAATCATGAAAAAGTTTCTAACCGTCGCGACGGCGGTATTAATGCTGGTTGGTTGCGGGCCCAAAAAAGATGACGGCCGCACTTATGTAAGCAAGCATAATTATTACATGATGGAGAAAAGCAAAGGAGGTACGGCCAAAGGCTGGGCGTTCACTGGGCAGGTGCGAGAGTTTCCGGTGTATTACGTTTATCGTGCCAAAGAATGGCCGAGAGAAGATCTCAATGATGCCAGCTCATATGATTTGCCCAGGGTGGAGTTTTTTTGGGCAAATTTAGCTTCTGATGACCCTCATTACACAAAATATGAAGGACGCGCCAAGGTATGGAGTATGAAAACGGATGGTACCGATCTAAGGCTGGTTACCGATAATGCCAATATAGATACAGAAGGGGCCGGAAAAATGGCGCGCTCTCCGAATAATCGCTATTTAGCGTATGGGTATTGGGGCACGGGTAAGGCAGTTTACGACCTTAAAACTAAGAAAACGTATCATTTGGCAAATAGTGGTCCGATTGGATTTTTATGGGCAGAAGATAGCAGCTACTTATATTACCGAACTAGTGTTCATGATGTTTACAAGTGGGATGTGAAAACTCATAAGAAGACTAAGGTGGATTTTCGTATTTCAGATACGGGGATTATATATAATGGAAAGAGAATTGTTGTTGCAGATTTTGCGCTAAACCAGACAGATGAAAAGAGTGGACAGCAAGAAAAGGTTATTTCTTGGGCCAGAGGTTTAGGGCTGCCTACTGAAACAACTGCGGCAGAGTATCGTTCTATTTCTCCCAAAGGACAATATGCATGGGCTCGGTCAAAAAAATATACATTCTTCGTCGATAATAAAATTGGAAAAGTAACGATAGTTCGCAAAGAAATGCCCTATATTCTGGGCGTAAATGGCCGCTTTGGTGACGCGAACCTTCACGCAACAGTAATGGAAGTTCGCGACTATAAAACTATGCAAGCTTGGTCATGGCGACCATTGGGGCACAATAGGACACTTGCACCTATCAGTTTATATAATGCTTTTTCGAATAACGGGATGTGGTTTAAAGGGGCGAAATGATGGGGCGAGTATATGATAATGAGTTTTATCTTTTGGGTGCACAGTTCCATGCTACTGAAGACTCAGGCGGTAACAAATCATTTGATCTCTGGAATCAACAAAACGATTTAACTCTAGAAAAACAGTTAGTAGGCAAAGTACGTCCAATTCCGTTTACACCCGTAATGGTCAATGCTTTAAGTGGCGCTAAAGATAAATATCTTTGGGGTACCAACATAGAAGGCAAATTAATGGAGCTTGGTTTAGCCCAGCCAAGTGATGAGCGGCTGGTTAAAAAGCAAGGGCAAAGCCCGAGTTCTGCTGATCCTATGGTGTTACATCACTCTAGCCGAGTGGAGACGATTCAACCGGGCGTTAATTATGAGCTTAGTTTTCCACCGCTTAACTTGTTGGCGCAAATGATTGGGGATGGTGGAGAAAATGGAGGCGCGGCAGATGTAGAAACGTTGGCCGACAACTTGAGAGATTTTGCTACCACTGTCGAACCTAGCCTTAGTGGCGCACAGTTTGTGATGACTCAGGTTCTTCCGTCACAGTTGGCGCCTGCATATCAAGCACTCGCTGGTGAGCAGCTGGATACGGAACAAATAGCTTATAACGAGTGGCGTGAAAATAAGCTGAAAATGCCAGATAAACCAATTAAGGGTTTTATGCTGCCGAGGATGCATGCCTGTTTAGTGGTATTTAGCGATCCACTGTACGCTGGTTCGGAGGTTTCATTAGTACGTCCTCTTCAGGACGTTTCTCCTGGAGGAACTCATGATTCTGGGGAAGAAGTGTTGGCGACAATTGTCGTCGGGACTCATAAAAAGCTTATGGATGACGGTGCCCATATAGAGGGTTTGCCTAGCGCATTTTTCAGCTTTGATCCCACACAAGTCGGTGATGGCTTTTACCTTGTACGCGTCCAGTTCTGGGAAAAGGAATACGAACAATTTCATCAGCAAGATGGGTTAAAGCTGCCCGAAAGTGTGAAACAGGCCCATGTTGAAAAGGCTTACGTCGCTAAAAATTCAGGTGAACAGCCACAAAACTTATATACTTATGAACTGCATGAAAAACTAGTGTTTCAAGACAGTCCGGGTGTGGGGAAAATGGCTTGTGTGTGTGGCGATATGCTGACATTGGAAGAGCTCATTATTCAGCAATTCCCGTCGCGCTTGCCAGCTTATAGCGACTTTGTGACCCAAGGGTTGACTAAGCAAGTGAAAGGTGAACCGGGGCTCGCGGTATTTTCTTTGGTGGATACTGTGAACTCGGCCTATGGCTCACTAAAGCAAAAAGCTTTGTCGAATCAACTTCAATGTGGAGGTTCTGCCGGCGATATCGCTAAAACTATTGGTGCCGCATTATGGGATGCCACTGATAAGGCGTATGTTCCTGATTTCATTATGAAGGGGATGGCAATTGCACCAGCGCTTGCGGTGCGACAAGAGGCGCTTGCGACTTATAATAAAGCTAAGATACTCGCCCGAAGAAACATAACATGGGCGCAAAGTTCTAAGTTGGTGTTTCGCCACTACGTGATGGATGATAGTTATCTAAAACGTATGTACACAATTGGACGTGATGCCAATGAAGCGACAGAGGTGTCATTGGAGCGAGCATTTGGTCATATCTCTAGTTCTTGGGAAAGCGGTGCACTACTTGAGCGAGGCTTACCTGCCATGGAGACTTATCTTAGCATTAAAGAGGCGCATGGAGAGTATAAAGCACAGCAAAAAGAGGTAGATAGTGCCGATAATGTGTTTGCTCAGCTGGAAGTCTTGGTAGCCAGTTATCTTGAGGAAATTGTGTTTGTAAACAAATACGATGATAAAGACAAGTGGAAGAATAAAGCTAAGTTGTTGCAGGATCAACTTGGTCAAGATGCACATATTGCGGTCGATCAAAGAGGAATCGCAATACAGTTAAATTTCCAGTTTAACTCGGCACATTTAGAAAATGAAGTGCAGCCGCTAAATAGTGACTGCCGTGAAATATGTGAAAATCTGAAAAAACTACTGGAAGATCACCCTTACTATCAAGTAGTCATTGAAGGGCACGCGGGGGTTATTGGGACAGAAGAAGCCAATATTAAAGTATCCAAAGCACGCGCGGAACATATCAAAAATCTCATACTTGACCCAGACGGTAACGTTGGGAATGAAGCGGAACAAGAAGAACTATCCCAAAGATTGAACGTTAAATATTTCGGGAAAAGTCAACTGCTACGTGGGAAGGAGTCTAATTATCATGATACCCACGATCGTTCGGATTCAGCAGATATAGCGGTTGATCGCCGAGTGGTTATTCGGCTATTGATTCCAGAGTTTTCTCTAAGTTTACCGCCAAGCAGAACAGGATCAGCAAAGTTAGAAAAATTACACCTTTTGTGGCAAGCGCATTTGGTTGCGGCGGAGGAGCATGAAACAGAGCTTATTAAAGAGCTTTGCCAAGCATTGGTGAGTGTTGCTTTATTCACGCCGCTAGCACCGTATGCGGCATGGTATCTAATTGCAGAATCGGATCTGGCAATATTGGATACCGCGGCAGAACTGTATGACTCCACACTGGGCGGTGGTGTATATCATGCATTTAAGCAACAACTTACAAGCAAAGATGGTATTCATACATTAGCGAAGATTAATAGAGAAATTTTAAAAAAATATAAGAATGTCAACCAGCCAATTCAAACTGAGACGATTGAGCCAGATCAACTCGCAAACTATTTAAAGAGTTCATCAAATAAAAAAGAGTTGATGAAGCGGTTTTTATTAAGGGCTTATGCTCTTAATTCCCTCATTGAGCTACTTGCGATTATTTCAAGTGAAAAGAAATTGTTTCAAACGCTTGGGGATTTGGTTGAAGCTTATCATGTAAACGATTTTATCCAACGATACTTAATGAGTGACAATTGGGATTTGACGTTTTATGAAGGGAATACGTTGGCAGTAAACTGGGTTAATAGATATAAGCAAACGGCTGGCAGTTTGGCTTATATGGCCAGTAGGGGAGTGAGTTTTGATTTTTCCGACAAAGTTTCTGGGGCATTTTGTACTGGTTTTCCGGTTCAAAGTGCGCTCTACCTAGATAAACCGAAAGATCAAGACACAGGTGGTACACCATCTGTGGTAAATAATGCGTTGGAACAATTTTGCCGCGATTTTGATTTCACTCCGAAAAAAATATCAGATAATGATATTGGATTTTGTCGATTGCTGGTGTTTGATACAGAAACTGATCAGTGGCTAACATACGACAAATGGATGGAGCATAGCTTATCTTTATATGTTCCTTGGCGGGGACGTTTAGGGCCGCAAGACAGAGTTAAAATTCAGGTGGTTTTAACCGAAAAAGCGACCAAAAATTGCAAGTCCGTATTTGTGCATGACCTGTCTTATCTTGCCACTGGTGCGGTATTCGACACTTATGGACCAACGTTTAAAGTGATGTTTACGCACGTCTCCCAAGACCACTTTACCGATCCAGACGGGTATATAAAATCTTATTTCGATGGTCAAGGAAAAGGTGGGGCGACCGATATTCTTAGTGGAATGGAATTTGAACCTACTTTCTGCTTTGGTAGCTATCAGATGCATGGCCTGAAGCCTCTTTGCTCGGCGAGTTGGCTGGATGAAATAGCGGCTGTAATATATGGGGAAAGTAAATTTGAGTATTGGGTAGTCAGTAACTTCCAGCAGTCAATGATCTATGAAATGAGACTAGGCAGTGTACCTTTATCTGTACGCTACCCTTATTCACCAATAAAGGTTGGTCAACGCTTAGAAAAACATATCAAAAATTGGGTTTCAATTGAAGATCGACTGATAAGCTACGGCGTGTTTGATAAAACGACTGAAACTCATAGTTACTCCGGCCAGTATCTATATCGAACGCACCTAAATGATTCTGATTTTTTGGTGGAAGATTTTGTAATGAGCCAAGCATCTGAAAGGAAAGATAATACGCCAAGTATCTTGTCTGGAAATATGTTCTCAGTAGCCGGGCTTAAAATAGGTGATGAGTTTAAGATGGCTTCAGAGTGGTCAATTCAGGCTCTAACCGACCACTTTTCTTGGCAAGAAGAGCAGGATTTTTCTGTGTATATCGCGGTGCTCGGAGATGAAACCGCAAGAGATGATTATGCCGCCATGGCGATGGACGGTGATTGTTGTCCGGTAACGTTTCAATTTTGCGAGGACGGGGTTATTAGTCACACCGATATGTATTATGGTGGAGCTTTAGCTCTGACAAAGTCTGAGACTTATAGCGAGTCGAGCTCAGGATACAATGGTATGTCTATGTCTCCTTCTTATACGCTCGCTCATGAAGAAAGCGATGGTACTCAACTGTCGAAGTATGGCCTATCAGACTTTATAGGAGCAGCAGTCAGGGAGATAGAGCAGAAAAGTGCGGATTATAACAGCGTATTGAAGCATAGTTCTGAGAAGCATATCTATGTAATGAAGTGTGATTTGTCCTACATGGCACCGAATGGTAGTCCTGTTCAAGGCTTACGTCCATTTGGAGATATAATAGATAGTAATGGTCATATAAAAGGGATGGACTTGTCAATCTCTCAGCTAAGCCAATCAAACGTAAATTCAACGTTCCCTGTACCAGAATTGGCACTTTCTTTGCCACCTTCTGGAGCGTTTGACAGTCTAACAATGCCTTGGTGCCGTGACATCAATGAATCTGAGGCTAAGAATCTATCTGCTTATCATTATTGGAGTACATTGGATGCCAAACAAAAAAGCGCTTGGCTGAAAAAATGGATAGAAGATGACAAAACATCCACTCAAGCTCCTTCAGTAGAGTTATTGCAAGTATAATCCTACAACAGAACCTCAGAGTTCGACTTTCGACCTCTGAGGTTCTGTTTCTATCTTTTTCCCTTATTATCCTCTCCAATTTCAGCTTGTTTTTCAGTCGAACACATTAGTAATGCTCTATTTATTGCATACTTCTCGTTGAATATTTACGCAAAAAATCAAAAAAATATGACAAGAGAGAACTTTTCCTAGCATTGACGCAATCGTTTGCTGTATTCTTTCAGCCTTCAAAATATGTCTATTTATTCAGTTCTGGTGCCGACGTGTTTGGCATTGTTGAATATTAATCGATTAAAAATTGTCGTTTATCGCGTGTGCTACATCACTAACCCACTCATGTTGGTTATGAACTGTTTTAAATACGTGAGTGAGCGGTGGTGCAATTCACAACACTGATAGTTTTCAAGGAAACAATAACAATGTCGAAAAATCACTCGTTTGACTCTAATCAGGCTTCAACCCTTTCGGGTAGCCAGCAGGGCGGTGGCTTGGACAAGTACTTTAAGATCTCTCAGCGTGGTAGTAGCGTTAAACAAGAAGTAGTTGCAGGCTTAACGACCTTCTTAGCGATGGTATATTCGGTGATTGTTGTGCCAAATATGCTTGGTGCGGCAGGCTTTAATCAAGGCGCGGTATTTATTGCTACGTGTTTAGTCGCGGCATTTGGTTCTTTGTTGATGGGGCTTTGGGCAAAATTACCAATGGCTATTGGCTGCGCGATTTCTTTGACGGCTTTCACCGCGTTTAGCTTGGTATTAGGGCAGGGCGTTAGTGTTCCTGTTGCCCTTGGCGCTGTATTCCTAATGGGTGTGGTGTTCACTATTATCACGGTTACGGGCATTCGTCAGTGGATCTTAACTAACTTACCTTATGGTGTGGCGCATGGTACTGGGATCGGCATTGGCTTGTTCTTGCTGCTTATCGCTGCGAATGGCGTTGGGTTGGTCGTGAAAAATCCAGAAGCAGGTCTGCCTGTTGCGTTGGGTGATTTCATGTCGCTTCCTGTAATTATGTCTATCGTGGGGTTGGCGGCGATCATTGGCCTTGAAAAACGCAAAGTGCCGGGCGGTATTCTATTAGTCATCGTCGCGATTTCTATCTTTGGCTTGATTTTCGATCCTAAAGTTGTCTACAAGGGTTTGTTTGCGATGCCTTCGTTTGGTAGTGGTAATGATTCACTGCTAGGTAAATTGGATATTATGGGCGCGCTTTCTCCAGTGGTGATTCCAAGTGTATTGGCGTTGGTTATGACGGCTATCTTTGACGCGACGGGCACCATCCGTGCGGTTGCTGGCCAAGCAAACTTGCTGGATAAAAATAATCAAATTATTGATGGTGGTAAGGCGTTAACGTCTGATTCTGTTACCAGTATTCTGGCTGGCTTTGTGGGCGGCGCACCTGCTGCTGTGTATATTGAATCAGCGGCTGGAACGGCAGCGGGCGGTAAAACAGGCTTAACGGCAACTGTCGTTGGCGCTCTTTTCTTAGGTATGTTGTTCCTCGCTCCGCTGAGTTATTTGGTGCCGAGCTACGCCACTGCGCCTGCCTTAATGTATGTTGGATTGCTCATGTTAAGCAACGTGACTAAGTTGGACATGGATGATTCAGTAGATGCGCTATCTGGCCTCTTGTGCGCGGTATTTATCGTGCTGACGAGTAATATCGTGACAGGTATTATGCTAGGTTTTGCTGGGTTAGTGATTGGCCGAGTGATTTCAGGGGATTGGAAAAAGCTCAATGTCGGAACGGTCGTGATTGCTGCTATCTTAGTGGGCTTCTACGCTGGCGGTTGGGCGATCTAACTGCTTTAGCAAATTGGCTTAATAGCTTAATGGTTTAGCTGAGTCAGTTGCTTAGCTAATATAGCGTCACATAGAAAAAAGCTCCTTTGCGTAAGCAAGGAGCTTTTTATGATCTTAAGCCATTTTCAATGCTTCGCAGTATTCCTCGAAGGAAAAGTGTTTCCAGCATTGTGAGAAGAGGGGCGAAAGGGGTTTAGAATCAGTTACCTTTATACATGCGTTCGAATCCCTTAGGATCCCATCCAATCATGTAGCGATCACCAATTTTCAAGACCGGTAATGAACGTGCGCCAATCGCATCCAGTTCTTTACGTCCTCGTTGCATCTTTGCGTTGGTTAAGCGGTACTGATAGCCTTTTTCATCTAAATAGCGCTGAGCATCTTTGCAATGAGCACACTTATCTTTTACGTATAGGACTAGTCTTGTCATCACGGTTACCATTTCATTGACTCTGAGGTGGGGGATTATAACGAATTTATAGCCAATAGGACAAATTCTTGAGCTTAGCGCTATGGTGAGAAAGGCTTGGGCTGGATTCTAGTAATAAGCTCACTCGCTGAGCGTTTATTGGCTATCAATATCGAGTTCGGACAGGTGCTCTAGGAATATCTTTAGTTTGGCTGGCATCCAGCGTTTGTTGGGGTACACCACATACAAGTCGATGGTCGGCAGCTTGATATCAGGTAAAACGGGAATCAACTCCCCTGCACTTACTTCATATTTTGCAGTGAGCAAAGGGAGTATCGCAATTCCTAATCCCGAAATAGCCGCTTCTTTAACGCAATAGATATCGTTGATTTTAATCCGGCTTTGCAACTTTGCTTGTTCCGCAGGATCTTCTAGGAGTTCGCGCATGAACTCGAATGATTGGCCACGGGAGAATTCGATGATGTCTGAATTTATTAACTGTTCTTTCGATTCAATCTTGCCTTTTTGATCTAAATAAGAAGGCGATGCAAACAAGCCCAATTTCATACGGGTTAGCCTGCGTGCAATGAGACTTGAATCTTTTAATCCCGCGCTTCCTACATCAATCCTTAGCGCCACGTCGATTTGATCGCGTACCATATCAACACTGGTGTAACCCAACACAAAATCGACAACAACATGAGGATTATCATCCATAAATGGCTGAAGGAGTTCACTGATGAACAGGCGAGATAAAGTATTGGGCGCTGATACTCGCAACGTTCCCGTGGCTTCGTCTCTAAGGGTCATGGTGTATTGCTGCGCTTCTTTAGCCGTATCCATGATCTGATTGCAATATTGTAGGAAGCCTTCTCCCGCTTCGGTCAGGGTGACAGAGCGAGTGGTCCGGTTTAACAAACGTACGCCGAGGTTTGTTTCTAACTGGGTGACCTTGCTGCTGGTGGTCGATTTATCCATATTTAACTTTTCTGCAGCTTTGGTAAAACTTTGGTTCTCCGCCACCAAGGCAAATATTTGAATTAAATTCAAATCCATCAAGGATCCTTATTGTTGGATATACCCAACAGTATGTTCTCGTTTACCCCGATTATCAAAGAAAAAAAACATTATATAGTTACGTCAGTTGGGAATGGCATTAACCGCACAATTGCATTTAATCGCCAATCTCACGATAGAAATAAATTGGAAAAAATAGAAGTAAGAAGTGGTACTGCCGTAGTTATTATCTGAAATCAGGAGTGAGTAACTTTACGGTGCACCAGTAATCTCCAGCTAAGCATCTTGTATAAGGTGTTGAGAAGAAGGAAAGACAAATGAATCAAACACGACCGGCTGGGTTAACAGCTATCCTAGTGATCTCCTCGTGGATGACCTACCGAGTATTAGGATTGATATTTTTGGGTGAGACCGATGCGTTCGGGGGCAGTTTGATGGCTTCGGCTTGGGTTATCCCTCTAGGTCAAGACGCTTTAGTCGGGCTGTGTGCTCCGTTCGTCGTCTACCTTCTTGCGACTCGCCCGAAAGTAATTACTTACGCGATTGGCTTAGCGTGGCTATGGTGGGGTGTGACCGATTTCGTTGTAGGTATTGTGACTGGAGCTAACTATCCGCCAACCACATCACTATTTGGCCCGTATACACCGAGCGCGATGATGGAAATTTGGTTATACGGTAACTTATTTGTAGAAATATGGGCGCTATATTTGATGTTGACTCCTTCGGTAAGGGTGTACTTCCAACGTGGAGAAAACCAAGCTGCGATGAGCGTATCGCAATCACCAATAGGCGGAGCGTGGATTTACATTATCATTGTGTCTGGATTGGTCGGGCTTACTTTCCCTTACGTAGCCATTGTGATTGATGGAGTATTTCAATTGTTGGGCTTTGCCGCAGCCTGATGATAATGAGAGCGAGCTATGGGTAACTCAAAGTTTCACGGTAGATAAGTACTGTGAAATTTTGCAATTTAGAAATTTAGAAACTTAGAAACTTAGAAACTTAGAAACTTAGAAACTTAGAAACTTAGAAACTTAGAAACGTTGAGGGGATTTGTGCTGAGATACTGCTCCCATCACATAATCATTGTGTACACATCAAACTGAAACTCATACACTTAAATTATTGTATATAAAAGGGACTCTAAACATGAAACTCGCCATCCCCTTATGCCTGTTAGCACTCGTTCTGCCTAGTTTGGCTAGTGCAAAAGAATGCGGCACCATCACAATTGCCGATATGAATTGGAGCTCCGCGAGCCTCATTGCCAATGTGGATCAGTTCATTCTCAAAAACGGTTACGGTTGTGATGCCGAGTTGGTACCGGGTGATTCTAACCCCACCAGTGCCTCTATGATTGAGAAGGGCCAGCCGGATGTTGCGCCTGAACTGTGGACCAACAGTTTGAAAGATGCGCTAGAAGAAGGTGTTAAAGAGAAACGTTTGAGAATCGCGGGTAAGGTGCTCTCTGATGGCGGTGAGGAGGGGTTTTGGGTTCCGAAATACCTAGTTGAACAGTACCCAGATCTTGCCACGATAGAAGGGGTGAAAAAGCATGCGAATTTGTTTAAGAACCCAGAAGATCCAGACTCATTTGCAATCTACGGATGTCCCGCGGGTTGGGCTTGCCAGATAACGACTGAGAACTTATTTAAAGCACTGAAGTTGAAAAATGCGGGTTTTTCAATCGTAGATCCGGGCTCTGCCGCAGGTTTATCAGGGTCGCTCGCCAAGGCCTATGAGCGACATAAGCCTTGGATCGGTTACTACTGGGCCCCCACGCCTATTTTGGGAAAATACTCCATGGTTAAGGTTGATTTTGGCAGTGGCATTGACGAGAAAGAGTTCATAAATTGCACCACGCAAGCCGATTGTTTGAACCCAAAAGTGACGATGTATCCTCCCGGCCCCGTATACACCATCACGACAGAAAAACTCGCAGATAAAGCTCCCGAAGCTTATCAGTATTTTTCGAAGCGCAGCTTTACTAACAAAGACTTAAACCATTTGCTGGCTTGGATGGAAGAAAATCAAGCTGACGGTAATGATGCCATGTACTACTTTTTGACTCAGTATCCGCAAATATGGCACCAATGGGTTCCGCAAGCGGTAGCGGATAAAGTCGACGCGGCACTGTAACCTTCGACGTATACTAGGCAATCGGTTCGCAAGAAGTTGGTTCACAAGACAATTGCTTCACAAGACAAGCGGCTCACAAGCCAAGCCAGTTCATAAGACACGCTATTTCACAGACAAACTAGTCCACAAAACAAACTACATAGATACAAGAAGCCCTCTGAGTATTAAATGCTCAGGGGGCTTCTCTCTGATATGAGAGCGGTATCGATTATGGAAAAGTGAGGAAGAGGGGCTCTATACTTAAAACAGAATTTGGTTGAGAAGATAAGTATGTCCGTTCTATGGGGCCGACAAGGCGTTAAAACGCGAATCGTTAAGCTGTGGCCGTTACTAACTCTGTTATTGGTTACGTTGAGCAGTTCGTCTACGCAAGCGAAAGAGACGCTGACTTGGTGCACCATTTATAAATGGAGTCCTTGGGTGTATCCGATAAACGGAGTGTATGACGGCATTTTAATCGAAGAACTGACAAGGATTGAGCAAGAACATGATGTTGAATTAATTATGGTGCCTGATCTTAGTTGGAAGCGTTGCCAACGCCAAGTTGAAACAGGTGACGTTGATATGATAGTTGGAGGGTATAAAACGAGTGCGAGGGAAAAGATATTTTCTTACATCAATACTCCATCCTTTACCGACTCATCTAAAATTGCGGCGTACACCTCGGCAAATAATGATTCAATCCCCAAGGTTGATAGCCTAAACGAATTGACCGGCTATTCCGTGGCAAAAATTATAGGGGATAGTCATGGGACAAAAGCCGATACGTTCATAGCTTCTCTACCAAAACAGCAAGTTCATCCGGTAAGCAAACACGACCAGCTGTTTAACAAGATATTGTTAGGCCGGACCGATTTGTTTTTCAGCAGAGATTCTGGTTTTGATGTCTATATCAAGGGGGTAGGGTTAAACCCGACAGACTTTAGGAAGGTATTGACAGTCGAAGATACGGTGGCTGGCTATATTATCTTTGCGAAGGAATCTGCAAACTTTTATAAATACAATCAGCCATTTTCAAGTACCATTTCTGATTACATGAAAGACATCAACCTGAAAGATAAAATTAAGTATCATAAAAATAGAGCAAATAAAAACAAATCCCAAGAGTGATTAAGTATATTTTCTGCGCCTTGTCTATAGTGTGAAAGTGCTCTGAGGTTACGCTATATATCAAAATGTTAGGATCTCAGGGATGTCATCATTTCTTGCAACGTTATGATGGAAGGGAAACGTGTGGTATCTCTATGCCGAAGCAATTGGACTTTAGTTTGAGCATATTCGATGGGCAAAGGCGTGATGGTTAGTTGGTCACTATATTGTGATGCTTTGAGTATTCGTTCAGGCATCAAGGTACAGCCGAGGCCAATCGCGACACACCCGAGAATGCCATCTAAAGATCCTAACTCCATGACTTTCAATTCTGTATCTCCATTTGCACGTCGCCATGCAAGGGCTTGAGCTCGGTAGGAGCACCCGTCTCGGAACAAAATAAGTGGAAGCGCGTTAACGTCTAGGTCTTTTTGGTGAACCAACACCAAGAGATCATTTAGGCTCGCTTCAGTGACCAACTCGTCGTGTGCGACTGGGCCACTCACAAATACGACATCCAATTCATGATCAATTAAACGGCTCACGAGGTGGGCAGTGGTAGAAGTGTGTATTTGAAGAGATATTCCGGGGTGAGAATCAACGCAGTCTTTTAATAAACAAGGCAGGTCTGTGGCGGCGAATGTTTCAATTGAGCCAATACGCAGTTCACCGCTTGAGCGGCCAACGTGGCGAAGCGCAGATGCGGTTTGTTGTTCAAGTTTCAGCATTTTTTGCGCATATCCTTGCAACGTTCTACCCGCTACCGTGAGCACTAGACGTCTACCTTTACGATGAAAAAGTGGCACGCCAAGTTCCGACTCTAGACGCTGAATCCGCATTGTGACGTTAGATTGAACAGTATTCAGCATTCTGGCAGCGGATGAAATCCCGCCTTCCTTTACAACGGCATCAAAAGTACGTAGCGATTGAAGATCCACTCTGATATCTCAAATTAAGATGGTTTTAATCAAAATAAATCATTTTTATTGAATTAACAAATTGATTATATTTGTGTTCAAACTTTAATGTAGAAGATTTTTATGTTGGCAAAGATAAACAAAACGAAAGTGCTCGTTGCTGGGATATCGAGTCTAGTCCTCAGTGTTGGGATTGCTCGGTTCGCCTACACCCCTATGCTTTCAATTATGCAGCAGCAAACGGGACTCAGTCAAAGCATGGGGGCATTGCTAGCTAGCATTAATTACATTGGCTATTTTCTGGGCGTATTACTAACTGCTTCCATCCGAGATATTCGAGTAAAGCATACCTGCTATTGTATCGGGATGGTGTTGGCTGTGGTCACCACCTTTTCAATGGGCCTGACGAGTAATGTATGGTTGTGGTCTGGCTTGAGGTTACTATCTGGCCTGAGCAGCGCCGCAGGGGTTTTGATGAGCTCAGGGCTGATACTCAATTGGCTCATTAGCAATAAAAAAAATGCGCAACTTGGCTTTCACTTTTGTGGTATCGGATTGGGGATCGTTGTCGCCGCTTCTCTTCCTTCTCTGACCTATCAAATTTTAGATTGGAAACAGCTTTGGTATGTCTATGGCGCATTGAGCGTTCTGCTGCTAATCCCCGCTTTGGCTTGGTTACCAAGGCCTGCATCTCAGCAATTCAAAGTCAACGATGGCCAAGTCGACAGCTCTCCATCTGCTAAGTTCTTACGATATATGAAATTAGGTTATTTCTGTGCTGGTGTTGGATACGTCGTGAGCGCGACATTTATTGTCGCTATTGTCAATTCAGCGCTTGGCAGCAGTAATGAAGGCAATGCGGTCTTTATTCTACTTGGGTTAGCTGCAATGTTCGCACCCATATGGGATAAAATTTCGATGAAAATGGGGCGTCTCAATGCTCTGATACTCGCGTGTTTATTGCAAACGCTTGGGGTTTTATTACCGACGCTCAGTACAAATATCGCTGTGTTGCTCGTCAGTGCCGTCTTGTTTGGCAATACATTTATTGCCATCGTCAATCTAGTGATGACGATGTCTGGCCAATATTATCCGAGTAATCCAGCGAAAATGATGGCAAAAATGACGATCAGTTATGCGTTCGCTCAGATCATTGCCCCCATCGGTATCGCTATCATGGTGGCGCATCATCTTAGTTATCTTGATGGGTTATATTTTGCGGGAGCGATCATGATAGCGGGAACGTTGAGCATGATTAAATTAAAGTCTCTTGAGAAACCATCCTCCGCAGTTCATGCGTGACGTATATCGTCGTATCGACTCTTAAAACGTCCCCTATAAATAGAGGGGGCGAAGGGAGAATTTGCTGTAGAAGAAATGTGAGGTCATAAGCGTTTTTATTGTGGGCCATCGCCAACAGTGTGTTCTCGTTTACCCCGATTATCCACGATGAAAATCTATATATACTGCGTTTTATGGGTTGAGGTTCAGCCCCAAAGATAACCGCAGGAGTATATATTATGACTATGACAACAACGCAGAAAATGTTACCGGATGGCTCTAACCCAGAAGGCGTTAATCCAGTCCCCGCTCTTAACTGGAACTCGACGGCAGACTTAACTGACATTGTGGTACATGGCCCAGCATTTTCTCATGCTACGACCAAACTGCGCAGTATTTTGGTATACGCCGATTTGCCGTATACGCATATGCAGCACCTAAAAGCCAAACCACAAGGCATTCGCCCAAATACAGACTATCGTAAAGTGCCCAACATTGATGTAGCAGGTCGCCAAGTAAACGATTCTGGGGTTATTTTGAGACATTTACTTCCTGTATTGGGCCTAGAGTTCGATGAAGAGTGGGAAGAACGAATTGTATTTGAACTTGATACTACGTTTAAATTGCACTGCACGTCTGATGATTGGGCGCGCTTGGCGGTAGCAACCTTAGGTGCGCCTAAGTTTTTAAAATGGTTGGTCGGCCCTAAACTTAAAAGTATGGAGCGCAAGCAAGCGCATCATAATATTAAAACAACGGGTTTAGGGCATCGAGAAGGGGATGAGGTGAGAGTTGCTCGTGACTTTAAATCTTCGATGCGCGGCCAATTTCACGCAGGCGACGCACCTGGACATGTCGATTTGTCGCTCTATGGCTTTTTGGCAGGGTATCTGCACGGCGACTGTAAAATCGTCCACAATATGATTGAGAAAGCGGGCTTAGAGAAATGGGTCGCCGATATGAAGCGAGTGGTACCGTTAGAAAAATTATTTGAACACGGTTGGTCATAAACCTCACGACTCAAGGTTGAATTTACCGCTAAATAGAAACGGCCAGACAGCGGCAATGCTGTCTGGCCGTTTCTATTGTTGGCTGTAGCCAATAGTGGGTCGTAACTCCAACCTATTGATATATGGTACAATCTCATGTTTGGGGAATAACCATGGCCACCATTGAAGTAGCTTGCCGGTTTTGTGAACAAACCGAGCCAGTGAAGAGGCACGGAACAGGCTCCACTGGGCATCAGCGTTTCCGTTGTCTCGACTGTAAACGCACCTTCCAACTCGATTATGTGTATGAAGCTTGGAAGCCCGGCATCAAAGAGAAAATCGTCGATATGGCAATGAATAGTTCAGAATTAATGAAACTTTATAAAGTGCATTATGCTTGTCATGGTCCAGACGGCTGGAGATTTGAATCGGAAGTAACATTCGAGGACGAGGTGGCTATGTTCCGTCATGTCATAGAAGCCACACAATCAGGGCATTCTGCCGCAATCTCGCATATTGTACTGGTCTAATAGGATCGGACACTTTACTAATCGACATTGGACGCTTTAGGTTGGGACATCGAGTTTAGTGGACTCAATGTCCAAAACTTCTGGTTCGGATCATGTTCCAAAAGTTCGCTCTACTACATTTTTCACCAGTGTAAGTCATCAGGGTGTAAGCCAACGCTAGTGCGGTATTGTTCAAACAATCCTTCTTTTTTCATCGCTTTTAGATGTCCGGATAACTCCGATCCAAGGTAGCCATACTTTTTGTATAAAAAGGCATGCGCCGTCACTTCTTCCATCACCCCAGAAAGGTAGATATGCGACGAATATTTAGAAAGCTCTTTGTTCCCTCTCAACTCTTGCTTTATTCCACCTAACACATCAACAAATACGTCAATTCTTTTTCCAGATTTAAGCATTCCTAACGCCTGGCCTATGGTGTTTGCCTCAAAGAGTCGACTTTCAGATACCATTCTCCTTAACTGCGTTCTCGCTTTCTTACTTCCACGTATATAACCTACTTTTAGGTCCAGTCCTTTGAAGTCCTCCCAACTAGAAAACTTCAAGTCCTTGTCTCGTGAGTACGCCACAAATATCAATTTCGATAAATGTTCTTCCACCCGCACCAAATTTCCGTATGTCTCATTATATGAATATACTCGGCTTATCTCACCATCAAATTTCCCTGCATTCACGTAAACGCTAGAGCGCTTAAGAGGAAGAATAACCATATCTAACTTAATTCCCATGCGACCAAGTGCTTCATTAAAGATAAGCACATACCATTGAGTCCTTGCTTCCTCTTTGGGTAAAAAAAAGGTCAATGTTAGAGTATCTGGTCGATTGTTCGCACTAGATATAAGAGGAAAACAAAGCGCCAAAATTAGTAGTAAAGGTGCTGTATAGTTAGATCTCAATGCATGCAACCCATAATCAATCAGTTGAGTACCTTTATTGTAGTAGAATAAAGTGGACCCAATGAGTTAGACACGGCTTTGTTGAAGCGCTCAATATCCGGTCGTGACTCCAAGCTAGTGAGTTAGTTTATAACCTTTCTCTTTTACATGGATTGAATAAAGACGACTGTTGAAGTGAAATGTCGTTTTTGTTCTCAGACTAATCCTACCGTGAAGGGTACGAGCTTTACATTTTCAACCAATTAGCGTCACGACCACGTATATGGATGGTGTCAGAAACGAATCTCAGATTACAAACCATAGCTCAATGAGACTTTCACTTAACAATTAGGTTTTCACTTAAATTGAAGTGAATGACTTGCTCATAAGTTCCAAAATGCCCTCTTGGCGGCAATGCCATAGGCGCCTTGGCTGAGTGCGTGCGTATAATGTTCTAATTCCATACCACCTAAGGCATATACTTTCGCCGATGTTTGCTTGGCTAAGGTTGCAAACGTCTGCCACCCCATAGGGATGCCACGCGGGCTACTTGGCGTTTTAAATATTGGGCAAATGATAGCGAGATCCGCAGTAATCGTATTGGCGATATCCAGCTGTTCTTGATTGTGGCAGGATACGGAAATAATAGTGCTTTCAGTTGTCGGTCTACATGAGAATGTTTCCGCGTAGGCACTGGGCATATGAATACCATCAGCAGCGGTTTCCTTTAGCAATTCTAACGAGGTGCTAAGTAGCACTTTTGCATCGTGTCTATGCACCAAATCAATAACCTGATGCGCGAGTGTCATATATTCATCGACAGGTAGATTCTTCGAGCGAAGCTGGACAAGTTTAACGCCTTGTCGCAAGCTGTTTTCTAATGCCATAAGATAGCTTGGCAAATCGCCAGTGTAATCTGGGGTGATTAAATAGAGGTTCAGATTATCGAGCTGGTTTTTATTATTCATTATACTGATGGGAATGAGTTCTAATATGGCTATGTTGACATGTATTTCACTGACAATACAAGGCTTTATTGCTCAGAAGATAACGAGGTAAAAGGAAGAATGAGAGAGTGTTAACAAAAGAGGTGTTAGCTCGCTGGTGGCTGGAGCGCAAAACTCAACAGATCGCGACCAAGTTGATTCCTTGGCTACAACTTAATGGCGAAAAAGATATCTATAGCTACGATGATGTCAATTACGCTTGTGACCGAGCCAAAATCCCAGATAAATACCACGAACTTGCTTACGCTATTTTCTGTGCTGATAACGCTAGAAGCAGCCAACAGCGTCAGTTAGGGTTACAGCGTTATTTGGCCCCAAAAGGCAAGAATAAGCGCTCCAAGTTCCGCCACCATCCTTGGTAGCTTAATCCTTGAGAACTTAATATTTCAGAGCTAAATATTTGAGAAACTTAATCTTTAGTGGCGAACTTGTTGGTCGATAAAAACTTTGATAGCTTAATCTTCGGAAGTCAGCGGAGGTTATCGTTTGTCTTTCAATCCTTGATTGATTCCGTCGACTTGACTGTAGATGTGCCCCAGAAGGTCAATGACTACTTGGATATGGTGTCCGACTTGGCGTTGCTTAGTGCTATTAAAAGCAGACAGATCACCCGCAGTTGGGGTAAGAAGTGTTTCCGGCCATGATAGCGTTTGCCAATCGAGCAGTTGATGACAGCTTTGGAAGGCAACGGACGTGGCTTGCTCGAATTCTTTTAGCTTGTCATTAGGTAAATTGATTCCCTGTTTTGCCAAAATAGACAAACACGCCATTTGATTCATGATGATGTGAATGGTTTGGCTGAGATCTTTCACTTGGTCTAGATACAACTGTTTGTGAAGAGGCTCTCGCAGAGCTTGCTGATATCGGTTAAGTAACTCACTTTGCGCTTGAATAGCGACGGTGCGTTTGCGATCAATTTGCTGGTCGTCGCAACTTACGCCTTCATGATAGCTTGCGAGTAACTTGTTCATCAGTGATTCTAAGCTAAGTAAGCTGTCACTCATTTGCGTTCGTAATCGCTTGGAGCTCCATTGCGGCCATAGAACTAAGTTACCTATGATTGCGACGGCGCAAGCAAGGATCGTGTCCCATAGTCTAGGTAAGATGCTTTCTTGGCCAGTATGAGCCAATATCTGAAATTGCAGCAACACAAACAAAGTGATACCAATCACGGCCACGGAGTAATTGGTCTTTAACTGAGTGAAAAGGGCAGGGACGACTAAGCTGATGATGAGTAACATTACCCAAGTCGTTGGGTTAAAAGATAAAACGATATAGGTTAATACTAAGCCAATGACAGTGCCGATCATCCGACTTTGTGCTTTTGCTTGAGTAGACACATAGTCACTTTGCATCACGATAGAAATCGTCATCAAAATCCAGTAATCATTAGACAATTTGAAGAACAGTCCAATCTGGTAGCCAATCACCATACAGACAGCAAATCTAATGGCGTGGCGCAGCACGGTTGAATCCCAGCGAGCATTGGTTTTTAGTTTTTCTATCCAGCTCCTGCTTTGTCTCGTATCCACAAAATCATGCTGGTATGTAGGCTTTAAGGTTTCGACCCTGCGGGCAATATTGTCAAAATGCTCTTTTGTAATGTCGAGAAGTTCTTGGTCAACGTCTTCTTCGCTAGCCTCTACCGCGTCATCTAATTGTTGATGAAACTCGGATATCACTTGTTTTAAATCGGCTTGGGAAGGGTGACGATGGTTCAGAATAGCATGGCTGAAGGCTAGAAACTGCTCAGAAAGCGTATTCATCAGCGCGTCAAACGTAGGCTGGACTTTTTCGCTACGTAGTACAGGAAACAATTGCTGAGGCGAATGGGTGGTTGAGTTGATTAACTCATGCACTTCTTTGGCGACAAAAAACATTTGTTTTAGTTGTGTAGCTTCACTGTCGTAGTGATTTTGTAAGCCTGTCACTAATTGCTCGGTGGCGATCATTTGGCTAGTCAGAGCGTGCTGTAGTGGCAGCAATGGTTGACTATCAAAAGGTGCAGCCGCAATTAGTTGATTCTTTAATTTGGTGTAGCGAGAAAGCGTGGTGTAGTAACTCGATAAGCTTTCTCGTAGTGGCTTATATGGCCAAATGGATTGCCAAACTCGGCAAATGACAAGATGGACGCTGGCACCGATTAAATAAAGAGTAGGCGTTACCCAAAGGGAAGAGTGCACATTATTTGGGGGTGTTAGCACCACTAACAGGATAGTCGCCGCTCCAAGTCTGGCGCTAAGAGGACTAAACGCGGCAAACATGGCTAAAATAAAGGTTAATATGGCGACGGAAACAATAAAGGGTATGTGTATTTCGGTGGCAAACAGCAGCAAAAATGGCGCTAAAAAGAACCAGCAGCAATGAATCAGGCCAGCTTGCCAAAATTTTGGTTTTGGATCGTCAGCACCGCTAATTAAAGTGGCAAACATGCCAACGGCAGCAATAACTCCTAGCGTACTTTGGCCGATGGCAAAACTACCAAATAGTAAGAATAGCAGCGAAAGGCCAGATTTAGCCCCGTAGTTCAAGTTAGGTTTGTTGAGCAGTTTAGATCTATGGAGTAGTTGAAATAGCCAATTTTCTTGGCTGGTGGGTGCTGCATACGCCATGTTTTCGCGGTCCTGTATTTACTTGAAAGTCACTAGAAATATGTCGCCGAGGAAAGTTTCTTCCTTGGTATGTTGAAGTAGAGCCGTTGTGTCATAAGGCTCTGCTGCGTTTCAGATTCAATGTTTGCTAGGTAAGGGATGACGAGGTTTAGCAAGCCATAGGAATAAACATTATGTTAGCACATATTCGTCGCTTTCCATGCCAAATTGCTAGCAACTGAAATGAGTAATATGAAGGTGACATTGTCACTAAATTAAGTTGGGATTTAGGTAAACTATGGAACGATTTGAGTATCAAAAAGCCATTATTACTTTACATTCTCTAATCTGTAGTAATATCACCAAGTGTTCTGTTGCTAAGAGCATAATTATACGTAGCTTTGACAATACGATAACCTAGCATAGATTTATATAGATACCATAGTGCGCTTAATTGCCTTTGATAGAGTGTTGTCATGAATATAAAAATAAGAGCCTTAGTTATGGCGTTAGGCTTGCCATTACTATTTACTACTTCGTCATGGGCTGATGAGCCACAGCAAACAGCGATACCAATCAAAGTACAGGTTGTTAAAAATCGCCAGTTTACGGACAAGCAGCAGGAAGTGGGAAAAATCATTCCTGTTGATTCAACCGATCTTACGTTCAGCGCGTCTGAAAAGTTGATCGCTAAATTTTTTAAAGATGGCGCTTACGTTAAAAAGGGTAGCGTGATTGCTGCGCTTGATAATACCCAAGCGAAAGCTGAGCTAGATAAAGCAGAAACACAATATGCGATTGATCAGTCTAAGCTAACCCGTATGTTAGCCTTGGTGAAAAAACAGCCTGATTCGATTGCCAAGCAAGACATAGAAAATCAAAAACTCCAAACTAATTTGGCTAAAGTTGATGTCGACCAGAAAAAAACTGATTTACAGAATTACCAGCTGATAGCCCCATTTGATGGTCGATTAACGAGTTTCAATTATTCGATTGGCAGCCGATTAGATAATTCGGATGTCGTGATTACCTTGATTAAAAGCGATCCTGTTCAAGTTAATTACTCCATCGGACAAAAAGATTTGGGGGAAGCAAAAATTGGCCAAAAGGTAAGCGTTAAGGTTGATGCTTTTAAAGATAAAGTGTTTACTGGCGCCGTTAACTACATTGCCCCACAAGTAGATAGACAATCAGGGCGTATTGAAGTCCACGCTAGTATTAAAAATGATCATAAGTTGCTGGTTCCTGGTATGTTTGCCAATGTTATCCAGTATTCTAGTCGAAAAGTGACTTATCCGATTGTGTCGCAAGAAGCGGTATTAGTTGATGGCGATCATCGTTACGTGTGGCTGTATAACGGCAAAGATGTGACTGAGCAAGAAGTCCAACTTGGTGATAACACCAACGATGGCTATGTCGCGATCATCAAAGGTATTTCAGTTGGAGATAATGTCGTTGTGGCGGGTCAACAAAACTTGAAGGTGGACTCCGTGGTTAAACTGCAAAATGCTGAGACTAAGAATGCAGGTGTGGAACCAACAAAACCAGCTACACAGCCCAATGTTGCCCCAGTAGTTAAAGCGTCAGCAACGCAGCAGTCCTCAACTACACAGCCCGCACCAGAAAAAACGGCGGCAAACAAAGATAATCAGGTGGGTTCAACAGAACAAGCTGATAGCAAGAGTAGCGCTAATACGGTAGTGGCCGAGCCTCAACCTCTGACAATTCAATCTAAGGCTAATCCGCAACAGCCAGTGAAGCCGGAGGCAAAAGTTAAGCTGGAACAAAACGTCAAACCGATACCTAAATCACAGGATAAGGTACAACCATCAAGCCAATCAACCCCTGTAAAACAGGACTCTAAGGGTATGAATAATGAAGCTGCCTGAGGTATGTATTAAGCACCCAGTTTTTGCCAGTGTGATGTGCATTGCCATTGTTTTGCTGGGTGCGCTCGCGTTAAACAAGTTACCTATTCAATACTTTCCTGATCACAGAGCGCCGAATGCGACGGTTTCAGCTAGCATTGACGGTGCTAGCGCAGAATTCATGTCGGATAATGTGGCGGATAAACTGATTTCAGCGGCAACGGGTTTGGAATCGGTTAAGAGCATGAACACCGATTGCCAACAAGGTAGTTGCCAGTTGCAGATTTACTTCAATGACAACGTATCTGATGTGAAATACGCCAGTCTGATGAATAATCTGCGCAGCAAAATTGAGTCGATTTCGGATTTTCCACCGAGCATGATTGATAAACCCGTTGTTACCGACGACTCATCTGAAAATGCACTGCCGAGTAACATTATTACTTTTGTGGCGAGTGGCAATATCTCTAAGCAAGAAATGTATGACTACATTCGCCAGCAGCTCGTTCCTCAGTTTCAACATATACCGGGCGTTGGCGCGGTATGGGGACCATACGGTGGCAGTTTAAAATCAGTTCGAGTGTGGTTACAACCAGAAAAAATGATGTCTGTTGGCGTAAGCGCGACCGATGTCGTGAGCACACTAAGCAAATATAACGCGACTTTTACGGCGGGCACGATTAAAGGTGAAGTCCGTGATTTCTCCATCAATCCAGTGAACCCAGTTAAGAACGTGGATGATGTACGCAACCTAGTGATTCGAGATGATAATGGCAAGATCGTTCGAGTAGGGGACGTAGCAAATGTTGTCATGGGAGAATCCAGTCTTACTCCTTCAATTTTGCGAGTAAATGGCAAGCTGGCGATGTCGATTCAGACGTTACCGCTGAAAAGCGAAAACCCAGTCGTCGTTTCACATCGAGTGACTCAGGCGATGGCGAAAATGCACATCCCAAGCTCGATCACCATGAAGATGGTGTATAACCAAGCAGATTTCATCAAAGCTTCTATTGATGAAGGCTTTAAAACGCTCATTATCGCGATTATTTTGGTTTCGATTGTGGTGGTATTATTTTTAGGGTCGATGAGAGTCGCCATGATTCCTCTGGTGACCATCCCAGTGTGTGTAATTGGCGTATTTGCGGTGATGGCTGCGCTCGGCTTTAGTATTAACGTACTCACCATTTTGGCGATCATTCTCGCCATCGGTTTGGTGGTCGACGACGCCATTGTTGTGGTAGAAAACTGTTATCGCCACATTGAGCAAGGGAAAACCCCAATGCAAGCAGCGTTGGAAGGAAGCAAAGAAATTGTTTTCCCTGTGATCGCAATGACGCTGACTTTAGCAGCCGTGTTTTTCCCAATCGGTTTGATGTCTGGACTCACCGCTGATTTATTCCACCAGTTTGCGTTTACCTTAGCATCTGCCGTGATTATTTCTGGCTTTGTTGCCTTAACCTTGTCGCCAATGATGAGTGCGCATATGCTCAAACCAATGGAAACAGCGCCGAGTTGGTTTCAATGGGTCGAACATAAGATTGAAGCGTTAACCGAAAGGTATGTACGTTTATTAAAGCTGACATTTAACAATAAAAAATGGCTATCCGCGATCTGTACAGGACTCATTGCTTTGTCAGTGTTAGCTGCGTGGTTAATGCCTCAAGTGCTGTTACCAACTGAAGATACGGGCTTCATTGCGGTTTCGACTAAATCACCAAGTGGCGTGGGGCGTGAGTATCATTTGCAGAATAACGCCCAGTTAAACAGTGTATTTAAAGGTGACCCAGCGATTGAAGCGAATATGTCTTATATTGAGGGCACACCTGAGAATCAAGTCATACTGAAACCATGGGATGAGCGTAAGCAGAATATTGAGCAAGTGATTAGTCAGCTCCTTAAAAAAGCCAAATCGACAGTCTCTGCGTATGGTGTTTCTATGTCGGTACGTTCGGCAGACAACCTCAACTTGCCGTCGGGCTTGGTGTTGGAAGTGACCACAGTTAACCGCAATTTAGGTGCTCTGGGTGATAGCGCCCACAAGGTGGTGAAAGCTCTGGAAAACTACCCGGGTGTCAACAATGTGCAAAACTCTATGCAACGCGATCTATTGCGCTTTGATTTATCCATTGACCAAAATGCTGTAGTGCTTTCAGGAGTAGACTATTCGGATGTGACGAGTGCGCTTTCTACTTTCCTTGGTTCAGTCAAAGCTGCTGATCTAAAGATGGACGATGGTTATACTTATCCGATCCGTGTGCAAGTTAACAGAAAGATGCTGGGCGACTTTAAAGTTCTCGATAAGCTGTATGTGTTATCTGGCTCTGGCCAACAATTACCACTTTCACAGTTTGTGACGATTAAACAAGCAACCGCGGAATCTCACATTAAAACCTTCAATGGTTTGGATTCAGCAGAAATTACCGCCGATTTGATGCCGGGTTACAGTGCGAGTGATGTTCAGACGTTTATCGATAAACATGTGCCTGATTTGTTGAAAAATGGTCAGTCTTATCAATTCAACGGCGTGGTGAAAGATCTGCAAGACTCTTCTCAAGGCACCAATGTACTGTTTGGTATGGCATTAGTGTTCATTTTCTTGATTCTTGCGGCTCAGTTTGAAAGTTTTGTCGACCCATTAATTATCTTATTGACCGTACCTCTGTGTTTGGTAGGGGCTATCCTCACGCTCAGTGTCTTTGGGCAGAGCCTAAATATCTATTCGAAGATAGGCTTATTGACGCTAGTCGGGCTTGTGACGAAACACGGTATTCTTCTTGTAGAGTTTGCCAACAAACAACAGCAAAAAGAGGGAGTGTCAGCCCTAGATGCAGCCATAGAGAGTGCACGTTCACGTTTGCGACCAATTTTGATGACGTCGCTGACGATGATAATCGGTTCTCTTCCTTTAGCGCTTGCCGTCGGGCCGGGTTCGATTGGTCGTATCAACATCGGCTTAGTTTTGGTCGGCGGGCTGGTATTGGGAACCTTGTTCTCGCTGTTCGTGGTGCCGATTGCCTATGTGTTGATGGCAAAGTTAAAACAGCAAGATATTATCTTCCAGTTACGTCAGCTTAGGCGAAGTAAACCAAAAGCTGAATAAATAGCCAAATAGCCAAATAGATAACCAGATAAATAAAGCCGCGTATTAGCGGCTTTATTTTTGGCTCACGTCTCGGATGTTCACTTTGACTGCAGTCAGTTTCGAAAGTTAAATATGAGTGGTCAGTTAGTCGCTACATTAGCAGAACGGCCTTGGCTTATGGCTCCGAACCTGAGAGAATCCCTGCCTAATTTATTTTCGAAGGTTCATTATGAAACTTTTAGTTCGCAATCTTGCTCGCACTACAACTGAGCACGAAGTTCGTACTCTCTTTTCTTCTCATGGCACTGTTGGCCAATGCACACTGGTTTTGGATCAAGAGACAGGTAAGTCGAAGGGCTTTGCGTTTGTTGAGATGCCAGATGATGGGGAAGCAAAAGCTGCAATTGCAAGTTTGAACCTTACTGATGTTGCGAAAAGCAAGATTCGTGTAAAGAGAGCGGAAAGCTAAATTTCGCGTCTTTACTAAAAAAGCCAGCAATGTTATTTGCTGGCTTTTTTGTGGGTGTCTCCTAACTCATTTCTGCGCAGAGCTGGATTATTACTGTTCAAGATCGTTAGCTATACTGAATCTTAGGCAATAATCTAAAAAGTTAGGCCATTTGATGACAAAGCGTAATATCCATGGTGACTTTACAATAACGTTTGAAAATCGGTTATTGGATACTGCGACTTGGGGTGCCACGAACAGTGAACTGGGTTTTGCTTTGCGTAAAATATTCCCGAAGCAAAGCATCGTCGGTGTTTTTCCTAGTTACGCTGAAGCTCATCAAGCTTGTCGAGACAAGTTCGCTGAATCACAAAGGAAGTGACGGAATTGGCTCTTCTTGGCAGTAGCCTCGACTAATATAAAGGGAGAGCAGTTAGAATACTTGAGTGAAATGAGATCATGATGAAACATTATTTGATGCTGATTGTTTTGAGCGTTGTACTTACTGGGTGTCAGCTTACCCGGGTCGAAGGGAAAGTTCACGATGTGGACGTGAAAGTAAGCACCAATGACGAGCATTCCCATGGGAAATTTTGCCCTCCCGGTCAAGCTAAGAAGGGCAACTGCTGATACTTTTTAGGATCATTGCGCTTGGGCAAGCGACACCTTTTTCACGTCAATGGTGCGTGAAGTCCAGTCTTTATCAATCTCACCTTTAAGAACGACTTTGGTTGACGGTGTGGCATTGACTCCATTCCAGTGATCGTCGTCGATATCAACTTGAACCTGACCCGTAGAGTCTTTAAACATATAGTTCTCGTCGCCTAGTGATTGAACGATATAACCCGTTAATTTGACGTTTTCATCGTCCCCCGCTTTTTGCGCGGCACTTGCTGTGGTGATGACTGAGTCGGCTGTTGGTCCAGTAAAGCCTCCGCCTTGCTGTTTATCAAGATTGTGGTGCTTTGGCGCAGCCATAGCAGACGCCGAAGCAAAAATTATAGCAGAAGCGATTAATAGCTTTTTCATTGTGTATCCCTCTTGTGTATTTGCGTGTTACTACGAGAGAAATAATAAAGCCGTTCATATTAATTGAGACTGAATAACTTGTTTATCTAATCATTAATTCAAAAAGAACCCAGATATTATTTGGTCATTGTCGTCGTTCGTTTTTAGAATAGCGAGCGAGTGTAGGGCAAGGAGAGGGGCGAATTAGTGACAGGAGAGGTGATCCTGTCACTACCTGTAAAGGGTTAGACTTTCTCTTGGTATTGGATAGTCTGGTTGTTGTTTGTTTCCGAAAAGACCTCAACAGCGATTGATTTAGAGGTTGGAGTCCAGCTTAGATCTCCCATGCTGCCAAGTGGCACCAGTGGGTTTGTCTCAGGGTAATAGGCGGCTAGGTTTCCTTTGGGGACATTGTACTCTACCACAGTAAAGCCGCTCACGACTCGCTCTACGTCGTCAGTCCAAATACTGCGCATGGACACGGTATCACCGTTTTTGAACCCTAACGCACCGATATCCTTTTTGTTCATAAACAGTACTTTTCTCTGCCCATATACGCCTCTATAGCGATCATCCATACCATAGAGAGTTGTATTGTACTGATCGTGTGAGCGAAGGGTTTGCAGAACAAGTTTATCCGGTTGAAGGTCGTCTCGGACAATGTCGGGAATGACTGAGCTGGGCAATGGGTGAGCAAATAACTTCGCTTTTTTTGTCGGTGTTGCCCAGCGCAGTTCAGCAGCAGAATTGCCTAAGTAAAATCCACCAGGGCGGCTTATCTTATGGTTGAACTCGGTAAATTCTGGCAGGGTTTGAGATATTTTATCTCGTATAAAGTCATAATTTCCGATGAGCTTGTCCCAATCGACTGGTTCACTTCCGACTGTCGCTTTGGCGATCCCCCCGATTATTGCAGGCTCCGAGCGCATCTCAGCGGTGTCGCTTTCAATCGCGCCTGCAGACGCATGAACCATGCTAAATGAATCTTCTACCGTAACTTTTTGTGGGCCAGCCGCCTGTATATCGATATCGGTCCTGCCAAGACAAGGTAAAATAAGCGCTTTTTTACCGGTGACGAGATGGCTGCGGTTCAACTTGGTTGCAATATGCACAGTTAGGTCGCAGTTCGTCAACGCTTGCTCAGTGATAAGAGTATCTGGTGTTGCGGCGGCGAAATTTCCGCCTAATCCGATGAATACTTTACTTCTGCCTTCGAGCATCGCTTGGATCGCTTGCACTGCATTGTGCCCTGAGTGGCGCGGCGGGGCAAAGTCAAAGGCTTGGCCAAGACTATCTAAGAAAGCGGGGCTAGGGTGTTCGTTGATGCCCATTGTGCGATCGCCTTGCACATTACTATGGCCTCGAACTGGACACAATCCCGCTCCCGGTTTACCTATCTGACCTCTCAGCAGTTGCAAGTTCGTAATTTCTTGAATGGTGGCAACGGAATGTTTGTGCTGGGTAATACCCATTGCCCAAGTACAGATTACTGATTTTGCTTGTAAGTGAACGTTAGCCGCTTTCTCAATCTCTGACTGGGACAGTCCTGACTGAACCTCAATTTTTTCCCAGCTGGTGGCGTCGACTTGAGATAAATATTCGTCCATTCCAATACAGTGAGTAGCAAGGAATTGTTCATCGAAGATGCCTTGTTGCTTATTGTGCTGTTTCTCTCGGTCAATCGCTAGCATAGCTTTCACCATGCCACGTACCGCAGCCATATCACCGCCCAATTTGGGAGTGAGATACAAACTGCTGATTGGCGTTGAGCCTCGTTTGATCATTTCTAGTTTGTTCTGGGGGTTGGCAAAGCGCTGCAAACCGCGTTCTTTGAGAGTATTGAAACTGACAACGTTCGCTCCACGACGTGAGGCTTTGTAAAGCGTATCCATCATACGTGGGTGGTTGGTGGCTGGGTTCTGACCAAAGATAAATATGGCATCGGCGTGTTCGAAATCTTTGAGAGTGACTGTCCCTTTACCAATACCAATGGCTTGATTAAGAGCAATGCCACTGGCCTCATGACACATATTTGAACAATCGGGAAAATTGTTCGTTCCGTAGAGTCGAACGAACAGCTGGTAAAGAAAAGCCGCTTCATTACTTGCTCTTCCGGAAGTATAAAACTCTGCCTGATCTGGGCTGTCGAGTTGATTTAGCTCTTTGGCAATTAAAGAAAAAGCCTCGTCCCAGCTGGTGGGCTCATAGTGGTCACTGGTCGGGTTGTAAGTCATAGGTTCAGCAAGGCGGCCTTGATATTCGAGATAATAACCGCCTTGCTTGCGTAGCCATTTGACAGAGTGCTGCTGGAAAAATTCTCGGGTGACCCGCTTGCTGGTTGCCTCCCAGTTGACAGCTTTCGCACCATTTTCGCAGAACTTAAATTTTGCGTCTTCGCGCTCTTCTCCCCATGCGCAGCCGGGGCAATCAAAGCCGAAATCTTGATTGGTGTGAAGGAGGTTACGGATATTCTTTGCAACGTTTTCACTTTTAAGTAGGTGACGGGTGGTGTTCGTTAACGCTCCCCAACCTCCGGCAGCGTGCTGGTATTTTTCTATCTTCTTTTTAACCATGAGTTGACCTTGAGCCTGTGTTTCTTCGTATTGTTAGATTTATAGTGGTTACATAGCACATAGCACATAGCACATAGCACATAGCACATAGCACATAGCAGCGACATGATAGGTAGCAGTTGCATAACAAAGCCGTAAACGATGTGCTGACGTTGAAATGAAATTTTTTTTGTGACCTCTCGGTCTGATAGTAAGTGTGTCGACAAATGTAACCGGTTCGTTATTGTATAAAAGTTAATGGAATTCAAACAATAACAACTTTTAAGTTTG
This sequence comes from Vibrio profundum, assembly GCF_050337555.1. Classification (NCBI taxonomy): domain Bacteria; kingdom Pseudomonadati; phylum Pseudomonadota; class Gammaproteobacteria; order Vibrionales; family Vibrionaceae; genus Vibrio; species Vibrio profundum. Next base: position 58,830 of record NZ_JAKJTA010000009.1, read on the forward strand.
TTTGGAAAAGGAGAAGCCGTGTCGTTTATTGCCGAATTACAAGCGTATTTAACTACCTCACATGATGCTTGGTACTGGCTGTTTGTTGGGATTATCGTTTTGTCTTACCTGCTTGAGGACTTGGCGATCATTACGGCGGCTGTATTGGCAGCGCAAGGAACGTTGAGCTTTCCGTTAGCACTCTTAGCGATATTTATTGGCATAGCGTCGGGAGATATCGCTCTTTACTACCTAGGTAAATATTGTCAGCACTTTCGAGGCGTTCGTTATCGCGCTCTTACAAACCGATACTTTCGGTTGCTACGTAAACGATTTAGAAAAAACGCCTTTTTAAACTTATTCATCATCCGCTTTGTACCAGGGCTGCGTAGTGTTGGGTTTACTCTTAGTGGCTTTTTCTCAATCCCCATTTTGACGTTTTTTCTAGCCGTCATTTTTGCTACCGCCATTTGGACTTTGCTTGTCTTCTCAACTATTTATTACTTAGGGATGACATCTTGGATTCAGTCTTCACAGCATCATTGGATATTGGTTCCAATAGCGCTTGGTGTGCTTTATATACTGAATCGCGTCGTCAACAAATCTTTTACACGAGGGTACTCATGATTCAAAAACAACCGATACCATGTATTGCTCCCGGTTGCGTGAATGCTGGGATGCCTATCTTAGAAATAGATACCCGCCGTGCTATTTCTCCCTATGAATTTTTGCCAAGTTGGTTTTTTTATACTCCTGTGGTGATCCAGAGTTTTTTTCAGGGAATCAAGTATGTAGATTGGCGGTTGCCACTGATTGTTAACCCCAGTATTAAACTGAGTGGCATGGTTGGTGAGTCGAAGCACGATATTTTGAGCCTAGCAGGAGATAACGCAAAAGAATGGATCTCTCCCTTCACAACGCGGACTAAGTCTGCGTTGACCATCGAGCAACAAACCCAATTAGCGCAAGAGGCGATGAATGCGGCGCAATTGGATTTTCCTGTGGTCGCCAAGCCTGATTTAGGCTGCCGTGGTGTCGGCGTCAAACTCATCACTAACCAAGCGAAATTATCGGATTATATTGCCAGCTTTCCGATTAGCGCGCGTTTTTTATTACAGAAAAAAGCGATTTACTCAGCTGAAGCTGGGGTGTTTTATGTCCGTTATCCGGGGGAAGACAAAGGGAAAATCATCTCTTTGACTTTGAAATATGCCCCATCTGTGATGGGTGACGGTAGACATACACTGAGAGAACTTATTGAGGCGTGTCCACGCGCAGGGGCGTTGAAACATTTGTATTTTCCTCGCCATATCCACCTTCTAGATGACGTAGTTGAAGCAGGAAAGGAGTTCCAGCTGGCTTTTGCGGGAAGCCATAGTCGGGGTTCTATTTTCCGTGATGGTAATCAGTTTATTACCGAAGAGCTGGCAAGCAAGCTAGACCAAATTTTCGATGATATAGAAGACTTCCACTACGGCCGTTTAGATATCAAATTTGACGACATCAACAGCTTTATGCAGGGAGAGCGTTTTACTATTTTAGAAATTAATGGCGCCAGCAGCGAAGCCGCACATATCTGGGATCGCAATACACCGCTAAAAGAGATATTTTCAACGCTACTCAAACAATACCGGATTTTGTTTGATATTGGGGCAAAGCAAAAAAAGCGTGGATACAAAAGCCCGCCAATCTCAAGCTTATTTAAAGCATGGCGAGAAGAAAAGTTATTGACTCAGCAATACCCAAGCACGGATTGAGCTTGGTCTAAGAATAATAAGGAAGTGTATGTTAGCCATCACAGATTCAACGATTACTAAGAACAGCGTCAATAACGTTAACCCAGCTGTGATCACTGGTTGTATTGATACCTTGCAGCAGGGAGCCTCTTTTTTGGCCAAGCTCTCCGAGGAAGAGTACACGGTGATTATTAAACCGCACTTTATCAGCTCCATCGGTGAGCACTTTCGTCATATTTTAGATGTTTTTCATGCCATTATGCATGCCAATCATGCGATAGATTACAATCAGCGTCGACGTGGTCATGAAGTTGAGCGCTATAGGCACAGTGCCGAAATGGAACTTAGCGGTGTGATTCATTGGCTAAAGAGCAAAAATGAGCCTGAATTGTTAACGCCAGTGTCAGTGATTACTGAGGTTTCCCCTTGTGCAACAAAGAGCTGTGAAATGGGCTCGACTCTGGGACGTGAGCTCACATTCGCGGCACTTCATGCGACGCATCACTATGCGCTGACAAAAATTATGGCAGGATTACTCGGCAGCCCGTCAGATAATTCTTTTGGTATCGCTCCGGCAACCGCTACTCATATAAGAGGGCAATAGGTATGTGTTCCGTGTCTTGGCTGGTGAATAAACAAGGATACCAAGTCTTTTTCAATCGAGATGAGCAAAAGACTCGCACTGTGGCCAAACCGCCAGAAGTATTGAACATTGAAGGGGTAAATGTGGTCATGCCCATCGATCCTGTCGGCAGCGGCAGCTGGATAAGTTTAAATGAGTTTGGTTTGTCCCTATGTTTGCTGAACAACTATCAAGGGCAAGTTCCCAAAGGAGAATTGGTTAGCCGAGGGATGTTGCTCAAGCAACTATCAATAAGTAGTACTGTAGCGGAAGTCTCACTGGCGTTTTCTCGCATTGACTTATTGCAATTCGCGCCTTTTACCTTACTTGCCTTTGACCCTTCTCTAAATGCTAGCAAATCTGACGTTATGGCATATGCATGGGACGGGGTTGAAAGTAGTATTTTTCCTACAGATTGCCCGTTGTTTTCTTCAGGCGTGGATCTTGAGCGAGTGAAAGACGCGAGGTTAAATATGTATAAGGAGATCATTGCCGCGGGTAAGGATAAACATTCGCTTTTGAAATTCCATACACATCATCACCCTCAGTATTCACATTTATCGACTTGTATGCATCGAGAAGATGCTCAAACCGTCAGTTTTACTCTTCTTGAAGTGACCGGCACTCAGAGGAAAATGTCGTATGTAGCAGGCAGTCCTTGTCAGAATCTAACTCATAAAGCGCTTGAACAAGGCGCGGTTCATATCGAAACGTCGCAAGCATATGGAAGCGTCGCAAGTTTTCGCTCCATAACAAACACAATATCGTAATTTAGAAGGAAGTTAAGTTATGAAAAAAATACTAGGCTTTGTCCTGCTGATCATGAGCTTTAGCTCTTTTGCACAGGACGCAATATACACTGGATTCTTTAGTGATAAAGCGTTGGAGGGCTACGATACGGTGGCGTATTTCACGCAAAACAAACCTGTTAAAGGTAATTCTGATTACTCCACTGAATACAAAGGGGCGGTTTGGAACTTTTCGACCGAGAAAAACCTTGAACTTTTCAAAGCTGATCCAACTAAATACGCTCCTCAATACGGTGGCTACTGCGCTTGGGCGATTGGGGCTAAGAACGATTTTGCGCCAGGCGATCCTCAGCAGTGGTCGATTGTCGATGGCAAACTTTACGTTAACTACGACAAATCCATTAAAGATAAGTGGGAAACAGATAGAGCAAAATTCATCAGCCAAGCAAACGTGAATTGGCCTAAGTTGATTAAATAGGAGCGCGCTATGACTTTTACCGTTCGTAAACATTTACCATCAGCATTCATCACATTTGTCTTTGTTCAGTCGTTATTTTTTAAATTCACAGGATCTTATGAAACTGATTATATTTTCGGCACTTTAGCGAATTGGTCTGGCCTAGATTGGTTTGGTCAAGTTGGAGGCTACCTCATTGGCGGAGCCGAATTGATAGCGGCAATTTTATTGTTTACGCGTTGGCATGGTATCGGGGCGCTGATGTCGGTGGGCATCATGTCTGGCGCAATATTTTTCCACTTATTCACACCACTCGGAATTGTTATGCCAGAGTTTGATATGACAGGAAACATTGTTGGCAATGATAGCGGCCTGCTATTTGGAATGGCTTGTACGGTGTGGTTATGTGGTGTGTACCTGATTGTTCAAGACCTCAAACATGGTGGAATTCTGTTTCAGATACTCAATAAGGAAGCATAAATATGCTAGGAAGCCCGTTTAGACTGAGTCGCCAAACTCCTTTTGGTATCGGAGAATCGTTGCTGGAATGGATTACAGGTTTATCAAAGCTTGATGCTCATTATCAAAAGCGTCCTGCGGCGCCATCGAGTTTTGAATTTATGAATTACACATTATCAACGCTCAATATTCGTTATGACATTGCGAGAGGAGGACATGAATCTATCCCAGAAACTGGCCCTCTAGTGATTGTTGCTAATCATCCATTGGGAGCGATTGAAGGTGTCATTTTGGCGGACTTTATTGGAGAAGTCCGCAAAGATGTCAAAGTGTTAGCTAATCAAATATTGAAGCGCTTGCCTGAAATCGATGATCTGTTTATCGGTATTGATGTGTTTGACGGCCCTAATTCAAGGAGGACTAACGCGAGAGCTATTAGAGAGGCGCATCAGCATCTAGCCGATGGGGGCGTTTTAGTGGTATTTCCTGCAGGGGAAGTGTCGACTTATAATAAGTCTTCGCAACAATTGCTAGATATCGAGTGGAGTACATCGGTTGCCAAGTTTGTTAAGCGCAGCCAAGCCGTTACATTGCCGATTTTTATCAATGGCCGTAACAGCTCTATGTTTTATCGAGCGGGTAAAGTGCATCCGATGCTTAGGACCGCACTTTTAGGGCGAGAACTGCTGAACAAAAGTGAAAAAACCATCTCGATCTCTGTTGGAAGCCCAATTCCTTACAATGAAGTTAAGAGCTTCGAAAAAGACAAGGATGTAGTGAGTTATTTCCGTCTCAATACTTATTTAATGTCGCCTGAGAGTCACAGACCGGCGGACCCAATCACGACTTATCAAACCCCTATAATTGAGGCGATTGATCCAGAACAACTGGCGCAAGAAGTTGAAAACCTACCAATGGACGCCTGTTTGTTAGATCAGGGAGAGTTTGCGGTTTACTGCATTGGCACGCAAAAAATCCCTTTGATGATGCAAGAAATTGGGCGAGTGCGAGAAGAAAGCTTTCGCCAAGTTGGCGAAGGTGCGGGGCTAGCTTGTGATGTCGATGAATATGATCTTCATTATTTGCAGCTTTTCGTCTGGCACAAAGAAGCGAAGGAATTGGTGGGCTCGTATCGCCTCGGTTTAGTCGATCAGCTATTGAAAGAAAAAGGCATAGATGGCTTATATTCTCGCAGCTTATTTGAATATGATCAGGCGTTTATCGATACGTTAGGGCATTGTATTGAAGTTGGCCGCTCTGTTGTTGCCGCGAAATATCAACGCAACTTAAACTCTTTACTACTGCTTTGGAAGGGCATTGCAACGTTCGTTTATCGTAATCCTAAATATACCCATTTGTTTGGACCAGTGAGCATCAGTAATGAGTACAGTCATACAGCTCGTCATCTCATGGCGGCGACACTGTCAGTGCATCATTACGATCAGAAAAAAGCTCAATTAGTGAAACCATCCCGGCCGCTAAGAAATACGGGTGAAACGTTTTGGCAGTCTAACTTGCTGTCTTCGCTTGCTAACGTGTCGATGTTGTCGAAAGTGTTGTCGCGCATGGAGCAAGGTAAAGGCTTACCGGTTCTGTTACGTCAATATTTGGGAATGAACGGTAAGTTGGTGTGTTTTAATGTGGATCCAGCTTTTAATGATGCTTTAGATGGTTTAATTGTCGTTAATTTAAAAATTGTCCCGATAAAAACGCTTGGTAAATATATGGGACGAGATCGAGCGCAGTGGTATTTAGAACATCATTACGATGAGTCGGCGAAGACAACGTAGCCTCAACGTTAAATACTGAGTATTATCCATTGATATGATGCCGCTGTACTGACTTTATTTTATCGTCATTACAGCGGCTTATGGGTTTAGCAACTTGAACTTATAGGTTTAGCAACTTGAGCTTATAGTGCCTCAGGTGGTGTTGCAGTCAGGTTATATTTTAGCGCTTGGTTAATCAGTTTAGGGGCAGCGAGTTGTTCGTCTCTGTGCTGGCGTTTGTCGACGAACTCCGCTTTAGAAGTACAATCGCTTAAGAAATCATTGTCGTGTTTTTCTTCACCGATGCTTGTTTTATACACCAAATGCTCTTGGTCTTTGGGGTAGTTATGGCATAGGTAAACCTCAGTGTTGTCGCTCATTTGATACAGTTTGGCGATAGATTCAAATAAATCTCCCGCGCCGCCGCCAGGGAAATCTGAACGACCTGTTCCGTGATGAAATAGAGTGTCTCCCACGAACAATGCATCACCGATCTTGTAAGTGACATCGGAAGAGGTATGCCCTGGGGTGCGGATGACTTCTAGATCGGAGTCACCAAACTCAAGATGCTCTTGGTCTAATAAGTAGTGTTCAAAGTGGTACATCTCACTTAAACCAAGTTCGTCTTTCCACGCCGAATATACCTCTTTAACCTTATCCGAAACGTGGATAGGGGCGTTCATCCGCTTGCTTAGATAGAAAGATCCAGAGAGGTGGTCGGCATGTACATGTGTTTCCAAAATCGCGCTAACGTGTAGCGAGTTCTTGCTTATGTACTTTTCGATCTCTTGCGCCGATTCGAAACTGACTTTGTTTTCGGCGGCATTGTAGTCGGCGACAGGGTCGATAATGACCGCTTCCTTGGTATTTTTGTCTGAAATGACATAACTAATGGTGCCAGACTGGGGATGGAAAAAATGTTGGATTTTCTGGGTGGCCATAATATTTCCTCAACTGTCAGGAAAAACTTAACTACTGTTATTGAGTTTAGTAGTCTCCTTCGGTAGCGCAAACTTGCTAAAAAGAAGTATGGAAATTCCGGCCTAGCAGGGGCGTATATCACTGGGTCTATTTGCGACTGAAAGTCGATATATTGGTAACTGCGATATGAGTCAATCGGCAAAGTCTTAGAAGTCTAGAATGTTAGGTGTTTAAGATCTCGCTGTGCGCATGTGATGGAGTTAGCCTACACAAGCGTATTTTACACAGAGTGACCTTGATGAAACTGACCTTATCCTTGTTATCACTAGCAATTAGCTCCGCTATCGCTAGTGAATTTAACTCCTCTACGAATCATGTACCTAATACACCAACGAACGTTGCCTTAGCTAATTTATATAGTGGCGACATAGTGTTACACGATTATTGGGTGAGCGAAAAGTTTGATGGCATCCGGGCAATTTGGACGGGCTCCATTTTGGTCACACGATCAGGGAAGCAGATAAACGCACCAGATTGGTTTACCAGTCAATTACCCAACATCAAGCTCGATGGCGAGTTGTGGGCGGGGAGAAAAGGTTTTTACAAAGTGCAGCAGACGGTTCTGGATAAAAGGCCAAACGATCAAATGTGGCGCATGGTGAGATATATGGTATTCGATTTACCCGATCACCAAGGTGACTTCATACAACGTTATAAAGCTTTGCAAGCCCAATTCAAAAGTGGGCGTAACACACATGTCAGTTATGTAGAGCAATTCCCTGTAGAGAATCAAGCCAGCCTTACGGATCTTCTAGAACAGATTAGTAATAGCGGCGGTGAAGGTTTGATGCTGCGAAACAAGCATAGCGATTATCAAAGCAGCAGAAGTGACGATCTGTTGAAGATAAAACAATCTCAGGATGCAGAGGGAATAGTGATTGGATATAAGGATGGGGCGGGAAAATACCGTGGCATGATGGGGTCAGTGCGAGTAAAAATGGCCGATGGTGTCGAATTTTATATCGGTAGTGGATTTAGCGATAAAATGAGAAAGACACCGCCAGCATTAGGAAGTGTTATCACTTTTGAATATAACGGTTTGACGCATAACGGTATCCCCAAATTTGCACGCTTTGTGCGAGAGCGTCGGGAAGAGTAAATAGATAAGTTTGCGATCAAACCTTAAATTGCTGTACTAAATCAGCTAATTGTCGAGATAGCTGCATCAATTCTTCACTAGCTGATACGGTTTTTTCAACTGCTTGAGTGGTTGAAACCGACCCATCACTGATAGATACGATATTTTGATTAATATCTGCTGCTACCGCTGCCTGCTCCTCGGCGGAAGAAGCAATCATGGCATTCAGCTCGTTAATTTCGGAAATTTGTTCTTCAATTCTCTTTAGAGCCAGTCCCGCACTTTCCGCTTGTTCTACGACTCCCTTAGCTTCGTTGTCGCCTTCCGACATCACACTAACCGCGTGTTGAGTACCAGTTTGTAAATTGCTGATAATTTTATTTATTTCCTCGGTGGAGTCGTGTGTCTTTTGTGCCAGTTTTCGAACCTCATCTGCTACGACAGCAAATCCGCGTCCTTCTTCACCTGCTCGAGCGGCCTCGATTGCCGCATTTAACGCAAGAAGATTCGTCTGCTCAGAGATACCTCGTATCACATCCAGCACCGTCCCGATAATATTGCTTTCTTTTTCTACTTGAATGATGGCCTCATGGGCACCCGACATCATTTTTGAAAGGCTTAACGCTTGATCCATCGAACGTTGGACTACTTCACCGCCATGATTGGACGCATCGGTTGCATTTATCGTGACTTGTTTGGCATGTTCAGTATGCTGAGCTACTTCTTGCACCGTCGTGGCCATTTGATTGATGGCGGTGGCGACTTGTTCTGTTGAATGTTGCTGTTCCACCACACCTTGTTTGGTTTCTTGCATAATGCTAACGAGCTTAGAAACCTCAGTATCAAGCTGTTGACAAGCATCCGTCACTTTACTCACAATCGTGGAAAATTGCTCCATCATACGATTGAAAGCGGCTCCGGTGACGCCAATTTCATCCATGTTTTTGATTTCAAATCGGCTGGTTAGATCCGATTGTTGCTCAATACGTTCAACCGTACTGCGTAATCGTTCTATCGGCGAGCAAATCTCTCGGCGCATTATATAGGTATAAATAACACCCAATACAAATATGATTATCAGCAAAGTAAGCGACAAAGTGAACAGCTCAGCGGTCATTCCAACAATGTGCGCCGCGGACTCTCTTACTTGCTCACCAGAACGAGTAACCTCCAGGTTGGCTGATTTCACTTGTTGACTGACTTGTTCGATGTTTTTGTTCGCGGCCTGTTGAAAATTGAATATTAGGGATCCAATCTCTTCAGCTTGAACTCTACCGCTTGCAATCAGAGAGTTACCTCTAACTCGGTTATCGTCCACATACGCATCAACAGACTCAAGCATGACATCATAAAATGCCTGAATCTTATTGGTCAGTGCTTCTGCTAGATCCTTATCTAAGACGGATAACTCTTGGATCTTATTATTGAGTTTTTCGTGTGTCGTATTTGCGTTATCTTCGGCTTCATTTAGCCAGCTAACCGACAAATCCAATAACCACGCTCTCAGTTCCCGGAATTCTTTGTCAATTTCCGTTGCTAGCAGGTATTTACCACGCTCTGTTTCCTGTAGAGACTGCATTTCTTCTTGATGTTTAATCGCATTAACCTGCTGCACAACCAATTCTTGCTGATCAACACTGATTGAAGAAATACTTTCAACCGTTGTCAACACATAAATTAACGTCAAAGCTACTATCGCAGAGAAACCAAAACTGCCTGCAACTAGCTTGGTCGATATCGTCATACTTTTAAACATACCTATTACCTTTACTGATAGATAACTAGGCTGATTGCTCCACCTAATTCACCTAACGTACCTCCTTCTTTTTTACCACCTGTAATGTCTCTCTCTCCTTTGGGTGTACCATGACAGCCTAAACAGGACTTGCCATAATACTCAGGTAAAATAAATCTAAACGCTTGCTTTCCTTTGACGCTCGATTCTTCATAAAATGGCGTCCCTTTTTTATAGTCAGCGCTCTTAAACTTGGTTTCTATAACATTACTTTCCCATTTATCGGGCCTGTTGGCGCGATTTCTCACGTAACTTTTAGGAGCCGTTAGCTTAATTTTCATTTTTCCAGCCATTTTTGTACTAAACTCATCGGCGACCTGACGAGCAAAAATGGCGGGCAAGAATCCTTTAAATCCCACACCTTTTTCGTTAATTAATTCTTGGTTCCCATCCATGACAAACACAACAGCCGATAACATGGCACTTTGAGCATTGGTGAGATTATTAACATCGAGCGGAGTTCCTGTGGCCTCGGCATAATTGGATAATGCCTGCTCTTTAACCACCTCCCCAGATAGACCTTTATCACCGATGGAAGCATCATTAATATGCTTTTGATTCACTGAAATGACTTTTCTGGATGCGCGATAGAGTGTGGTAAGTTCTTGACTGACTTCTGGATCTGAGTTGGCGACTGCGACCGTAATATCAGTTGTAAAAAGTAGCAGAATACAGGTAAATGATCCTAATAAACGTGATGTAAACATAATGACTATCCCTGTCGATTGTTAGCTCCCAAATTATAAGCAATCGCTTAACCCTAATTAGTAGGGGAGCGTACGTAATGTGAGTATAGTATCAATTACTGCGAGGGTTCTAGATATTCGGACGACGAAGTTTGTTGTGGTTGAATGAATCGGACACTTCAATGAAGGAATGTTCAAACTCACGGTACGACTTTCTCTATTCGCGCTACTCATCGTAGTGAAAAAGCGAGCTGAGTACTGTCAGACTGTTTGTGCATCCAATGTAAGCGAGAACCGAGCATGAGCGCTGCGCTACATAAACCGACGATAAATCCAATCCAAAAACCGTATACACCCATAGGCTCTCTAACCCAATTCGTCATGCCCAGAATGTAGCCAGTCGGTAAACCAAATACCCAATAGGCGATAAAGGTATATTTGAAGATTGCGGCCATATCCTTATAACCACGCAGTGCACTTGCTGCGACGACTTGAATCGCATCGGTAATTTGGTAGATTGCTGCAAAGATGAGTAGGTGTTCTGCAAGTGATACAACTGCTCGGTTGCTGGTGTATAAGGTCGCAATGTGTTCACGAAGCAATACGGTTAATGCAGCAGTGATGACAGCGGTGCTAACTCCAACCAACATGCCCACGCGTGACGCGACGGTGGCTCCGGCGATGTCTTTTTCACCGAGCTTGTGCCCGACGCGGATACTAACAGCATTACCGATACTCATTGGTAACATGTAGACGAGAGAAGAGAAGTTTATGGCAACTTGGTGCGCGGCGACGATCAACGGTCCGAGCGGAGCGACCAAAATCGACACGACAGCGAACAACGTGACTTCAAAAAATACCGCGAGTGCAACGGGTAGTCCCAACTTGAATAAGCGACGCATCGCTTTCCATTGTGGAGGGTGGAACTGGCTAAAAAGTTTTATGTGGGCAACTTTGCGAGAGAATGCAACGTAGGCGAGCAGCATCACAAACATTAGCCAGTAGGCAATCGCGGTAGCGACTCCACAGCCAACGCCACCCAATGCGGGTGCGCCGAATTTACCGTAAACAAAAATCCAGTTTAGTGGGATGTTAAACAGTAGCCCTAGGAAACCAATCACCATCGCGGGTTTCGTTAGCGACAGACCATCGGTGAGGCTCCGTAAAGCTTGAAAGAGCAAATAAGCTGGTGCGGCAAACATCACGGCGTGCATGAAGCCAATCGTTTTTTCAGCCATTAATGGCTGGATGTCCATCAATGTGAGAATTTCTTTGGTTTGAAAGAGTACGAAAAGTATTGGTACTGTCAGCATTAGCGCCATCGACGCCCCTTGCTGAATTTCGTACGCTATTTTGTGTTGTCTTCCCGCGCCATTTAGTTGAGCAACAACAGGGACCAGAGCCATAAGCAGTCCAACGCCAAATAGAATTGCAGGTAGCCAAATGCTGGCAGCAATTGACACCGCTGCCATATCTGTCGCACTCACGCCACCAGCCATAATGGTATCAACGAAGCCCATACCAGTCTGTGAGACTGAGGCAATCAAAACAGGTGTAGCCAGCTTTATTAGCTGACGAGATTCAAATTTATAGGCCTGCACAAGCAGAATGCTCCAGAGGATTAGCGAGGAAAAAGGACTAGAAATGATAAAGAAATGTTGTGTTCGGTGCTACTAAAAACTGAATTCCTTGGGCGCTTATTCAGTTTAGGTATAGGTTCAGTGTAGATATAGGTGCCATCAGTGACGTCGTCACAAATTTTGATTGCTAGGCACCTCTTTGGTTATGGTAGCAAACTGATTAGTGAGAAAATGATAGGTTAGAAGATTTGTTCGTCATCAGCGTCCACCATTAAAGACATCTCGTCATCAATTTCATTGAGTATGACATTAATATGGATGCTATGGCAGCAGGCAGGGCAGTCATCATAGATCTCGTCACTACCGTTGGAGAGATCAAACATCATACTAATAGTGCTGCCACAATGCGGGCAGCGAACATTGCGCCGTCGAATGCTTTTCATACGACTATTCCTAATAAACATTCTCCATAAATTTTACTACAGATCGAATGATACGAGGATTCTATAGACTAAAGTGCTAAGAAAGTTGTTAGCTATGGAAACTAACACTGGAGTTAGTAAGATTTCATATAATTTGTGCTAAGAAAGCGAGTGGTGAAGGTAAGTAAATGTCGATACTTGAAGCCAGATATCACTAAGTGAGATTGAGCTACAACAGAATTGGTTAAGTCAGGTAAAGTTAAGACAGACAAAGTTAAGCCAGTTTAACTGGCCATTATACGTTGGATCATTGCTTCAGCTTGAGCCAGATAATCACCGCCGAATAAATTACAGTGGTTGAGGATATGGTACAGATTATAAATATCTTTTCTTTGTTGGTAGCCTTCGTCTAGCGGGTAAACACTTTGATAGCCTTGGTAAAATTCATGGTCTAGGCATTTGAACAGTGTTGTTGCGGCGACATCACACTCTCTGTCTCCCCAATAGCTGGCAGGGTCGAAGCATACTGGTCCAAAAGCTGAGTTGGCGATATTCCCGTGCCATAAGTCACCATGAAGAAGGGCCGGGCGAGGGTGGTGGTTACTGAGTAAATTTTCAATAAGTTGAGTAAACTCTTCAATATCAACGAAGTTAATACCTTTTTCATTCAGTAGTTGCAACTGCCAAGCGATTCGCTGCTCTGCGAAGAAACGTCCCCATTTCCTGTGCCATTTGTTGGGTTGCAGGGTATTTCCGAGAAAAGTATCTTGGTCAAAACCATATTCTTTTTGTTCTCCCCATTGATGAAGGCGAGCCAGTTGCTGGCCAAATTGATAATGAGATTGTTCGTCCTCTAACGGCTTTAAACAGAGATAATTCAAGATAAGAAAGGAGTGGGATTTAGTGGTGCCAAAGGTCACGAGCTCAGGCAAATAAAGGGTATCAGTCTCCCTTAATTGGTGGATGCACTCCGCTTCTACCTCAAAATTACGGATAAAGTCGCGGGAGTTGATTTTGACGAAGTAGCGCTCATTATCGTCGCTGACCATATAGCAATCACTGATGTCTCCACCGCTGAGTTTGACTTTTTCGGCGATGGAAAAAGAAAACATCAATTTCTCAGAAAGCTGTTGAGAAATCGCTTGCCACATAGTGACTCCTAAGACGTTGTATCAATTTGTTCATAGTTTAGGACATCTTTGCGAATAAAGTCGGAATCATTAGCTAACTATTGCATAATTTTTCTCAAGATTTTGGTTGCTAACTAAGGGAGCCATCACGATATTCGTGGAAGTAAACGAGGTCTATTTTTATTTGTCTTACGTTTTAACACAATCTAGCGCAAAAAAATCGCATGGTTTGCACTGCGACATTGCTAATATCCGCTGTTCTGTCTTAGTATTATTGAAGGAATTCCAAATACAGTACTGTAGTTATACGGAGATAAAGTGTGGTTGTAGAAACCGATGGTTATGTTGCCTTGATAGAACACTTAGCGTTTAACTTGGATGTGTTTGCCTCAGAAGATGGTGACACGGGTGAAGAAAGCGTTGAAGACGTAGTGACAGATATGATCGCTAGTAACATTATGTCTATTTTTGAGCAGAACCCTGAGTTGCATTCCACCGTTCGTTTTCAGCTGCTGAAAGAAGCGGACATTGTCGTTGAAGAGCTAGCCGAAGTGTTAGCGGGAGCCTGGACTCGTCCAGCGACCAATGACCAGATTAACTTTTTGGATGAATACATCGCATTGGTCAAAAACTTATTTGATTCCGCGGTCGCCAAATACGATTAGCTGCTCAGGTCTTTAGGTCTTAAGTTTGCCACGGTTTTTTGATCGTTTGGTTTAGAGTTATGGCACTTAGCTGAAAGATAATATCAACCCGCACATTAGCATGCCCACACCAATGACTCGGGTGTGGCGCCATGATTCCCCAAGAAAGATACATCCCATGATTAAACCGAACACGATACTAATTTGGCGCAGCGCGACAACTAGGCTGACGTTGGCGGTCATGTTCATGGCAGACAAGACCAATCCGTAGGTGGTGCTCATCATAATGCCTGCCAACCCTGCGTGTTTTCGAATCGCCCATGCTTGCTGGATTACATAGGTTTTCTTGCTAACAAGACACCACATGAAAATGGGAATGCTAATTGCTAAAAATTGTACGCCGAGATAAAACACTGCCGTGTAGGAATTGCTGAAAATCTGCCGCACGAATTCAGACACCATCTCCAATGCTTGTTTGTCTAAAATGGAGTAGCCCGTGGTTCCGATAGCGGCCACTAACGCCCAGAAAATCCCTAGATTCAAATACGACTTCGCTCTAACGTCACGAAAGCTTGTCAGTGGAACGCACATACAGCCGAGTGTGATCAACGTAAAGCCAATCCATTGCTGTGTATCAAGTAGGTGGCCGAGAAAAGTGCTACCAAGGCCAACCATAATAACTGGAAGTGAGCGGGCGACTGGATAAACGACCCCTATATCTGAATGTTTGTAAGCCATGATAAGGCCAATAAGATAGATAATTTGGCATACACCACTAACCGAGACTATCCACCAGAAGTGCATGGGGAGAGTTGTCCAGCCGACGGTCAATAAATACCAGATGATGTACGGCGTTAATATCACCGCCGCCGTGGCACTCGCGGCGAGGGTAAACGCCATACCGGAGCCACGATTGTTTTTGCCGAGAATATTCCAGCCTGCGTGCAGAATGGCAGAAAAAACAACCAGTGCCATTGGGACAATACTCATGTATTTACGAATTCCTTAATGTGTTAACTCGAATGTGATAGCTCCGCAACGGATTCAATGCTAATCGCGTCGTGTCGCCAACATTCAATGTCGCAATCAATCAGTTGACCTTCTTGGCTGTAGTTCATGCGTTCCACGACAGTTGCCGGAGTTCCGGATGTCGCTCTTAGTGCTTGCGCGGTGTGATCTAGCAATGAGCTGGTGCTAATGCGATAGCGAACTTTTTGATAGACAGTCTCATAGTGCTGTTGGTAAATCTCGGTTAGCGACTGGGATAAGTCATGATTTAGTAAGTCAGGAAACAGCTCGGGGCGAACGTAATTGGTGACAAAGACGACAGGCCTTCCTTCTAGATAGCGTACCCGATCAATCTGGTAGACATCGGCAAAGGGCGGCAACTGCAATAAAGTCGCTGCCTGCGTATTGGCTAGAATACACTTTGCAGAAATGAGTTCCGTTTTAGGCACGCGATTTTGTGCCTTTGCCATATTGGAAAAATTTAGCGTTTGGGTCGGATCGTATTTTAACGGAGCTGGTGAAATGAACCAGCCACGCCTATCTTCTCTAAAAATGATGCCTTCCGCTTCCAGCAAAGACAGCGCCTCACGTAATGTTACGCGAGTAGTGCCAAAAGACTCTGCCAGTTTGCGTTCTGCTGGCAACTTTTGTCTCGGAGTCAGCATACCTGATGTGATTTGTTCAACGATCGCATCTTTTATTTTTACGTATTGCATTCAATCCCCTCCGTGGTGAGCCATTCCATTTAACGCGTTCTCCATGCGTACATTTTATTTTCAAGCAGTTTACTCGCAGCGATATGGAGCAACTTAGCCGTGCCTGCCGATATCATGATCATGACAGCCATCGCTGCTGCTGCGCCCGTTTGACCGGCGTCGTCCATATTTAATACCGACACGGATGCTGGAATGGTGTTGGTTGAATATAGAAATACTACCGCAGAAGTGGTGGTTAATGCATTGATAAATAGGTAAGTGACGATGTCTAAGATCGCAGGGAGACAAATTGGCAAGGTCACTTTAAAGAAGAGTTTATATTGGGGCAGCTTAATGGAAGCGGCGGTAGCTTCTAATTCAGAAGGGAGCTGCTTCAATGCTGTGAGCGCGGTCATATGCCCGACGGTGTAGTAATGCACTATGGTATTTGTTACTAGAAAGGCCATGGTTCCGTAGATAACATTTAGGGGGTTGTGTAGATCGTTGAAAAAGAAAATGTACCCCAGCCCCAGCACCATTCCCGGAACTGCCATGGGTAAAACAGATATGACTTGCATTAGTTGGCGGATCGGCGCAAACGCTCGCCCTTTTTCGATACAGTATGCACCGATAAAGATAATGCAGGTTCCCAGTATGGCTGTCCATGTTGCAAGGGTCAGAGAATTAAAAAATGGACTCCATCCATAGGTGCTCATTTTAGAAAAATGATAGTTGTGCAGTGTGAGCACTTTGTTCCACGGCCAGAATGTCACTAGAGAGCCGTAAACCGCCATGCCTAGCACCGCAAGAATGGCTAGCGTAATGACAGAGCAGTAAATCAAGCAAGCCCTGTCACGTAATTTGCTAGGTGCGGGCTGATAGGGCACGGATTTTGCGCCGAATAAATTCTGTTGCTTTTTCTGCACCCAACGATCGGCAGTAAACGCCAACATGGCTGGCACTAATAATACGATACTGGTGACCGCCCCCATGGCGAAATTTTGCTGGCCAACGACTTGTTTGAAAATATCGGTTGCGAGCACACTGTAACTTCCGCCAATGACTTTCGCGACTCCAAAGTCGGTCACCACCAAAGTAAATACCACAATTAGCGCGCTGATCAGGCCAAATTTTGCTGCAGGTAAAGTGACAACAAAGAAAGTTTTAATGGGTGACGTTTTCAGCGCTTTTGCGGATTCATACAGCCGCGCATCGGAGGTACGAAGGGAAGTGGTGAGCATCATCAATGCATGCGGGAAAGTCCAGAATGCTAAGCCGAGTGTAATGCCAATTGAGCCATAGACAGAATGTCCATCGAGGATAGATTTGGCAACGCCTTGATTGCCAAATAGGAAAATAAAACTGATGGCTGGCAATAGTGAAGGCGCGAGGATGGGAGCACTTCCCAATATTTGAAAGAGCCCTTTCCATCGCATGCAAGAACGAGTCAGCGCATAGGCGTAGCCAAACGCCAACAGGCCAACAATCGCAGTGACAGACAGGCCGACACTGAATGTGTTACCCAATGAGCGCCACATGTTAGATGAGGAAAAGTAAGTGGCAAAATTAGCCAGCCCCACAAATGCGCCGTCCGAATTTTGGACACTGGTTTTCAACATGGCCCATAGAGGCATGAGAATAAACAATGCCATCATCACGCTCAGTGTTGCCAGAAGGGTAAACAGAACAAGGTTATCGCGGCTAATTCGACTCATCATGGAGCCGGATTTTCCGTTAAGTCTGCTGTCTAGTTGATTTATCGTTTTTGATTCCATTTTCTAGTCTCTGCTTTGCCCAATCTCGGGTTCGCTTAATTTATGCGGCAATTTCTATGTGATGGCTTTGGGTTGTAGATAAATACGCGCGTAGGCTATGCTCAGAAAATTGTATGTAGCGAGTATCCCCACATTGCAGCTTGAGTGCTTTCGCCTCATCACCATGCACATCGACGATGATTGGGCTCGCATCAGGATCGTCGCGTAATCGGCATTCAACACGGTAGAAAGCCCCGAGAAATTCCAACGATGAGATACAAACCGGCAGGGAATAAGGAGAAGCCTCAACAAATGTGATGTTTTCAGGTCGTACGGCCAAATCGAAGTGTTCGCCACGAGATGCGGTATGATTGTCCAACTTTGGCATAGGAAGCAGAGATTCTGCGATGCGAACTTGTGAATCGGATAAAACTGACACATCAATAAAGTTCATACTGCCGACAAACTCAGCGACAAAACGGCTTGCGGGTTGTTGGTAGATTTCTTGAGGTGATCCGACTTGCTCAATGACACCGTGATTCATCACGACAATTCGGTCTGCCATGGATAAAGCTTCGTCTTGATCGTGCGTGACCATGATGGTGGTAATATCAAGCTGACGTTGCAATCGGCAAATTTCGTCGCGAAGATGGGTACGCACTTTGGCATCCAAAGCAGAAAGTGGTTCATCTAAAAGCAGCAGGCCCGGTGATAAAGAAAGAGCTCGAGCTAGCGCCACTCGTTGCTGCTGGCCACCAGATAGTTGAGCGGGGAATTTTTCACCAGAAGTAGGTAAACCTATCATGTCGAGCCAGTATTCGACTTTATCTGAGGCTTCTTTGTTCGACATACCCTGATTTTTTAGGCCAATGGCAATGTTTTCTTGTACGGTCAGATTGGGGAATAAGGCGTAGGATTGAAATACAATGCCAAAGTCTCTCTTTTCTGGTGGCAGAAAAGTGGTGTCTAGACCATTTTGAAAAATGGCACCTGATGTTGGAAGGTCAAGGCCAGCGATCGCTCTTAATAAGGTGGTTTTTCCACAGCCAGAAGGGCCAAGGAAGCACACAAATTCACCTTGCTGTATTGAAAGCGATATTTGTTTTAGTGCGGTGAATTGGCCAAACTTTTTCACCACATTTTCTATTTTTAGATAGCTGCTATGTATGCCCATTGTTATGCCTTTCAGTGGAGAGCTGATCAGTGGAGCGCTGAAAATTCCGAGCTGATATGTTAAAAACAAACGTTTAAATTAGCCGATTAAGTTATGACTTTGAGCCAAACTCCGTAGACCATTTCACGAGAACCGCCTTGCGATCAGAGCCCATTTTTTCAAAGTTCATTTTGGCCATCTTATGACGAACATTAGGAAAATTAGGCGCGTCAGCTTTTACGCCTTTGTGAGCGACGACAGGGTAAGTTTCTGCGTAGAGTTGGTTTGCATCTTTAGACACCGACCAATCAACCACTCGCTTCGCCGCCGCAGACTCTTTAACTAAACCGACCGCTTCGGCTTCCCAGCCAACTCCGTTCGGAACAATGATGTCAATCGGTGCGCCTTGGGTTTTCAGTTTGGCTCCGCGGCTTGCCATAGAAATGCCAATAGCCACTTCGCCCATCGCAGCTTCCACACAAGGCTTTGAGCCTGATTCTGTATAATGGGCAATATTGCGATTTAGCTTGTTCATATAATCCCAACCTTGCTTGTCACCCATGTTTTGTAGCCAAGCAGACACTAGCATGTAGGCGGTGCCAGAAGAGGCAGGATTGGGCATTGAAATGTGACCTTGGTAAATAGGCTTAGTGAGATCTTGCCAAGATGTCGGCTTTGGTAAGTGCAGCTGTTTGGCAACAATGTTGTTGAAACATATCGCGTTAAAAGTCGCGTCATTGCCGAACCATGCTTTGTGTAGTTCTGGGTCATTAAGGGCCGTTTTTAATTCTTTGGCTCCTTTAGGCGTGTAGTCTTTTAGCAATCCTTGGTCTTTTAACAATGCCATGGAAGAGCCCGCCAGTCCCCAAACCACGTCGGCGTGTGGGTTGTTCTTTTCCGCCAGAAGCTTGGCCGTGATCACGCCTGTTGAGTCACGCACCCATTTAATGTCGATATCTGGGTTATCTTTCTCAAATCCAGCTTTGTATTTGGCTAGAAGGTCAGTCTCGAAAGCAGTGTAAACCGTCACCTGTTGCGCTGCTAAGGCGTGATTTGCAACCAAGGAAATCAGCGCAGCCAGAGTTCCTTTCATCAAACGGGTTTTCATCGTCTTCTCCAATTCAGATTGTTGTCTGGTTCAAGTGTTAGTGATTAATTTGGTCTGTACCAGTTTTCGTGACTAACATTAGAAGCACTTTGTGACGATTGAATGAACAAAAAATGGCAGTTTATTAACGAGGTTAGAAACTTTTACTGATGTCTAGGTGCACGACGATCAAGATGTGAAAGTTTTATGAAATCGTACGTTAGCGTATTTACTGTGCATTTTCGGGCCTGTTAGAGTGATTAAGTGTTTTGGTGTAGACCAGATAATTAATCCGGATGGAAATCGAGATGAAAAATGAATACTTGCTACTGACCCCAGGCCCTTTATCAACATCTGAAGGTGTACGTGAAGCCATGCTAAAAGATTGGTGCACATGGGATGACGAATACAATAAAGATATTGTGGAAATTATCCGTACTAAGTTAGTTAAATTGGCCACCTCGCAATCTGGATATACCAGCGTGTTAATGCAGGGCAGTGGCACGGCGTCGGTAGAAGCGACCATTGGCAGTGCAATTGGTCAGAATGGAAAACTATTGGTGGTTGATAATGGCGCTTATGGCGCGCGAATTGCGCAAATTGCGGATTATCTGAATATTCCATGCCATGTCATATCATCGGGTGAGACCACGCAGCCACAAGTGAGCGAGCTAGAAGCGGCACTGGCCTCGGACGCTGATATTACGCACGTCGCAATTGTTCATTGCGAGACAACCACTGGCATGCTCAACCCGATTGAGTCGTTTATTTCAGTGGCAAAAGCTCATAACAAGGCGGTAATACTCGATGCGATGTCTAGTTTTGGTGGCATTCCAATGGATATTGCCGACTTTGGCGTCGATTTTATGATTAGTTCGGCTAACAAATGCATTCAAGGTGTGCCGGGGTTTGGCTTTGTGATAGCAAAACAAAGCGAACTAGAAAAATGTAAAGGGCAAGCGCGCTCTTTGAGTTTGGATCTCTATGACCAGTGGCACTGTATGGAAACGAACCATGGTAAGTGGCGTTTCACCTCACCGACTCACACGGTTCGCGCTTTCTATCAAGCTCTAATTGAATTGGAACAAGAAGGTGGCATTGAAGCGCGTCATCAACGTTATCAAACCAACCAAAAAACACTCGTTTCGGGTATGCGTTCTTTGGGATTTGAGCCGCTACTGGGCGACGACTTGCATTCGCCAATCATCACTTCTTTCTACTCGCCAACTCACAGTGATTATCTGTTTAAAGAGTTTTACCTGCGCTTAAAAGAGCAAGGTTTTGTCATTTATCCGGGGAAAGTCTCCAACGCGGATTGTTTCCGTATCGGCAATATTGGCGATGTTTACCCAGCGGACATCGAGCGTTTGATTGGCGCAGTTCAAAACGCCATGTATTGGCACACAAGTTAACGGTTAGTGACCAGTCATTGGTTGCGAAATACGCATTGCCTATTTGTGCCAAATCTCAATAAGCAATCGAATAATAAAAATAAAGTAACAAATAGAAGTGCTAAATAGAAATGACCAATAGCGAATTATGGAAGATCAGATCATGACTCAGCACCTTATAACTCCCGATCGCGTCACCAAGAATCCTGAATATACGCATTTGCGCAGTGAAGGTGATGTGAATACCACGCCAGCTCGCCAGGCGTGGAATGCGTCAATGAACGATGAACGTACTCAAGCATTATTAAAACGTGACTCAGATGTTTTTCTTCATCAAGCGATGTCGACGCCGTGCCTCGATACACTTGAGGCAGCGGAAGGGATCTTCATCCAAGACGCGACGGGGAAAAAATATATGGACTTTCACGGCAATAATGTCCATCAGCTTGGTTACGGCCATCCGCATGTGATTAAGCGGGTCCAAGAGCAAATTGCCAAACTGCCGTTTTCTCCCCGTCGTTTCACCAACCAAACGGCGATTGAGTGTGCAGAGAAGCTAACCCAGATTTGCGGTGGTGAATTAAACCGAGTGCTGTTCGCGCCCGGCGGAACGTCTGCGGTTGGTATGGCTTTGAAACTCGCTCGTCATGTCACCGGTAACCACAAAGTTATATCGCTTTGGGACTCCTTTCATGGCGCGTCGCTGGACGCGATTTCCGTTGGTGGCGAAGCGTGTTTTCGTCAGGGGATGGGAACCTTGATGGCAGGGGTAGAGCGCATACCGCCTCCAGTTACCTATCGCGGTGCGTTCTCCTTTAACCAAACTTCGACCAATACTATGGGCTCACCTGAACATGATGATGTGAAGTGTGATGTTCATTATGCGGATTATTTGGAATATGTGATTGAAAAAGAAGGCGGCGTCGGCGCTTTCATTGCAGAGGCGGTGCGTAATACAGACGTTCAAGTGCCGAGCTTGGCATATTGGAAACGTGTGCGTGAAATTTGCGATAAGCACAATGTGATGCTCATTATTGATGATATCCCTAATGGAATGGGGCGCAGCGGCGAATGGTTCACTCACCAAGCCTACGATATTGAACCAGACATTCTTTGTATTGGAAAAGGCTTAGGTGGAGGGCTGGTGCCCATTGCAGCAATGGTCACCAAAGACAAATACAACACCTCAGAGCAAATATCGATGGGGCATTACACTCATGAGAAAAGCCCAATAGGCTGCGCGGCTGCGCTCGCCACAATGGAAGCTATTGAGCAAGAAAACTTACTAGAGAAGGCCAAGGCAGACAGCCAATTTATGCGTGAAAAACTTCTCGCGATGAAAGAAAAATATTCATTGATAGGCGATGTTCGTGGCATTGGCATGTTATGGGGCGTGGAGCTAGTGACCGATCGCCAGAGCAAAGAGCGGGCATATGATGAAGCAGAAGCCGTTTTGTATCAGTGTCTCAACAGTGGGATGAGCTTTAAGGTGTCACAGGGTAACGTTATTCAACTCAGCCCACCACTGATTATCACTCGAGAACAACTGAGTGAAGCTTTAGCCATTTTTGAACAGGCGATTGCCAAGGTTTGCGCAGAATTTCAATATTGAAATTGAAAACAGAAAACTGCACTGCGTCTAACGTTTGACGAATAATTCAAATTACGCCAAAGCTCAAAACCGAGCTTTCGCAATCAAAAGGATTGAACATGAACAACTCATTAGTACAAGCGGTTATCTTTGACTGGGCTGGAACGATTGTCGATTTTGGATCTTTCGCCCCAACCAGTATTTTTGTTGAAGCTTTTAAGCAAGGCTTTGAATTTAACATCGATCTTAGCGAAGCGCGTGAGCCAATGGGGCTCGGCAAATGGGATCACATTCAAGCTGTTGGCAGACTTCCTGATGTCGATAAGCGCTGGCAGAAAAAGTTTGGTCGTTCAATGAGCCATGAAGATGTAGATGCGATCTACGCGGCCTTCATGCCACTGCAAAAAGCAAAAGTGGCCGATCACGCTGCGCCTATTTTGAATGCTGTTGAAGTGGTGACAGCTCTTCAAGAAAACGGGGTCAAAGTTGGATCTTGCTCTGGCTACCCTCGTGAAGTAATGGACGTGCTGGTGCCTGTGGCGGCAGATTACGGCTACAAACCCGATTGTGTGGTAGCAACAGATGATTTGCCCCAAGGAGGCCGACCAGCGCCATATATGGCACTAAAAAATGTCATTGAACTCGGTGTTACCGACGTTAAATCTTGCATTAAAGTGGATGACTCGTCACCGGGCATTGATGAAGGCCACAATGCAGGCATGTGGACGGTCGCTTTGCTACTTTCCGGTAATGAAGCAGGGCTAACGTTCGACGAGTATCTAGCGGCAGACAAAGCAACCTTAGACAAAGCCCGAGAAAAAGCGCGCGCGAAATTCTTGCCCTCTAAACCTCATTACCTGATTGATACGATTTCTGAGTTACCAGAGGTTGTCGCTGATATCGAACGTCGACTGGCATTAAGCGAGCGTCCATAGACTTATAGATACATAAACTTATAGGTAAATAGGTTTATAGAAACTTAGAGTCATAGAATTGCTTTGATGACGAGTTAGCCTTAGTTCGTCATCGTTTTCTAAATGGTTGTGTGAGCAATTTATCGAGCCAAATTTCACGTTTGGCTCGAAATCTTTGTAAACCGACCTCATGCTCTGTATCGCCCAATTGAGGGGCGGCTTGATAGCTGATAAACAACCGATCCCAGATAGATAGAAAAAAACTAAAGTTGCTATTGTGGTCTGTCTCATCGATAGAGTGATGAATACGGTGCATATTTGGGGTGACTAAAATGAGCCGAAGGCGAGCCTCGAGCTTGGTTGGAATACGAACGTTGCAATGCGTAAATAGGGCGCTCGTGCTTAACAGGACTTCAAATATGACTACGGAGATCGCAGGCAACCCAAGAGTAACGATCACCACAATTTTTATCCATAACGACAGGTAAATTTCGATCGGGTGAAAACGAACCCCCGTCGTGATATCAACTTCAGTATCGGTATGGTGCATACGATGTACACGCCAGAGGATCGGAATCCGATGAAATAACCTATGTTGCCAATAAATGGCGCAATCTAAGGCAATTATGGCAATCACTATTTTCAGCCAAAGAGAGATCGAAATTATGTTTAGCAGCCCTAGCTGATGGCTAGCCGCGATCTCAGCTGCTTGAAAAGCCAGCAGAGGAGACAAAAAAGCGGTGATGAGGCTACTAGTGATCGCAATAGAAAAGTTATTTAACCACCGAAGCCTCACCTTTGTAGAGGCATTGTTACGACAATAAATCCTTTCCCACCAGATAAACACAGCTAAACTGGTGGTAAAACAGGCGAGTCTGGTTAATTCTACAGCGTCCATATGAAGTTCCACTATTATTCTATTGTTACTCTAAGTACAATCCTGTAATTTTCCAACATAAAGTTAATCGATTGCTATGATGAGAATGCACGCCTTTCACAGTTTAATAGAAACGAAAATGGCACAATCGACCAAGCCATTCAATGCGCGTGGTTCAAAAGTTAAACGCTGCCTCGCTTGCCGTGTGGCAATGGATTATTGTATTTGCACTTATCAGCCTGTCGCGAGTGACAACGTCGCCGCGCTGTTATTGGTCAGTGACAATGAAGTATTGAAGCCGAGTAATACTGGCCGGCTTATCGCAGACGTCGTCGACGATTGCCATGTTTACCAATGGCACCGCTCTGAGCCTAACGAGCGTATGTTGTCTGTGCTAAGCGATGAGCGCTATTTTCCGGTGGTTGTATTTCCGCAAGAGTACGTTGAAAACCCTTCGCGTTTATTCGAGACAGCAGCAACTGAGATAAAGCATGCAGAGAAAAAGCAGGGCTTGTCTGATTGTTCTTCGAACATGTTTGGTGACAAACAGCCTCTGCTTATCTTTTTGGATGGTAGCTGGCGTGAAGCGCGGCGCATGTTTAGAAAATCCCCGTATCTTGATGGTTTTCCGGTGCTATCGATTGAGCCTGAGGTGGTGTCTGAATACGTCATGCGAAAATCCGAGAAGGGCAATCACCTCGCGACCGCCGAAGTCGCCAGTTTAGTCCTTAAAGAAATCGGATTAGAAAAAGAATCGACCACATTGTCTATGTGGTTCGCGGCGTTTAGGGAAAGCTATATGCTGACTAAAACTCGCTTGAAACCGAATTTACAACGTCCGCTGTTGCGACACTTTGAAGAAAAGTGCCCAGACGGCGAGCTGCTTTCTACTCCGTTAGATCCAACCGAGTAGAAGGAACCAGATTTATGTTTATATTGTTTGCATAGGGAGAGTACACATGTATTACGGCTTCGATGTCGGTGGAACCAAGATTGAATTTGGCGCATTTAACGAGTCACTAGAAAGAGTGGCGACAGAGCGCGTTGCCACACCGACAGGCGACTATGAGCTTTTGCTCAGCACGATCACTGAGATAGTGCTGAAACACGACGCTCAATTTGGAAGCGAAGGCAAAATTGGCCTAGGTATTCCGGGTATGGTCAATGCCGACGATAATAAAGTGCTGACGGTGAACGTCCCATCTGCGAACGGCAAAACGTTGCAAGCTGATTTAGAAGCGCAAGTGAAACGCGAAGTAAGAATCGAGAACGATGCGAACTGTTTCGCGTTGTCTGAAGCTTGGGATGAAGGCCTGATGGCCGAGCCTTCTGTCATGGGGTTGATTTTAGGCACTGGCTTTGGCGGCGGGTTGGTTTATGAAGGCAAAGTTTTCTCTGGCCGCAACCATGTTGCGGGCGAACTTGGCCACACTCGTATGCCAATCGACGCATGGTTTCACCTAGGTGAAAACGCTCCGCTGCTCGGCTGTGGCTGTGGTAAGAAGGGCTGCTTAGATAGCTACCTATCTGGTCGCGGTTTTGAGCTTCTATACCAACATTACTACGGTGAAGCTAAGAAAGCCGTCGAGATCATTGAGAACCACTCAAAAGGTGAAGCGAACGCTCTAGAGCACGTCGACCGTTTTATGGAACTGCTAGCAATCTGTTTCGCAAACCTGTTCACCGCTCACGATCCACACGTGGTGGCGCTAGGCGGCGGTCTATCGAACTTCAACCTAATCTACGATGAAGTGCCAAAACGCATCGGAAAATACTTACTGCCTATCGCGAAGTGCCCAACGCTTATTAAAGCAAAACACGGCGATTCAGGCGGCGTACGCGGCGCGGCATTTTTAAATATTAAGTAATAATTAGGCTTTGATGATTGGCCTGAGAGATGTTCTCTCGGGCTTATTTTTTAGTCTCTTACCTTACCTTACCTTACCTATTTACCTACCAAGCATGCACCGTCGACTCTCTTGCGCTGTTCTAGTTGTTTGATATGCCTATCGTTGATGTCGGCAATAAAGATTGAGCATTATTCTGAATAAAAGCGTGTCAGTACTTTTGTTTTTGGCTTCATTCTCTAGAGAATAAAGAAAAATCTTTTATATATCATCAAGATGAGAGTTGATATTGTTAAGGTGGCCAACCGACACAGCTTGCTGCTTAGAGGTCGATTATCTTCGACGCTAAGAACAAGCCAGCAGACTATTAAAGATGTTATAAGCACAATCGAATGTTGAAGGAAGTTATAAATGACCGCGAATGAAATTGTTGTTAGAGATGCAAATGAAGAAGCTCTAGAGTTGTGGATAGAAAAGTACGGTGATAGTCCTTGGGTTAAATCGATGGTAGCTTCCTTACCTGTAGTCGGTAGCTTTTTAGATTCCCACTTCGGCTCAATGGCAAATGACATATACCAGCGTCGGATAGACTCATTGCTTAATGAGATTAACAGTGAATTGTCTTCGCTAAAAGACAAGTCAATCGATAGTTCTTACCTTGAATCTGAAGAGTTTTTTGATTTATCACAAAATGCGTTCAGTAGAGCAGCCAAAATTTCAGATATTGATAGGACTTCTGCAATTGCGAGAATTATTTCTGATTCTATTTTAGGTAGGAAGAACACTTCCACACCCGAGTTCGACTTAATCAATGTTGTAGGAGAAATGTCTCCTTCTGAAGCTCTGATGTTCGGGGAAATCGGTAAAATATACTTATACCGAAAAGACTTACTAACTGGAAAGGATAGTACTCTTTTTGTAGTCGAAGACATAAAATTAGCTCTACCAAAAACCTTGCAAAACAATGCAGAGTTTCTTTGCGCAAGGTTGGTGTCAAAAGGGGTGTTTAGTTCTATGTTTGAAAATTATGGTTTGGAAATAGCAGGCGAAGAGCTATTAAGGTATTTCCAGTCACAGTATTTATAATATTCTGTTCAAGAGTGGTTCTCAACGCGTGGCATTTATACTATGCGTTACGTTTGTTGGCTAAGGCAGTTTTCGGATGCTTCGGTATTGCGTTACTCACACCTAAACATGGCGTTGAATGTCACTATGGATATCGAAGCAATTAAAAGAGTTTTAAATAACTGGATAGAAGGAAGGGTATCTTGAAGGAGAGCTTTTTGTTGAGCCTGAGTGGTATATTCTTTGGCCGCTTGAAGAAGTTGAGAAGTATAATCTAGACTATAAGATTTTAGAGTATGCTCCCAAATTTTTTACATTTGGTGGTAGTGGCGGCGGTGAACTTCTAGTAGTAAATAAAGTAGGCGAGGTATTCTCTATGCCAGAAATTGGTATGCCACCAGATTCGGCAAAGAAGCTAGCTTCTAATTTAGATGAGTTTAAAGGGCTTATGGAACTATAGGACATATTTTACAAACGTATTAGAAGTAGCCATAAGCAATTTATTTTCCTAGTATTTCTTCTTGAATGCAAAGCCGGGCCACTTCCGTATTCGGGTCGTTTTTCGCGGGCGTTATATTTATTAGAGAGATCGAGCAATGACGAATAAAGTACTACCGGCACCAGAAAAATTTGCTTCATGTCCTTATGACGAGAAGATTCTTCCGTTTTACGAGGGACAGTTTGAATCAGTGTATGTGATGCTTCATCCATTTCTTAAGCCGACGAGCCTGGATGTTGAGCGCTTTTGCCCTAAGACGTGGCCCACGAAACATGAAATTCTAGATGGTTGTTCCGCGATATCTTGGCAGGAGATTCTCGATTTAACCAAGCTCTCCAGTTTGTCAGATATTGATGTAGGTTTAAGAACCAGCATAAGGGGTATAAAGAAAGAGCTTTCAAGTCAAGAAGCGGCAGATAATCTAAATTCACTATCTGAAGAGCTAGATATCATCTGCCCGACAGAAGGCCATTTACCGCCAATGCTAGAAAATAGACTATTCAGGGTTATTAAAACGCTTGGTTATGATTGGCTTTGGGTTGGTGATGAATTCGGCACAGAAAGAAAGCTACACTGGGTTGACGATCTAATTAAAAAAGATGAGATTCCCTCGCATGGCTGTGTATTCACGCACGATCATCGCTTATTGATCACGACACATTGGGATAGCCATTGCTCGTTTTTGTGTTCTTCAAGAGAATTAATTGAAAAAATCCTATCCGCAGAGCCTGTTGAAGGGTTTTATTGCACACCGAAAACTGAAGTTTACTGGGGAGCGTATGAAATATAGTAAGAGCATTTTCGGCCTCTTTCCGCTGTGCTCCGGACTAGACGAAATTGCGGGTGTTAGCTGGAAAATAAGGATCAGTGTATGAACGAAATATGGGATAAAATTGAAGGCTTTTTGAAAGAGCATATTCCAACAGTTATTGCCACTTTAAATGGCCCAGCAACTGAGGAGGCTTTGAACCTCCTTGAATCTGAAGTTGGCCATACTATCCCAAAAGATTTCAAGAGCTACTTGCAAGTACATAATGGGGAACTAGATAGCACGGTTGTTTGTGATAAAACGTCTTTAGAACAAGGCGTTAGCGTATTTTACACCTTGGTTGGGCGTTATACCGGAATCAGTCATCGAGACGTTTCATAGCCTTACGGTAAACATCGCTATGTTCGCGTTTTCCGACTGCTAGTACAGTGACAATGATGACATCGTCTTCAACCTTGTAGATCAAACGGTAACCAGATTGACGCAGTTTAATTTTATACAGGTTGTCAGCACCGGAGAGCTTTGAGGCTGTAACGTGAGGGTTTTCTAGGCGCTCAATGAGCTTTTTCTTGAACTGTTGTTGCAGGGGCGAGCCAAGCTTTTTCCACTCTTTTAGTGCGCTCTTTTTGAAATCGAGCTTATAAGTCATCAATATTTACCGAAATGCTCTCTTCAGATTCACGTTCTTTAGCGATAGCAAGTAGCTCAAGATCTTCGAGTCTGTCCATCATCATCTCGTATGCTTCAGCGGGTACGCAGTAAAATGCAGGTTCATTTCGGTTAAGTACCGCAACAGGTTCACCGTAGGCACTAGTTGCAACTTTCATAGGGTTAGCTTTTAATTCAGTAATGCTCGCGGCAACATCAGCTAAAATTCTTGTGGTCATATAATAGGTCTCTAAGTCGGTCTTTATTTAGGTCATTTTAGCTTCAACCAAGCGGTATAACAAGTTGCGTAAAGTGATTCTCAACGAGTGACATTTTTATTATGCGTTGATTTATGTGTTTAAGGTGGTTGTAGAGACTTCGGTGTTGCGCTACGCACCCCCTAAATAAGGTGTAAAGAGAGTATGAGCAGGTTTCGATCAGCAGTTCACAATATCGGTCATCATGCGGTGAGTGGTTTATGTGATCTTCTTAGTGAGGGATACTCTTACTGCGAATCAGAGGGAAAAGCAGTTCTGACTATTGATCTCATTAGTTCAGAGAGAGTTCTTACAAATACGATGGAAAGTGAGATCGTAAAGATCAAGGATAAGGCAGCTTCAATAATGGCGACTACTTGTGGTGTCACCCAGCATGAAATTGCGTCAGCTGAGTTATCTATAAACTACAGATTTACTGATGACGCTTACAGATTACACAAAGAACATATGAAGAGCATTGGTATCTGGTACGGGCATGATCCTTTGTACGATGCAGTTATTGAGTACAAACTAAAAAATGGTACAGTGGCCAAAAGCGAGTTCAGCAATAAAAATATGTACTAACAAGTGGCAGTAACCGGATTGGCATAGCTGTCACTCAAGTTACTTAGTCGGTCGTTAGAGCTCTAAGGAATAGTTTTATGTTTGGTAAAGCTTTCATCGACCCTTCAGGTAATCAATACGGTTCGCTTCGGAAAGTAGAACCCACAATACCGAGAGAGTTGTTTGGAGTGGATGTAATAGCCGAGGATGAATGCGGTAATTACTTCATATTAGCTGAGCGAAGTGTCTATTTCTGGGATCATGAGACATCAGATAGAATCTTACTAACCCCTTCGCTATTTGAATTCGAGAAAGGTTGTGTTGAACCTCGAGACATTGAGTTATCAGAAGAGCAAGTTGTTTCTGTTTGGATAGACCCCGAATTTGCAAAATTACATGGCTTAAAGCCCAAGCCCTAACAAACCGTTTAAGAGTGATTCGTAACGTGTGTAATGGCCAAATGAATTTGGCCACTTGAGCAGATGAGAGAGCAAAAGTTTGATCAATAGCCCGAGCAAAAGTTTCAGGCTATTTGTGAGGCTATAGCAATTTGTTAAGGATATAGCAGTAGCTACTTTTTCTTGCCTACACCCAAATTTTCTTTTTGCTGTAGAGTGATTTTGCCAAATCCTAATTTTCTGAAATGCGCATCACGGTAGTTTCGCACCGCTTTGGTATCTGAAATGGCTTCAAGTTGCTGTTCCATTTTCAAGTATTCGGTGAGATCGATACCTTCTGCTTCGGCCACAGCTTCATGGATGTTGTGGTGAGTTTTATAAGAGAAAGTCAGCGTTTTGTCTTCAGATTTGTAGGTGTAGAGAATGGTACGTACCATGAATTTTTGTATCCCAATGTATATTGTGCGTGGGTGGTCTGACGGCCTAGCCCAGAATTGGCGCTATTTTAGAGCGAATGCGGCCTGTTTGGCAAATTTCGTGAGTTCTTCAGGGGTATTTAAGTTGATGAAACTTTTTGCTACATCGCTGAAATCAACTAAACCAGTCTTACGTTGATCTAAAAATGTCGTGACTTTACGCTCTCCTTGCATAAGGAATTG
Organism: Vibrio profundum; assembly: GCF_050337555.1. NCBI lineage: Bacteria > Pseudomonadati > Pseudomonadota > Gammaproteobacteria > Vibrionales > Vibrionaceae > Vibrio > Vibrio profundum. The sequence continues at coordinate 90,093 of NZ_JAKJTA010000009.1, forward strand.
CTCAAGGGCAGCTTGATTGTCGCGATGCCAAATAGAGAACAGCGGCTGCAGTCTCTTGCCATCGTGCGCGGTGACAATGTCACTTATTTCGTTTTCTTCATTTTGATTGCTGCCTTGGCACAGGCGTTCGATCATCGTTGAGCTGATCAATGGGCTATCGCAAGGGATGAATCCGACCCATTCTGTATCTTGTGCGTGTTTCAGGCCTGCTAATATACCTGCTAATGGGCCTGCGAAGCCGTCAATGTCGTCATTAAAAGTGGGGGCGAAGCGCTGATATTCATCTTGATGGCGATTGGCGCTGATAGAGATGGTATGCGCCTGAGTTTTGAGTTGATTGAATACAAAGCTTATTAACGGCTCGCCATTGAGGGGAATCAAGCCTTTGTCGGACCCGCCCATGCGAGAAGCGCGTCCGCCCGCTAAAATAATCCAATGTATGTTTGTTGGTGATACCATTTAGAATTGCCTTTGTGAATAAATTGAGCGAGTCATTCGTCTTATCACCCATCCCCGCTTAGTCGAAAGCATGTGCTTTGCGCCAAGCCTTGGCTGACGAGGGGATATATTGTATCTAAATACCAGCAACACTTGAATTTCTGGTCGCGAACAAGTAACGTTGCGCCAAATTATTAGATATAGGTAACGGTTTTGATCTCCACAGCAAACATAACTCAGCAATTTGGCGCTAAGCCACTGTTCGAAAATATTTCAGTAAAATTCGGAGAGGGCAATCGCTACGGCCTTATTGGCGCAAATGGCTGTGGTAAATCGACCTTTATGAAGATCCTAAGCGGCGAGCTTGAGCCAAGTGGTGGTAACGTAAGTTACGATCCTAACGAGCGCGTAGCGAAACTGAATCAGGATCAGTTCGGTTACGAAGAGTTCACCGTGATTGATACCGTGATCATGGGCTATAAAGAGCTTTGGGAAGTGAAGCAAGAGCGTGACCGTATTTACTCATTGGCTGAGATGAGTGAAGACGATGGCATGAAGGTCGCTGATCTTGAAGTGCAATTCGCGGAAATGGACGGCTACATGGCGGAAGCTAAAGCCGGTGAGCTTTTGCTTGGCGTAGGTATCCCTGTTGAGCAACACTACGGTCTGATGAGCGAAGTCGCTCCGGGCTGGAAGCTACGTGTCTTGCTCGCACAGGTTCTATTTGCTGACCCGCACATCATGCTACTCGATGAGCCTACCAACAACTTGGACATCGATACCATTCGTTGGCTAGAGCAGGTCTTGAACGATCGTAATTGCACCATGATCATCATCTCGCACGATCGCCACTTCTTAAACAGTGTTTGTACACACATGGCGGACTTGGATTACGGTGATTTAAGACTGTACCCAGGTAACTATGATGAGTACATGACGGCTGCGACTCAGGCACGTGAGCGTCTACTTTCTGATAACGCGAAGAAGAAAGCGCAGATTGCGGAACTACAAACCTTCGTTTCTCGTTTCTCTGCTAACGCTTCTAAGGCGAAACAGGCGACGTCTCGTGCTAAGCGAATTGATAAAATTCAGCTAGAAGAAGTGAAAGCTTCAAGCCGCCAAAACCCATTTATTCGCTTTGAGCAGTCTAAAGAGTTATTCCGTAACTCTCTAGTGATTGAAAACCTGACTCAAGGGTTTGAAGAAGATTTATATTCTAACTACAACGCAATTTTTGAAGTCGGTGAGCGCATTGCAATCATTGGTGAAAATGGCGTGGGTAAAACAACACTACTAAATACGTTAGCGGGTGCATTAGAGCCACGCAGCGGCGAATATAAGTGGTCAGAAAACTCGAACATCGGCTACTACGCGCAAGATCATGCCGTGGACTTTGCTGAAGATATGAACTTAACGGATTGGATGGGTCAATGGCGTCAAGAAGGCGACGATGAGCAAGCTGTTCGCAGTTTCCTAGGCCGTATGTTGTTCTCACAAGATGATATCAAAAAGTCTGTGAAAGTCCTGTCTGGTGGTGAGCAAGGCCGCATGTTACTTGGTAAGCTAATGATGCATAAACCAAACATGCTGTTGATGGATGAGCCAACTAACCACATGGATATGGAATCGATTGAATCATTGAACACGGCGTTAGAGAACTACAAAGGCACTTTGTTCTTCGTTTCTCACGATCGTGTATTCGTTGATTCATTGGCAACCCGTATTTTATCGATTAAAGATGGCAAGATTAACGACTTCAAAGGTACTTACGCTGAATACCTTAAGTCACAAGGCATCGATGGCTAATCTTCACTTGGTTAACCTTAGCTTGGCTGAGCTTTCAAACGCAGCCTAGCGAGTTATAAAAGAAGCACCCAATGGGTGCTTCTTTCGATCTTACTGATGTAAATCTATTTCTAACCCTTGAGTCAGTAGCGGTTAATGTGTAATGATTTTAGCCTGTTACGCAAATAGAATAGAGCTGGGATTGATGAAGTTTCCATATAAGAATATCGTGATATTAACAGGAGCTGGTATTTCAGCGGAATCGGGCATTCAAACGTTTAGAGCCAAAGATGGTTTGTGGGAAGGGCACAGAATTGATGACGTTGCCACGCCAGAAGGGTTTGAACGCAACCCAGAACAAGTGCAGCGATTCTATAATGAAAGGCGACGTCACTTACAACAGGTCTCCATTATTCCTAATGCCGCGCACCAAGCACTGGGCCAGCTAGAGCAGCAGTTAGAAGGCAAGATGACAATAATCACCCAGAATATTGATGATTTACATGAGCGTGGTGGCAGTGTCAATGTGATCCATATGCACGGTGAGCTACTAAAGGCGCGTTGCACGGAATCCCATCAAGTGGTGGATTGTGCAGGTGACGTTGTCACTGGCGATTTGTGCCATTGCTGCCAAATTCCGGCGCAATTACGTCCCCATATTGTGTGGTTCGGTGAAATGCCATTACAAATGGGCGAAATCTATAGCGCTCTTGAAGACGCTGATTTGTTTATCGCCATTGGCACCTCTGGTGTTGTCTATCCTGCGGCTGGTTTGGTTCATGAAGCGAAAATGCATGGCGCCCATACTATCGAAGTGAACCTAGAACCGAGTGCGGTGGAGACCGAGTTCGCCGAAAAGCGATATGGTATGGCCAGTGAAGAAGTGGTCAAGTTGGTCGACGAACTGCTTGAACTACAAAGCTAATCGAAAGCAGTCAGGTTCACCGAAATAACAAAGTTAAACGAAAGCAACAATTGTTTACTGAGCTTTGATGTCAGTTGATTGAGCATTGCAGTATAATGCGCGGGACACAGAGTTTTTTAATTATGGGTACGCGAAAATTACCCAAGGTAATCAAATGAAACAAGATATTGAAAAAGATTTTAACCTAGGCGGCACCGTTGAGAGTGCCATTTCTGGGGATTATGAGCTTAAAGCGGGTGCAATTCTTAAAGAAGCTTGGACGAATACTGTTAAGAACTTCTTTTCCTTTACCCCAGCAATTTTAGCGCTGCTGGTTTTACAGGCAGTGATTTTTTACATTGCGGTCAAGCTGCAACTCGGTGATGTTGGCGTGATTTTTAAAGCGTTAGAGCACCCAACGAAGTTGACCGAGTCTATGTTCCAAGCGATTTTCGTTGCCAACTTTAGCTATGAAGTCATCAGTGCTCCCATATACGCTGGTGTCTGTTTAATGGCCATGAGCCATGCTGCCGGGTTGTCGACCAAGTTAAGACATATTGGCAAAGGGCTACAATTTACCGTTCCTGTGATAGTCGCGACTTTGATCACCTTGCTGATGCAAGGGTTAGCGGGAATGATATTGCCGTTCCTGTCTATCTATATCTCTCTCGCTTTTAGCAATTCAACACTGCTGATCTGTGAAAAACGTATTCCACCGATCCAAGCATTGTTTCTTTCCATGCGGGCTGTGAATAAGAAGCTGCTGACGCTGGCAGGAATTTACTTAGTTGTGATGGTGATGTTCTTCATCGCGGCGGTATTCTATGGGATTGGCCTAATATTTGTGTTACCGTTTTTGTTCCATGTGAAAGGCATTGTCTATCGCAATATGTTTGGCATTAAGTTGCGCATCGTCACCGAGCACCGTAGTGATGACGACAGTGAAAGCGATGATCAAGACAAGGGCTCTCAGGTGTTTCATGCATAAGAAAAGGGCGTATTCAATATTGTTTGTTGGAGTTATTGCAAGTTTAGGTCTGTTTGTGATTCACGACTACCGTCAAGATTCGGCGAACGGTGTGAACCCCAATGATTACTCTTTGGCGGCAATCATCTCTGAGACGCCAACAACATTATCAAACTCGCCGGACTTTACTGCTATTGATAGTGTGGCGGAGAAAAAGAAGCTCTTTTTCGAGTATCTTAAAAAAGGCGTTCAGCTTGAAAATACTCGAGTGTTAAAAGAGCGCACACGCTTAGAAAATCTTGAGAAACATTTTAACGATCAGAACTTGTCGGCTGAAGACAACTCGTACGCTATCCGCTTAGGTAAGCTCTACAACGTGGAAGTACCAGCGGCAGGCGTCGATGCAAAGTGGTTTTCGGTGATGAATGACCGTGTTGATGTGTTGCCGTATGCACTGGTACTGATACAAGCTGCAAATGAATCAGCTTGGGGAACATCCCGCTTTGCAACGCAGGGAAACAACTATTTTGGCCAATGGTGTTATACCCAAGGTTGCGGACTGGTTCCGAAAAGTCGCCCAGACGGGTCGACGTACGAAGTAGCAAAATATGATTCTGTTCAACAATCAATTCATGCCTACTTTATGAATGTGAATCGCAACAACGCTTATCAAAGCCTGCGCCATATTCGCGCTGAACTGCGCCAGCAGAATAAGAGTATGCTCGATGACGATGCGGCTCTTGCATTAACCAATGGTTTGATTAAGTATTCTCAACGTGGCCAAGCCTATGTTGATGATTTACAAACGATGATTAAGCGCAACGAGAAATATTGGGTGCAGTAAGCTCTAGCTTTAATATAGCTGTTTTGAACAGCTAATCGTTGAAAAAGCCACTATAGTGGCTTTTTTTATGTCTTAATTTCACGGTTGTCTCAGACTTTATCTGCACCAGATAGACTGGATATTTCGTTAAGCGACAGTTGGCCTTCTAAATCTCGAGAACGGTTCTACTCTGAGAGTGAATTGTTCAACAATGCCTTCATTAACTACAATTATAACAACGGCAAGATCTGAGTATGAGTATGAGTATGAGTATGAACTACGTTCCCAATTTTCATGGAGATTATTCAATGGAACTCTATTCTAACTATTTAAGGATAAGATTTTGGGGGTCATGGAATCAAAAGACAATGGATGAGTGCTTTGAGAGGACTTTTGAAAAAGTAGAAGCGTTTAACGGGAGGCCTTGGGGTCTACTAGTTGATATGATGAATTGGGAGTTTTCTGGACCTGAGGTGATCGACAGTTGGGATCCTTGTTTGCGAAAACTAATTGATAAAAATCTTAAACTTCACTGTGTCGCCTGTAATACGACACTTTGTGAATTTTTAATAAAAAGGCATAAGGATAACGCAGACTCTAACCACACACTGACAGGTGGGATTTTTGGCACAGTAAGAGAAGCAGAAAGCTGGTTTATTGGGCAACTAAAGAATATTTCTTGACGAAAAACTCTATTCATCGACGTCTTATTTTCAAAAATTTTGGAATTTAGCTCTGATTAAAAAGCTGCCATCACCATGAGACATAACAAAAAACGATCAAACACGATTGGCCTCCGACGGGAACTATCCTCACAATCGTGTTATCAAATGTGATTGCAGAGTAGCCTGCAATCCTCACTCTAACATAATGAAATGTCGATTAATCTGATCGAAACTTTCTTGAAAATGAAACAGTTTTAAACTCTTATAATCTTTTGTTTCTGCTCTCCGAGCCCTTCGATGGAAAGTATTAGCTCATCTTCTGGACGTAGATACTGCTCATTCCAAGATTTTGCATTTCCGGGACCAGATCCTAGGGCAATAACATCTCCGGGGTTAAGGGTCATAAAACGACTGAGTTGACTGACGCATTGGGCAACGTTTCTAAGATAGTCTGAAGAGTTAAAACATTGGCGAACTTCGCCGTTTACTTTCAGTTCAATGTTGAGGTTGGAAGGGTTTTCTATTTCATCTTGCGTTACTAGCCAGGGGCCAAGAGGAGCATAGCCATCAAAGCATTTCGCGATGGTTGTTTGTCCGCCAATTTCTAATCCACCGTCCTTAAACTGCCAATATCTATCTGAAAGGTCGTTGAAACAACTGTAACCCATGACATATTCCATCGCATTTTGTTCGGCTATGTTTTTGCCCGATTTCGCGATAACAACAGCCAATTCAGCTTCCCAATCTAGTTGTTTCGTCATGATTGTATAAGGAACTGGGTCTAGCGCACCACTTACAGCAGAAAGTGGCTTTAAGAAAAACATTGGCTCTTTTAGCGAAACGCCGATTTCCTTATTGTGAATTTTCGAATTAGCACCGATACAGATTACTTTTCCTATATTGGCGACACTGGCTTCAATGGAGTCAACTTCACTTAGTTTGATACTGGGCAGAGCGTCTAGATCTAAAGATTGAAGTTCGCTCAATTGATGATACAAGTTTTCAATACTATGGTCAGAAATGATGCTGGACAGGTCATAGATGCTGTTGCCTTTTCCGATGCAACCCAATTTAGTCGCAGAATCTTGAACAAATCTGATGAATTTCATAGTTAACCTCGTTGTTAGTATTTGGTGTGTTGGTTGTTCTGTATTCCTTTGCTCGATGTTCCTATTTCTGAATCAATGGGAACGTAAACATGTTACTTATTTGGTTTTATTTTCGGAATAAGCAATAATTGAAAGCAGTTTTCGATAAATTAGAAATGTCTGCTTTCAGGCTAAGAACAAATAGATAACAATATGAAATCGATAGAATCTTTACGCTGTTTCATCAAGGTGGTTGAAGAGGGCGGTTTTTCAGTCGCCTCAAGAAAGCTAAACTTGGCAGTCTCTTCTGTATCTCGCTACGTACAGTTGCTAGAAGATGAGTTAGGAACCCCTTTATTAACTCGAAATACGAGGAAAATTACTCTGACCGAAGCGGGGAGGATGGTGTACGAACAAGGGGTAGATATTTGCTTGAGAATTGAAAAGCTGGGAGAGTCAGTAGCAGAAAGGAAGCGCGTGGTAAGGGGGTTGGTCCGAATTACCGCACCGCTATGGTTTGGTTCACACCAGATAGGACCAGTGTTAGTCAATTTACAAGAGAAGTGGCCCGAACTTTTGATCCAAATTGACTATAACGATAAGGCAAGAGACCCTTATGCTGAAGAGTATGATTTATATGTTCAGATAGCGAAGCCAAAAGATTCTGCATTAATTGCTCGGCCATTAAAGCGTGTGGAATATTGGCTATGCTCGAGCCCTCAATATTTAAAAAATGCAGAGCCACTGAATGATGTGTCAGATCTGGAGTCTCATCAATTGCTCAAACAAAGCGCACCCTATGGCTACCAGGGTTGGCATTTTTATGATGATGAAGAAAACTGTACGCAAGTCGATACCTCAAGAGGCAGGTTCGCGAGTAATACGTCCTTGTCTCTTTTGCAGGCAGCCCTTAATCATGCCGGTGTCGTCCTTCTGGCGAGAGAAATGGTCGAAAAAGAGATTAAGCAAGGAAACTTGATTCGATTGATTGAATCGTACCGTTGTATTCCCTACCAACAAGAAGCAACGTTGCATTTGGTGTACTCGAAGGGCAAAACACAAGAGCCTAAATCTAGGGTTGTCGTGGACGCTCTGTTGCTCAGTTTGGGCGCTCACTCATAAAATCTAATCTTGGTTGGTGTTACTCGGGTTATGGAATATTGTAGGCCATGGCTTCCACACCTTTTCACGGCGTACAATCAAGGATAAGGTTTGTCTTTAGAACTTATCGCGCTCAGGAAATCTGCGACGCCAGCAGATAGCTCCTCAGATCTTGAGGTCAACTGCTGAGTTTCATTTTTTACTTCATAGATGGATTTGGTGGAAGTGGATATTGATTGTTCGATTTTGTTTAAGTGGGAAAATATATTGTTGTCTTCTTCTCGATTGTTTAGATCGACGTTATTAGAAATAGTTGAAGATGAGCTGCTGATCTCTTGAATAAGTGCTTCAAGTTCCGATAATATTTTCTTGACCAACAAGGTGGATTCAGACATCTCACTGGCCATATTCTTGATCTCTAAAGATATGATGTCGGCTTTATGGGCGAGTTCTTTTACTTCACCTGCCACTATGGAGAAACCTTTGCCTGATTCTTTCGCTCTCGCGGCTTCAATTGATGCGTTCAAGGAGAGGAGTTTGGTTTGGTCGGCAATAAACTGAATGTTGCTGATTGCACTTTTTACATTCTCCGATGCCTCTGAGAGAGTGGCAACTTCGTTACTTGCTTGACCCATTCTTCGGTGGCACTTCTCTGTTAAGGTGAAGTTATCTTGGATCTTTTGGGCAATCTCGGAGGTGACCGCGCCCATTTCACTTAAGGAAGTTTTGATTTCTTCGATACTACCTGACGACAAATCAACGGACTCAACTAGACAGCCTATTGATTCATTATTATTGATGACGACTTGCTGCACACTGTCTTTGAAAGTATCAACAACATCGTTGATTTTCTCATTGTGAGCAAGGGCATTTAAGGTGATACAGATTTGCTTTGCTGAAAACTGTAAGATTCCCGACAGTGTGTCATCCAGCGGTTCTGTATTTGGGCTAAAGAATTCAAAAATCATTTTGACCTTTCCATCTAAGACTATCGGGAAGGCAAAAAAGCCTTTTACTTTGTTCGCTTTGGCACTTTCGGCTCGAAGAAAGGAAGGGTTATTCGCAACATCTGGGATGAAAATGAGTTCTTTGTCTTGCATTACCTTACCGATTAACCCTTGCCCCACCTCAAAGCTGACACTTTCAGACTGTTTGATCAGATCTTTAACGTCTTGCGCTCGTACCTGAGGGGAGAGATACCATGTTTTTAAGGAGGTCGCGACATTGTTCTCACCGATTAGGTAAGCGTGCCCAATAGGCCATCCAGCGTGTGTGCAGAGTGACTCTATGATTTTCTCAGTCGTATTTTTTAGGCTGCCGCCTTGATTTACAATGTCTGAAACCCCTTCAAGCAGAGTGAATACGGCTTTGATCTCGCCGCTTCTTTTAGGTTGCTTTATCGGTTGCATTTTATTGTGTAGGTGCAGCGATAGGTATCGCATCATTAGGACAATAATTGTCCCCGTTAATACTGGCGCCAGTAAGAAAAAGTAATCTTTTTCTAACACTGCGAGAATCGCCAAAGCACCAGCTGGTGGGTGCTCAGCTTTTAATAAGGTCATCGCGATGATACTTAAAGAGCACGCCAGTATCGCTGCCCAAAGGAGAGATGGAATGAAAACGCCAGCGGTTACCCCAATTAGCGCGGAGATTGTCATCCCAACGGCTATGTTCCAGTTACGGCTATAGTAAGATTGGGGGGTACTGCTTACGATCATCGCTGATGCGCCAAAGCAGCCAATTAATGCGTTTTCCAACGCAGTGAACGGAAGAGTCGCAAACGAGACTAGGATAATTGCTATGATCGCGATAACAACACTCAGTGTTTTTCGGCTATCCATTTTAATCGTCTATCACCTTTTCTAATCCATCAATGAGGCTTTTACTCTTCAAGGCTGCTAGAAAAGCATTCATTGATCATTAGTATAGGATGTATATCACATTTTTTATGAGATGTTGTGAGACCACGTCTATGGATGTTAGTTGAGCATTCGGCTTAATTGCGGGTCAAAGATTGAACGCTGGGGTATAAACTCAACGACTAACAGTAGGAAATGATTCAAACTGCCGGTAAAACCTCGTATAATTGCCGACCTCAAATTTCCCTACAACCAGCAGTCGTCTTTATTGGCGGTGTGAGAAGTCGAATGAGTCAACAAGATACACGCAAAGAAGTTCATGAATTTAATAAACTGCATAAACGTTTAAGAAGAAACGTGGGTAATGCCATTATCGATTACAACATGATTGAAGAAAACGATGTTGTAATGGCTTGTATCAGTGGTGGTAAAGACTCATTTGCGATGCTGGATATTTTGATAAGTTTGCGGAAAGCGGCACCAATTAAATTTGATGTGGTTGCGGTGAACCTAGATCAAAAGCAGCCAGGTTTCCCTGAGCATATCCTTCCTGAGTATTTCGAATCTCTCGATATCCCTTACTACATTATCGATAAAGATACGTATTCTGTTGTGAAAGAGAAGGTGCCAGAAGGCAAGACCACGTGTGGTTTGTGTTCACGTCTGCGCCGCGGCACACTCTATTCATTTGCCGAACAGATTGGAGCCACAAAGATTGCACTAGGGCACCACTTAGATGACATCGTTGAAACGTTATTTTTGAACATGTTCCATGGCGCTCGTATGAAAGCGATGCCACCTAAACTGCGCTCAGACGATGGCCGTAATGTGGTGATTCGTCCGCTAACTTACTGCCGTGAAACCGATCTGATTAGCTATGCAGAGCACAAAGAGTTTCCCATCATTCCATGTAATTTGTGTGGCTCTCAAGAGAACCTGCAACGTCAATCAATTAAAGCCATGCTGGTGGATTGGGATAAGAAAACGCCGGGTCGCGTAGAAAGTATTTTTAAATCTATTCAGAACATTAGCCCAAGTCAGCTTGCTGACCGAGAGCAATTCGATTTTGTAAATCTACCACTTGATCGTCACGGCGAGAGAGCAGAGTATGAGTTTAATGAAGCTACAGTGTCTTCGACTAACATTGATGAGTCTATGTTTATTGATGTTACCAACGTGTAGTTAACTTTTTCGACCTTTTTTTAAAAAGAGCACTGTTAGTAGAACGGTGCTCTTTTACTTTCTGATGGCTTTAACCCTTATAGAATCAATTCATCCCGTAAAATAGACTTTATCGTATCTCATCCAAAGTTTAACTATCCTTAGTTTAAGGGTAAACGAGCCTGCGTCACAAGGAATTAAAAAATGACAGGAAGAAACTCGCATGGGCGTTGGTCGATGGAGGAATTTGAAGGCCGCATACTACGGTACAAGTGTTGGGGGAGCTGGAACGCGGAGGGTTGCGTGGACCTGCTTAATCACATTAAAGGTATGCAAGACGAGATCGACAAGGGGCCTTGGGGGACTTTAATCGACATACGGGAATGGGAGTTATGCCCACCTGAAGTGTGGGAGGCCATCAACAACATGGTAGTTTGGTACAATGCGCACGGTTTAGCATTTGAGACACTAGTTTATCATTCAGAGATCCACAGACATTTAGTTAGTCAAGGCCATGAAACGTTATACCGCCCAAATACTGCATTTTTCACTGACTACGATGAAGCGCATCAATGGGCGAAAGATATGGTTACGAAGATATACACAGAAAGGGGCCTAACGCTACCTTAACCCCTCTTGAATACCATGCATTAAAATGTTGGGGCTACAGTTGGAAGATGGCCTAAAAGGTTCCCCTATCGAAGTTCGTGTTTTCTACGACGAGGATAAGTGTATTGCTTGGTGCAAAAAAAAGAATGTGGATACGAACATGCAGCGTAGCAGTAACACATAAACTTTATGTTTCATCGGTCACGGATACTTCGTTGTGTCCTTAACTTGATAACGCCTCTGCTTCTAGTAGTTGTTGGCATGATAGGAGTATCTTTTCAGCCAAAACTTCGTCGTTAATCGCTCGGGAAATAGCTAAGCCACCTATCATTATCACTGCAGATTGAATGGCTCTTTCACTAGTCGTGTTATTTTCAGTTTGGGGCTCTAGGTCAGCCGATTGAGGGATTGTAGACGTAAAGCGGCGAAACACCTCAGTATAAGTGTTCCTTATTTCTTCATCTCTATGAACGATATCGGTAATTAAAAATGCGAGGGGGCAGTTAGCATGTTCTCCCTCACGATGTGACGGACTAAGGTAACGCCTGACCTCTTCCAAAAATCCACCGCCTTCGGTACAGTTCGCTCGTAATTGCCCTTGGCTATTCGACGCCGCTTGTAAAAGTGCTTCAGAGTAAAGGTCGGATTTACTGCTGAAATATTTGTAAAATACGCCACGCGTTAAATCCGCTTCAGCCATTACTTCATTGATCCCGACTTGGTCATACCCTCGGCGAGTAAATAGATTATAGGCACTGGTGAGGATTTTCTCTCGGGTGTCTAGCTTGTGTTGTGGGTTCCAAGGCATTGGTTATCTCTCTTTATTTTCTATCGAATGCCAACTCTAGCATCTGTTTAAAAGATGTTATTGAACATATTGTCGTTCCCCCTACGATATTTCTAAAAATAGAGGAGCAACTTATGTTAGAAAGTGTTCACATTGTTGGTCCACAATACAGTAGCTTTGTTCGTTCAGTGATGCTGTGCTGTGAGGAAAAAGGGATCCATTATAGTGTTGGCTTCAACCTTCGAGGGAAACGGATCGCTTTTCAAGGCGAGGAGCACCTTAGGTTGCACCCGTTTGGTAAAGTACCAATGATACTGCATGGGACACGAAGCTTATTTGAAACAGCGTCTATTTGCCGGTATTTGGATGATGAATTTCTTGGCCCTAAATTACAACCGAGCAATATTTATAGTCGAGCGCTTGTCGACCAATGGAGTAGTGCTATTTCAGGCTACATTTATGATATTTTGGCTAAAGACTACCTATTAGAACTTAGCGATTCTAAGCGAGATGCAGGTGAGATTGATTGGAATAAGGTCGAACGGTCGACGCCAAGAGTCGAAAAAGCCCTGACAATATTGCACCAACAACTAGCCAATCATTCTTGCTTATGTGGTGATGATTACACCATTGCTGATGCTTTGTTAACTCCGCTTCTGGATTATTTGGCCAAACTTCCTCATGCAGACGATCTGTTGTCTCCTTTCCCTGAACTGAGTGCCTACCTAACTAGAATGCGAAAACGCTCTAGCGCTAAACAAGTTCTCATCTAATATTCAAATTCATTGAATAAAACATGTCATCATGGTGTTGCATTTATTAGGAGCATCCTTTCTTTGTGGTCTCATTTATTAAATTAATTCATCGGCCTTGTAATTAACAAAAATGAAATAATTGAATGCTTTTAATTGATCTTTTTTATTGTTACAAATTAATAAGATTAGGAAAGTTTATGAAACGCGTATAGTCATTTCCATGGAGGATAAAAATGAAGTATCAGTTATTGATCAGCGCCACTCTAGCGGCCTTATGGGGCAGTGCGGCAAACGCAGGCGTTCCCACATATAGTAATACGTTTATTTCTTATGATAGCCCGAGCTATGTGAACTCGTTGCTGGATTACTCGAGTGAACATAATGTGGGCGGTATGATTATGTGGGAGGCGAGTGGAGATTTAGCCGCGACGAGCAAGGATTCATTGCTCTATCAAGTTGCTCATACACAGGTCAGTAATCCACCGCAAGTAGTAGAGCTATTTTGGCCAGATTGGTCAACTGAGCGCAATTATGGCAGTGACGGTTTACCTGTTTGGGGAAGTGGTGGTACGGCGAAATATCGGGATACGCTCGAAGGGCAGAAGCTTAGCGATCAAATCGTTGCTGCACAGTCCCACAACTCGCAAGCAGTTGTTGCCTATTCGTTTGTTGAATCAAATTCTGATGGCTCGTTGAAAGCGTATGACCCTTGGGCAGATTTACAGCCTGACGACGCAACTTGGTGTTCGCAAACTTCCAATTTTTGCCAAGGTACCCCGACCGCTGATACGACTTCTTTTGGGTCGATAGATCAATTCCTAGCATTAAAAGACGATCACCCCGGATTAAAAACCATAATGGCTTTCGGCGGGTGGGGGCATGAAGCGGATATCGATAATGCGATTGCTCACCCAGATACGTTCGCCCAATCTTACTCTAAGTTGAATGAGGCATTGGGTTCATCAGGGCATCCAGTCTTTGATGGAATCAACTTTGACTATGAAAGTGCCGATAAGGATGGACTCGCGACCAAATTTAAAGGCTTGGTGACGCTAATAAAAGCGTTCCATCAATCCAATCCTGAGAGCTTTATTTCTGTCGACTTGATGGGAGATGATAAGTTTCTCGCTAAAATAAAACCTGATTTACAGGCGCTATCCGATGAAATCCCCAATATCCACTTCGATATCATGTCGTACGATTTTCACGGAGCATTTGATTATGGTCCAAATGCGGCGAATAAAACGGGTCTTTTAAGCCGTATCTATAACGGCGATGATCAAAACGATTTCAGCATCGAAAAAGAAATGGCGGCGTTGCAAGGCATTAATCCTCAGAATATTTCACTAGGGTTTGCGGCATACGGGCGGGCACTTTCTAATATCTCCTCAAACAACGGCTCACTGTTTGAAGGTGTGATTAAAGCTGATTCCCTTATTCCTATCGAATATGACATGGACGATCACGGCCCCAACTTTGTCGATGGGTACGGAAACCCAAAATTCAGGTGCTCCGTTCAGCTATCTGATAGTCGCTATCCTGCTTGTGATGGAATGTATCCTTGGTCTTATATCCATAACTCGATGTTGACTGGTGGGTTTAAGCAAGTTGAGGTGAAAAGTGGTGATAAAGTGACGGGAGTTTATGCCCAAAACTTATCGAGCTGGACACCATCGCAGCCATCAGCAGAGTCGGGCACGTTGACGATCAATATTACGGCTGATCCGACGTACTACTACAACTCCCTGACCGTGACGGATGACGCTGACCCTAAGCAGGTCACGTTGAACAATTTGCAACCTAATACGCCATTTAACTTGCAATACCCAGCGACCGATGGTGAATCTAGCCTGCATTTTGATTTTTTTGTGAATGGCAATCACGTACAGTGCGATGGTTTACTTCCTAAAGATGCAAGCCAGCATCTTGATTTCAGTAAGTCGTTGACGGTCACTCGCTCTGGTAGTCCATATAACAGCAGTGACCCTGCTAAGTGCACGGTTACGGTGAGCTAAGTAACTAAACGTCCCCATGCATTGCTTACGTCAGTGGTTAGGCGTGGGGACGAACCTCTACTACGTAACGCGTCGTTTATCTCAAGTTTGTCTATATGGGACGTGTTTTGTCGGAAATGGACTTTGTAGGGCGGTAACCTATACTCAAAATTAGGTATCAAACCTGTCTGGATAAAGTTATGAGGACAACTTACAATGTGATGTTGATTGCTAGCATGTGTTGTTTCTCTATCCTTCCCGCTTCCTCTGCAGAACTTCGCTATGTCACCGATAATTTCCCACCATTTCATTATATAAATGATAATGGCAAGACAACAGGTTTTGCCATAGATTTACTAAATGAAATATGGGGTGAAATGGGGCAGGGTCAGAAACGAGTTAAAGTGCTCCCTTGGGCTAGAGCATATTCTATAGCGTTGAATGACAAGGATACCGTATTATTTAACACGCTGAGAACGCCATCAAGAGAAAAGTTATTTAAATGGGTTTGCCCTATATATGAGCATAAGAATGTTCTAATTAAATTACGAAAAAGTGATATTAATTTAGCTTCTCTAAAAGAAGCAAGAAATTACAAAGTGATGGCGGTTCGGGCTGATTCTGGCGAAACTATTTTGCTAGAGAGAGGTATAGATAAAAATGATATTTATTTATCTAACAAGCTTGATAGTGCGTTAAAAATGCTCATGTTGGAAAGGATCGATCTACTGTCTGTGGGTCTAGTCCCTGCGACCCAGAGGCTTGAAAGTATGGGGTATGATTCGAGCTTAATTGAGGTGTCGATGGTTTTGAGCACCAAGCAGTCATGTTTTGCTTTTAACTTAGAAACAAATGACCAATTAATAGGGAAATTTAAACAGGCATTCCAGAAAGTGCATAAAGATCAATCCCGTATAGATAGCCTTAAGAAGAAGTACAAAATGCCAAAAAACTAGGGTGAGCTATCTAGGTGCGAGGCCAATCAAAGTTGAACTCAGTCATGCTAAGTCGTGGCTTCTGCAAGTTTCTCTACGCAAAACTGGTAGGCTTCGTCATAGTCGAAGAAGCAGTGCAAAGCATCTAGTGTATTTGTTTCGTGCTCCATAGAGAATTTTTGTATTTGTTTGGATAATACAGCAGCATAACTAGCGCAATTGTGCCTTTCGATCCAGTCAAAGAACTCCAGATAGCTCTCTCCGACACCGAGGGAGCTCATCTCCCAATTTCGTGCATCATTTATAATTACCCACGGTGTGTGGTCACCCTCTTGGGAGGAAAGCACGAGATGTTTCATTTCAGCTATCCAAGTAAGGGTTGCTTCATTATTGGTTGCTCCCCAGACCACTGAATAGAGTATTCGGTTTTCAAATCTCATTGTCCATTCCCCATGGATATTGTGCTGTGTCATTGCTCACTCCTTACTTATCTACACTAGCGATATTTATATGATCTTATTTCTTACCGGCATGAGGAATGTGTTAAGCCTTTTTGATCCTCAAGTGCTGAACTTATAGTATATATGGCGCTAGCGTATTTTGGAGGTGGTTTCACTTTGCCCTGATTTACTTGCCACCAGAAAATACAACGATGGAATGACAAATAGCGTCAGTAGAGTCGAAATAAGTAGACCAAAGATCATGCCATTGGTCATTGGTTGCCATAATGCGCCGCCGAATAGTGATAGTGGGAGCAGCCCGCCGATCGTAGTTAACGTGGTTAAGATGATTGGCCTCATCCTCGCTCTTCCTGCTTCCGCAACGGCCTGTTTTAGGGGGATGCCTGCTGCAGAGTTTGTCTCGATAAAGTCCACCATGACGATAGCGTTATTGATCACTATCCCTCCTAGCGACAAAATCCCGAGCAGCGCCATGAATCCTAATGACCAGCCAGTGACCCATAAACCGATGAGTACTCCGATCAGACCTAATGGGACAGTGGCCATTACGACAAGGGGTTTGACTAATGAATTGTATTGAATCGTAAGAATTAAAAACATCGCAACAATTGATAGCCCGATGGCGAGCACGACTTTTTTAAGGGCTTTTTCTGTTTCTTCTCTCTCGCCATCTGTTTCTAACACATAACCGGGAGGAAGGTTTTGAAGAGCTTGCTCTAATTTAGGATACAGCCTAGCAGAAACGGTGTTTGCTAATACATTGGGATCTATTCTTGCACCGATGGTCACCGTAGGAAGCCCATTGCGCCGTGCGAGAACGGCGGGCTCTAATTTGGTGTTTATATGTGCGATGGAAGCGAGTGGTACTTTCCCGTAGCGGCCATTAACAAAAATATCTTGTAAATCATGTAGGCTTTGTCGATTTTCTCTTTCTGCTCGCAGCAGTACTGGGATCAAATGACTGCCTTCCCGATAATCGGTCAATTTGGTTCCAGAAAGAACTGTCGTAGTGGCGAGCGCGACATCTTCATTAGTCACCCCGGCTAAATTGGCGGTGTTGGCGTCGACCTGTACCTCTACTTGATTAATGTCAGATCCCCAATTGCTATAAGGCTGAACAACTCCCGGAGTTTCTTTGAATAGAGTCAGTAGCTGATCAATTTTTCTATCAATCAGATCTCCTCTGGAACCTGTAACTCGGAAGGCGACCGGATCTTTAACGGGTGGGCCAAGCATGAATTGATCGACGGTGATTCTTGCCCTAACGTAATGCTTCAGCTGCTCGCGCACTCGGGTGGCATAGGTGTCAGTGTGGTTAACGCTGGATGTGTTCACCAGAACAAGAGCGTAATAAGGGTAGGGGTATTCAGGTTCCTGAGTCAGCATGATTCTTGGTCCCCCTGTACCAATAAAACTGATCGCTGATATTAAACTCTCTTCTCCATTGTTCGCTTTACTTTCTTCCAGCAGAACGGTCTCGACATCTTGCACTACAGAGGACGTCTCTTGAATCGATGCCCCTTCTGGTAACCAAATTTTGACAAAAAACTGATCGCGAGAGCCATTAGGAAAGAACTGAGTACCGATTATGGGGATTAATAACAAACTCAAGAGCAGGCCCAAACCGGACAGCCCCACCGCTTTTCCGGGACGGGCAAGGCACCAATGTATTATAGAATCATACTTTCTCAGCCAAGCCTCTAATCTGGCGTTTTTCTGGCCGCTCCCTTCTTTGTCGCTCTTGAGTAACCATAGGCACATTAAAGGGGTGACCAGCATTGCTACCAAATAGCTCATCGCTAATGTTGTTGCGACGACAACGGGTAGGCTAGACACATATTCGCCGACATTTCCTTCAATGGTCAGCATAGGTAGAAATGCCGCCATAGTCGTGAGCGTTGAGGTTAATAATGGGATTGCTAAGTCTTGAGCTCCCGCTTTCACAGCCTCAATTTTGGTCTTGCCCTGCTGGATAAGCCGTACCGTGTTGTCAGAGACAACAATTGCGTTGTCCACCACCATACCTAACGCAATCACTAAAGAGGCGATAGAGAATTGTTCAAGCTCAACGCCAAAATAATTCACCACAGAAAACGCCGCGATCATTGAGAGAGGAACAGCGGTGGCCATAATCACCGCGGGTCTCCACCCCATGGTCAATAACGCAACCCCTAAAACAATTACGACCCCTTCTAAGAGGTTAATTTGGAAATCAGCAATTCGACTCTCAACTTGTCTAGGTAGGTCGTTGACGCGTTCAAGAGCGATATCTGGAGGAATGGCAGAGGCGCGCAAGTTGCGAATAGCTTGTTCAACCTTTTGGTTCATTTGAGCAATGTTACGCCCACTTTTCATCGAAATGCCGATAACAATACTGGTTTTATGTGAACCATCTGGTGTGGTGATGCGGGTTAACGAAGTATAGGGCTCTTGGTAGCGCCGACTGATAGTAAGAGGAAGATCTTTTAGAAAAACAGGTCGGTCATCGACTTGACCTACAATCAGGTTTTTCATTTGCGTGATGGAGGTGAATTCGCCCGTTGGGTTAATCGCATAACGGGTTGTTTTTGTATCCAACTCTCCACCTGGGCGAACGATATTGCGTGCTTGAAACAACTCTTTTAGTTCGGAGGCTGTAAGCCCTAGTTTTGCCCATTCTGAACTATCGAACTCAATGTAAATACGCTCTGGTTGTATCCCCCACAACTCCACTTTAGCCACGTCATCTATACGTTCTACTTCATCCTCCAAACGCTCGGCGAATTTTTCTAATTCTCTAGGGCTGTATGTTTTATGTGTGTTTGTGCTATGGGAGTTTTGTTCATATAACGCAAAAACGATTTCATAAACATCACCAAAATCTGAATCTACAGAGGGCGGACTTGCGCCCTGTGGTATTCGGTGACTGATGGAATCAACTTTAGCTCGAACATCATCCCAGACCTGATCAGTATTGGTGATCTTATCGCTTGCCGATACCTGAATGATGGAAAGTCCCGACATGGATTTGGACTCGACGGTCGTCAGTTCTGGGATTTCAAGTAGGACATCTTCAATAGGCTCAGTAAGTAACTCCTCAACTCGCGAGGAAGGGGCTCCCGGCCAAGAGGTGGTGATGAGAGCATCGCGGATCGTAATTTCAGGGTCTTCTCGACGTGGCATAGTACCAAAATTGAAAGAGCCGACGAGTAGTACAATAACCGCGATGGCGAGGACAATAGAACGATGAGTTAGCGCAAAATGGGGAAGGTTCACGGGGTCACAACCTGAGTTGTTTGGGGCAGAACCTCGGAAACCGTTACTGGCTGATTATTGGAGATATAGTGGACGCCCCCTACGATAATTTTGTGGCCAGCGACAAGGCCTTCTCCATTTCCTTCTCTTTCTACTTCTACTTCTACTTCTTCTTTTACTCCTTCTATTCGTTGGCTTTCACCTATGCGGTCAAACAACGATACAGGTGTGGCGACTGCTTTCCCGTTTTCAACGCGATAGACATGAGGGGTTTCATTAATATTAATAATGGCATGGTTAGGGACATACAACCCTTTTTGGGGTTCACCATAGCTAAAGCGAACCGACACAAGGCCTCTGGGCCTAAAAAGCCATTCAGGCCGACCAATCAACACCCCATCTAAGTAACTTTTTACTGGGTTTAAGATCAGAAAGTCACCCTCGGCAATCGCCTCGGTGTTTTTTACACTCCGAAAGTTCCATTTAACGACGCTGGTGTATGAGTTACCTAAGATCACAGGAACACGTTCTGGCAGATGTTTTCCTACGGCGCTACTAAAAGCATTCTGATTGAGACTAATTTTAGGAAGGCGTAGTACGTACATTTTCCCGCTGTCTTCTAGCAAGGCTTCGGTGGGGATGAACAGTGGCCCGTTTTCTCCTTGGAATTCGCGAATAGCCGGTAGGTATTCATTGATCACGGGGAGGCCTTGAAACTTCGGGTTATCTTGGTGGACATGAAAACGGGTATTTCGGAGCATTAATACAATGCGGAACGTTCTCATCAAGGGGTCGGCCACGGCACTTTTTTCATAGACGACAGCGCTGACAGGTAATCGTTTTTCAGGATGGTATGGGTGAGTTGCGTAAACGGTAACATGGTCTCCGGTTGCGATTTTTCTTTCCGCGTCTGCGCTAACCTCGACTTGTATCTGAATGGGGTCCATCAAGGTTAATGTGGCGACAGGAGAGCCTGTGCTAACAACGGCTCCCTCAGAGGTTTGAGACTTTGTAATTCGCCCTGAAAACGGTGCATAGAGAACAGCATCGCCTAAATCTTTAACGGCTTGGTTAAGTTGCTGATCCGCTGACTCAATTTCTGACTGGTACGCGGCCACTTGCGCGGTGGCTTGGTCGAAGGCGCTTTGAGCATCATCAACCGTTTGCTGGGTCACTAGACCTTTGACCAACACTTGCTTCTGCCTAGATAAAGTCTGTCTGGCGAGTTTAGTTTTCGCTTGAGCAGAGTCTAAGTTTCGGCGAGCGACGTCGAGTTTCGCGCTTAGAGCCCCAACTTGAATCCCATAACGAGTGTTGTCGACGACGGCGATCGGATCTCCCCGACGGACTTGTTCCCCGTTTTCGTTAAAAGCGGGTCCTCTTACTTCCAAACCTTCATCGAGCACCATCGTAACTCGGCCAGATACTTCAAATGCCACGTCTTCTTCTCTGTATGAGGTCACAACCCCAGTCATCTCTTGCTCACGGAGAAAGCTTTGTTCGGTCAAAATTATTACAGACACTGGGCGCGTCGGCATAGTTCGACTTAATTCGCTAGAGCGATCGTTGCACCCAATGGCAAGTAATAGAAGTACGAGGAACGCTGTCATCCATCTCATTGTTGTCCCTTATCTTCAACAGACACGAAGCCTTTCCACTCCAGTATAGTTGACCCGAACATACTGACCCGAACATACTGACCCGAAGATCAGTTGATGTTGGGAATCATCCCCGCTTTATATTGTCTTTTCTGTTTATTGTTTTTCTAAGCGCGAGTCGTGGCCCTAGCACTTTAAAAAAAATGTAGTAACATAACTCATAATATGTAACACGGGGTTGAATTATGAATAAGAAGGTTGCTCTTCCTCATAGAGGTCCAGAGTTTCACCAGCGTCGAGATCAAATCGTAGATGTCGCGTATGAGCACTTCCGCCACTATGGCTACAAAAAAACCTCAGTCGGAGATATCGCAGCCATTATTGGCGTATCCAATGCCTATATTTACAAGTTCTTTTCGTCCAAAAAAGACATTGCAGAGGTGGTCTGTGCGAAGGCTTTACAGGTCATTGATGACGAGTTGATGTCGATTACCGAACAGGATTATAGCCCGCCAGTTAAACTGCGGATGGTGTTTAAGAGCTTGCTAGAAAGCAGTGTGGAGCTGATGGCTAAAGATAGTAAAGTCCATGAAATAGCCATGCTGAGCTTTGAAAATAAATGGTGCTCAAATACTAACCATCAAGCGAATTTACATGAAGTCGTCGAGAAAATTGTGGTGCAAGGGCGAGAAGATGGCATATTCGAGTGTAATGTTCCACTAGATGAAGTGTGCCTTTCGATAACCGACACTATGTTCTTAATTTCTCACCCTCTCATGGTAGAGCAGCACGATCCGAATACCCGCGATGCAAGTTTAGTGGCAATGACGAATATGATCTTACGAAGTCTTGCTGTGTAGGTTTTGAATTTTGTAACTAGTCACCAGTAATGTGCTTGGTTTGGTATACAGGTGCATTTCCTATTGTACTTATATTTCCCTCACACTGAGAATATACCCGTCTTAACGCCGAGCGTTTGGCTTATATCGCTCGGTCAAGAATATGTTTTCTATCATATTTTAAACCACTATCGCTATGTTGAAAAACACAATCTATCACAGATAACCTCTTTAACATGAACGCTACCGTATACTATATTTAGTGGGTCAGTTAAGTCATTAGAGCGCGACTGGTTTGACTAATCCATGTTTTATCAATGTATTATAGTGAGGTTAGGATGACAGATCGAAATATTCACGGGGATTGGAGCATTACTTTCAAAGATAGGTTTATGCTTTTTGTTGTTAAGGGGGCCACTAATGATGCGGCAGCTCTCGCCGCGTTCAAAGAAATAAAGCAACTTGTGTTGTCATCCCCCCAAAGTGATAAGACCCCTTGGGTGTTTCTCAACGATGGGCGACAATGGGAAATGGACTCTGCGAACAATGAGGAAATTTATGCTGATTTGCTTCGATGGTTAGAAGAACATAATTGTATTTATTATGCTCTTGTTAATTCAAGTAAAATTCAGGAGTTTGCGCTTGAACGTCAGATACCAAATTTAGGAATACTTGAATTCTCATTTGATTATGATGAAGCATACGCGACTTGTCTTCGCAAGCTAGAGGAGGGGAAATAATGCCGAGAAATATTCATGGTAATTGGGCTACGAAGTTTGAAAACAGAATACTGTTTAGCAAAGTGGATGGCTCGACTAACCACGAGCAGAGTTTAGCCATGTTTAAAGATATTCAACATCAAGTTTTGTCGGCTCACCCTGATGGCTTGGAAGCATGGGTCGCGTTAACTGACGCGCGTGATTGGGGACTGGCCACGGAAGATAGCTGGGAAAGCACAAATAGAGTGATAGATTGGATGAGGGAGCATCAATGTGTGTTTCTTGCCGTTGCATTTTCCAAGCAGCTGCAAACATACGCTGCAGAACAGGGTTTCGTTAATGAGGGCGGGGTGATTCAGTACTTTTATGATTACGATGAAGCTTACCAAGCTTGTCTAAATAAACTAAAACAAATCAAAAGCCATAAATAAGATTTTCGGCATAAAACCCCCGGTTCCCCTCTCCTGCCAAACCTCTCTTTTCATCACGTCTACTTGTCTTTACTGATTTTAAATTGTCAACTTTTTGCCTTAAATACCCGAGAATGAATTATCTTGTTAAAGATTCTTCCTACCTTTCACCGTGTAATGGTCTGTAATTATTGCCTTTTTCTGTCTGTTTGGTATTTCACCTCGAACTATGATCACTCGAAGGTTACAAGTTTGACTTTTTGTAACCTGTAACCGATAATGTTTGAACTTTGGTCTACAGGTGTATTGTTATGTCACGCTTATTTTTTGGCTCTATCGCGTTTGGGTTGCTACTGACAGGTTGCAGTCCTACATCTAAAACAGTACCTGATCCGCGAATTCAGGTTCAAACCGTTCAAGTAGTTCCTGTCTTGCTTGATTCGGGTCATACCCGGACGTTTAGTGGAACTGTGGAATCTCGGGTGCAAAGCAACTTAGGCTTTCGTGTTGGTGGAAAAATCACGGAGCGGCTCGTCAGAGTTGGCCAACATGTCAAGAAAAACCAAGTTCTAATGAGACTTGATACAAAAGATCTCTCGCTACAATTAGTCTCGGCAAACAAAGCAATTGAATCTGCTAAAGCAGATTTATACCGAGCCAAAAACGATCAAGAACGTAAAAAGAAACTGGTTAAAAAAGGCTACGTTTCTAGTCAAGAATACGATGATGCACTAGCGACTTTAAATTCGAACAAAGCTCAATTAGCAATGGCAGAAGCAAGTGCTTCTATCGCAAAAAATGCCACCCAATATTCTGAACTTGTCGCAGACACCGACGGTGTGGTGATCAGCACTGATGGAGAACCTGGGCAAGTGGTAGCAGAAGGCCAAACGGTTCTCACTTTGGCAAAAGATGGCGCGCGCGATGCAGTCATAAGCTTGCCTGAAACAATACATCCCAAATTAGGTGCAACGGCACGGGTAAGCTTTTTTGACAATAAATTTTTGCCACAAAGCGCATCGTTAAGAGAGATCTCGAACTCGGCTGATTCTGTGACACGAACCTACACTGCTCGTTTCCAGTTGAATGATATAAAGCCTCAGCCGTTACTTGGCTCAACAGTGAACGTGACACTTATGCAACCGTCAGACAGACGTGATGTTCTGGTGCCAATTGGGGCACTTTTTGATGATGGGCATGGGGCCGGCGTCTGGGTGCTAAACCAAAAAACCTCTAAGGTTGCTCTTCGTCATGTCACGATAAAGCGTATGACTGTGGAACTAGCCAGTATCGTAGGGGATCTCAAGCCGGGCGATTTGATTGTGGCCATGGGGGCGCATCATCTCTACGAAGATCAAACCGTAAAAACTATACTCGTTAAGTAGGTAGCACGATGAAAAATCTTAATTTATCGGCCCTAGCGGTGCGAGAACAATCAGTAACACTCTTTCTTATTATTGCTATTACGATTGCTGGGGTATTTTCATATTTTGAATTAGGGCGAGCAGAAGACCCTTCTTTCACCATTAAGGTATTGACGGTATCAGCTGTTTGGCCTGGAGCGACGCCGCAGCAAATGCAAGATTTGGTCGCCGATCCAATGGAGAAGCGATTACAAGAATTACAGTGGTACGATCGCGTTGAAACTACTACGCGGCCAGGCATGGCGTTAATGACCTTGACGTTGAAATCGGGTATGCCTCCAGAAGATCTTGCAAGTCAATTTTATCAGGCGCGGAAAAAGTTAAGTGATGAGGCAAAGAATCTGCCTCAAGGGGTAATGGGGCCATTCATTAATGATGAGTACTCTGACCCTTCGTTTGGTGTCTATGCGCTAAAGGCGCCGGATATGCCAGAGCGCTTGTTGGTTCGAAAAGCAGAATCGATTCGCCAGCAGCTACTTAGTGTCCCCGGCGTGAAAAAGGTGGATATATTAGGAGAGCAACCTGAACGTATATTCGTTGATTTTTCTTACGCTAAGTTAGCGAATCTCGGTGTTGAACCAGAAGCGATTTTTTCGGCATTGCAGAACGCCAATGATTTGAGTCCTGCGGGATCGATTGAAACAAAAGATCGCCGCGTCTATATGCGTTTGGATAGCAATTATACAGGTGTGAAAGACGTTGGTAATACGGTCGTTGCCAGTGGTGGCCACACCTTTTATCTAAAAGACATCGCGAACATTACACGCGGTTATGAAGATCCTGCTACGTATAAGATCCGAAACGCCGGCAAACCTAGCTTGGTATTTAGTGTCGTGATGCGCAAGGGGTGGGACGGCCTAGAGTTGGGTAAAGCACTCGACCATGAAACCAAGTCCATTACGGCTCAGTTACCAGCGGGAATTTCATTTAGCAAAGTTTCCGATCAAGCCGTCAACATAAAAAGTGCCTTCGATGAGTTTATGATCAAGTTCGTCGCCGCGATATCGGTCGTGTTGTTTGTGAGCTTTGTCAGTATGGGATGGCGCGTCGGGGTTGTCGTTGCGGCGGCCGTACCGCTTACTCTCGCGATGGTGTTTGTTATCATGGAGATGACGGGGCGCGAGTTCGATAGAATAACGCTTGGCGCGTTAATCTTGTCGCTGGGTTTATTGGTCGATGATGCGATTATCGCGATCGAAACCATGGTGGTCAAAATGGAAGAAGGAATGAGCCGGATAAAAGCCGCAGCTTATTCTTGGAGCCACAGCGCGGCTCCTATGCTTTCCGGAACATTGGTCACCATTATTGGCTTTACGCCCGTTGGCTTTGCTCAATCTGATGCTGGTGAATATGCAGGTAATATATTTTGGATTGTCGGTTTTGCCTTAATTGCTTCGTGGGTGGTTGCTGTCGTCTTTACACCTTATTTAGGCGTTAAGTTACTGCCTAACATTCCAGTGGTGTCTGGTGGTCATAATGCTATCTACGCAACGAAAAATTATGAGAAGTTGCGACGCGCGATCCAGTGGGTGATCAAACGTAACCGACTGGTTGCGGGCACAGTATTATTCTTATTCCTATTGTCTGTTGCGGGAATGACGTTAGTACCTCAGCAGTTTTTCCCGACGTCAGATCGCCCAGAAGTATTGGTTGATATACAAATGCAAGAAGGGTCAAGTTTTGCTGCGACGGATAGGGCGACCAAGCAAGTGGAAAACTGGCTTCAAACACAACCTGATGCCAAGATTGTGACGTCTTATGTTGGCCAAGGCGCCCCTAGGTTTTTCTTCTCATACAACCCAGAGCTTCCTGATCCAGCTTTTGCCAAAATAATCGTATTAACGAAAGACAGCGTGGCGAGAGATCGGCTAATTCATGACTTGAGGCAAAAAGTTCAGCAAGGACTCGCCTCTGAAGCGCTTGTTCGGGCGTCAAAATTAGTATTTGGTCCATATACACCGTATCCCGTTGAATTTAGGGTTATGGGGCCCGACCTGAATAAAGTTCGCCAGATCTCCACTCAAGTCTCTGATGTAATGCGTAAAAATTCTCATATGCGTACTGTGAATCAAAACTGGGGAGAACGTCAGCCAAAAGCGCATTTTGTGATTGATAAAGACAGGCTTATCCAGCTTGGTCTATCGATGAGTGATTTGGCCCAGCAGCTACAATTTTTGACCAGTGGTATTACAGTGACTGACATGCGAGAGAATGTGCGCAGTGTTGGTATCGTCGCTCGAAGTGCCGGAAGTGAGAAGTGGGATCCGAACAAAGTCAGGGATTTTGGTGTGGTCAATTCTAGTGGTAAATATATTCCTCTTAGCCAAATCGGACATGTAGAATTTTCAGCAGAAGAGCCAGTTTTAATGCGTCGAAACCGCGTTCCGACGATCACGGTTAGAGGAGACGTTGCTGAAGGTATTCAACCTCATCAAGCTTCTTCTGAGGTACTGAAATCACTAAAACCACTCATCGCAAAACTGCCTAGCGGGTATAAGATTGAAGAGGGAGGGATTGTTGCTGAATCTAACAAAGCCAATAAAGCTCTGCTTCCTATATTCCCTATTATGATTGGACTGTCGCTGCTGGTGATTATGCTACAAGTCCGTTCATTTTCGACCATGTTTATGGTCTATCTCACTGGACCTTTAGGGTTAGTCGGAGCGGTACCCGTGTTACTACTGTTTCAGCAGGCGTTTGGGTTCACGGCGATTCTAGGCCTGATAGGTTTATCGGGGATAATAATGCGCAATACTCTTATCCTCATCCAACAGATAAAAGACAATAGAGCAGAAGGTATGAGTCAGTATGAAGCTATTACTGAAGCAACCGTACAACGCTCACGCCCAGTGATCTTGACGGCAATGGCGGCCGTATTAGCCTTTATCCCTTTAACTCACTCTCTGTTTTGGGCTCCGATGGCGTATACCCTCATCGGTGGGACAGCGGTAGGAACGGTCCTCACCCTGCTATTTTTACCTGCGTTATACGCGCTTTGGTTTAAAGTTAAGCCGAATGTAGGCTAAAGAGTTTGGGAAACTAGGCCGCTCAAATATTGATAAATATAGCCAGTAGATGAACGATCTTCTTTTCTCAGCACGAATGTAACATTGCGTGCTGAGAAGAGAGAGGGCTGGTGGTTTTTTGATGTCGCCTCACATTAAAGATTGAAACCGGACAATAAAGTGTGGAACTCAGCTCATAAAGATCGAAGCTTTTTGAGCCAGTAGTGACTCGAAGATGCCCCAATACAAGCTAACTGCATCAGCTGCCCCAACGGTATTAAGGTAGCTCTGCCTTAATAAAAGTAATCTGGAACGGCTAGTGAAGTGAGGTTTACCACTTTTACGTGGCTCTTGCGCCGAAGCCGTCAGTTTCAAAGTTACAATCCCCCTATCACCTATACTAATTTGAGGTGTTGTCTCAACTTGGTAACGAACGATGACGAAACGAAATATTCATGGTGATTGGACCATGAGTTTTGAGAAGAGGCTATTTTTTTCCAAAATAGTTGGAGCCACCAATGACGAAGCAGCGCAATCTTGGTTTGATGAAATGATAGATATCGTCATGGCATCTGAAGGGGGTGATCGTACACCTTGGGTTGCATTGGTTGATGGCCGAGAATGGGAAACCGCTTCCTTAGATGCGATGGAAACCAACAATGAGTTAGCGAATTGGATGTTTCAACACAACTGCGCCCAAGTTATTACTGTTTATGCCAGCCGATTGCAAGTCTTTGCTGCTGAAAAACAGTTGAACCGAGATGGCTTGATTCAATTTTATTTCAATTACGACGAAGCTCTTCAAGCTAGTTTTGATAAGCTCTCCAACCTCCAAGGTAATTGATGTTTAGCCCACCGTTGTTATGGTAAGAAGCTATGTGGCCTGTTGTGCGTTGTCCATACTCAGTTTGGGCACATTCTGTACTTTTATCTTCAGGAAGTGACCAGCTGGCTTGGAGCCTCTTGAATGATACAGCTCGCCAGTTAACCGCAGCATTGCTTTTCTTATTGAAGCTAGGATCCGGCTCCATTCAATTCGCAGATTTCAATTTACTGGATAATTTTCAGTCCATTCGGGTAATAAAGGTTTGCTCGTCATCCACAAAAGCCACAAAGCCGCCATGATAGACAAACACCCGACCACGCCCCTCAACTAGGCAGGCAAGCTGTGGGTTCAAATCTTCTTCGTTATCCTGGCTTTGAAATGTGCCAGTATCGGTGATTACGCCGCTGAGTGTAGGTAAATATCCATAAGCACGTTTGGCTTGATCAATCATGCTCAACTCGCTGGCGGTAGAAAAGTAAGAGGGGATCGTACCAGCGTCTTTAATGAACATGGTTTTCAGTTCTTCAAAAGCTGTAATTACCAGCCAGTCGATTCCGTTAACATGATGGATAAACATAGAGTTTCTCAGTAATTCTGATGCGGAGATTCTATCACTACTAGGGGAGAACGTAGTAGAGATTTAGTTGCTAAAGGCGGTAATTCTGTGCCATTTCCGGACATTCACTAGGCCAACCATCTTTGTTGTTTACCCACTTTGTTGTTTACCCACATTTGATGCAGCTCTTCACGTTTTGATGACCAACTGGTATTGGCGAAACTTCGATACATTCCTAAAAAGTCAAAAAAACACGGGGTACTGTATATATAAACAGTGCCCCGTGTTTTTTTGACTTTTGCTCAATTATACAGCGTGTTTAGGGTCTAGAGGGCTGATAAAACCATTAGGTTTCAGGGCAAGTACATCGCAGTCAATTTTATCTATCACGTGCTCTGCGGTATTCCCAATAAAAACTGCGGATAATCCGGTTCTTCCGGTTGTTCCTAGGATGACCATGGCGGCGTTGAGCTTTTTGGCGACACTAGGAATGACATCTTCAGGGAGTCCTTGCTCGACTCGTGTTTGTTCTTCATCAATCCCATGTTTCTGTCTAAGCGCTTTCATTGACATTAGATGATGGGCTCTAACGGCATCACTGTAGGTTGTCGGGTCGAACTCAGGGAGTTCAATAGTAATATTGGCAGGAGTGATAGGATAGGCGTTAACGAGAAATGCTTCCGCACTCATACGTTCCGACAGGTCTTGTAATTGCCGTACCATGCAATCATTGAGACCTTTGTGGGTATCACTTTCAGAGCCAACATGAACGGAAGCGACGATTGTTGCATTTTGCGGCCAGTCTGCGCTCTTAACGAGTAATACGGGCACCGGACACTTGCGCAATAAATGCCAATCTGTAGGTGTGAAAATAACGGATTCCAAGACAGCGTGCTTACGCGTTGCTTTGATAATAATGTCGTGCTCGCCGGAGAACACTTGGGCAATGATGGCCTCGTAAGGGCGGTTATGCCAGACGACTTTGATGGTTAAATTGAGATTGTCATTGTCATTCACATAGTCAGCGGATACCTTCTCTAGCCATTGTTCTCTCTGGTGAATGACACCGCGGCGCATCGCATCTCTTTCGTCGATTGAAAGCATTGATGTCATATCGTATGAAAAGTCATAGATAGCGAGGAAAATGGTGATGGCACTGCGTGATGAACTTTGTGCGGCCAACTGAACCGCACGTTGAAGTGCGGGTTGTTCGTCGCGATTGATATCAGCACACACCAGAATATTGCTATAGATACTCATGATTTTTCCTTAGATTTCACCAAGTAACATAGGAATAACTGTAGCGCAATTTGTTGGTGCGGTTGAGAAGTATTGATGAAAGGTAAGGAGAAATATGATGCAGCTCAGTTTTGAGCTACATCTTTTTTAATATAAAGGATTTTATATAGGGGACTATTGAGGAAGGCCTGCAAGCGCTTTTAGCGCCGCTGAGTCGAGAATATGGATATCTTTGCCTTTAACGTCCAAAATATCGGATTTTTGAAACCGCCCAAGTAGTCGGCTCACGGTTTCTACGGTTAGACCGAGGTAGTTACCAATATCGCCACGAGTCATAGTTAGACGGAACTCTTTAGAGCTAAACCCGCGCTGCGAGAAGCGAGTAGAAAGATTCGCTAAGAAAGCTGCCAATCGTTCTTCGGCACTCTTCTTCGAAAGCAGCAGAATCATGTCTTGATCGCCTTTAATTTCGTCACTCATTAGGCGCATAATTTGTTGGCGAAGTTTAGGCATCTTACCGGACAGATCGTCTAAGGTATCATACGGAATTTCACATACCATTGCCGTTTCAAGCGCTTGCGCGAAGCTTGGATGGGTGTCATCAGTGATGGCGTCAAATCCTACCAAATCGCCCGCAAGGTGGAAAGCCGTTATTTGCTCATCGCCTTGTTCGGAAATTGTGAAACTCTTAATACTGCCTGAACGGATAGCGTACAGAGACTTTAATTTATCTCCGGCTTTAAATAGTTGCTGGTTTTTTTGAATAGGCTTTTTACGCTCAATGATTTGATCGAGTTGGTCGAGCTCGTTGTCACTCAGGGTAAAAGGGATACACAATTGGTTGATGCTACAATTCTGGCAGTGGATAGAACTGTTTGCTTTTGGGCATTGTTTCTGCGCCTTATCTGTAATCATGGCTACCTTCAGGAGTAAATTGCTTGGCAGCATTCTACCACCAATAACGGTGGACTTATAGAGATAACCCTACAATTTGCACGTGTTATATAATATTCATTATTATCAAGGTGTTGCTAGCGGTATACACACCAAAAGTGATAAGCATAACAGCGCCAGCTCGACGTATATTTCTTGACGTTCGGAAGGAGCTTAGCCACTGGCTGCCGTATCCGATGGCTAACATAGAAGGTAGCGTGCCGAGCCCAAAGAACAACATAGTGAGCGCGCCATGGGCAGCACTGCCCGTAACGCTGGCCCACGTGAGCATAGAGTAGACCAACCCACAAGGAAGCCAACCCCATACAAAGCCGTATGGTAAGGCGTGCATAGGAGATTTGAGCGGAAGTAAAGATTGTCCGAAGGGAGAGATATATTTCCAGATGTATTGGCCCGCTTTTTCAATGATAACTAAACCTTTCCACCAGTTGCTAATGTATAAGCCGAGCAGAACCATAAATAGGGCGGCGAGAAGCCTTAACCAGGTTAGGATATGGGTATTGGATGAGAAAAGCGCTAGGGAAGAAACGGCCCCGCCAATGACTGCACCGAATAGACTGTAACTGATTAGCCTACCGGCGTTATAAAATAGTGGGATAGTGACTGATGGCTTTTGGCGATGGATATTGAGTAAACTGGCTATGCCGCCACACATTCCCATACAGTGACCCGAGCCAAGTACGCCGACCATAAAAGCTGCGGCCCAATCAAGCGTCATTCTTGTTCATCCTTTTTCGCTTTTTCGCTGGTGTTTTCTTCGTCCTCCATGAGGATATCGAGCCCTTGGCGATCAAGATCTTCAAACTGATCGTGTTTGACTGCCCATATGAAAATACCGCCAGCAATACATACCAACACTATCGCAATTGGAATCAATATATATAGGCTTGCCATTTAAATTCGTTCCTCATTTTGAATCATCGGCTTGCTCGTATTAGGTGCTTTTAATAGGCGCAGAGAGTTGGTCACTACAATGAGCGAACTGGCCGACATGCCGATCACCGCAAAGTAGGGAGCAATCATTCCAGAGATCGCTAGCGGAAGAATACATACGTTGTAGCCTAACGACCAGAGCAAGTTTTGCCGAATAATATGGCGAGTTTTAAGCGCTAAATGTCGAGCAAATAGCAGTTTATCTAGTTGATCTCCGAGCAAAACTATATCTGCGGTTGCTTGTGCAACGTCAGTTCCTCCTCCCATCGCTACGGACAAGTGGGCGCCTGCTAATGTCGGAACATCGTTGATACCATCTCCCACCATTAGTGTAATTTTGTCCTTGGCTAGTTGGTTGACGGCATTAAGTTTGTCTTCAGGGGAAGCTGACGCAATGATATGAGTAATGCCCACTTGAGATGCGACATCCTGTGCATTTTGCTTGTTGTCACCGGTTAACAGCGTCGTCTGAATGCCTTCTTTTTCATATTGTTGAATGAGCGCCTCAGCGGTATCTCTAATGGAATCTTGATAGGTAAAAGTGGCAGCATGACGCCCATTGATCGATAAATAGCAGCTATTTCTATCGTTGGTACGATGCTCTGATAGAACGAACTGAGCGCAGCCTAGCCGTATTTGTTGCCCTTGAACATCGCCTGATAGGCCTTGGCCGATATGATTCGTAACCTTGGTGATTTCTTCTAGCCCGATCGAGTGTTTTTCATCGAAGCTGTCGTAGTAACGTTGAAAGGCGCCGGATAGCGGATGGTTGGCATGAGATTCTAATACGGTACTTATGGAGACACATTCTTTTAAGGTAAAAGGCGCGAAGCATTCAATGTTAGTCAGCGTTATCTTGCCAGTAGTGAGTGTGCCAGTTTTATCGATAACCAGTTGATTGACTTTGCACAGGGTTTCGAGTGAATGACTGCGCCTAAGTAACAGGCCAAATTTAGCCAATTGCGATGTGGCGCAAGTCAGGGCTGTCGGAGTCGCTAACGAGAGTGCACATGGGCAGGTCGCGACAAGAACAGAAAGGACCACCCAAAGGGCTTGTTCTGGGTTGTGCTGGTGCCAGTAATACCAAGTGCCTAGTGCGATAACAATCAGGGAAGCGACGAAGTACCGAGCGATGGTGTCTGCGAGTTTGGCTATTTTGGGCTTAGTCAGTTGAGCTTCTTCTTGTAATCGTACTATATGGCTGACTGCTGAATTATTTTTCTCTCGAGAAACACAAATCGTTAGTGCTTCATTCCCGTTGAGAGTGCCAGCGTAAACCTGATCAGATTGTGTTTTCTTAACGGGACGTGATTCGCCGGTGAGCATAGATTCGTCAATATAGGCTAACGGTGAGAGTAAGTCGCCGTCAGATGGAATACGCTCGCCAGGTAATACGGTAATTGTATCTCCTACTTTTAATTTGGATACAGCGACGCTTTCTCCGCTCGTTTTTTTGGCTACGGTAGGAACTAATTTGATTAAGTTTGCGGTGACGATGGAAGCCGTTCTTCTCGCTCTAACTTCCAAAAATCGACCAAGTAGTAAGAAAAAGGTAAACATCGCGATGGATTCAAAGAATACTTCACCTGTTTCGTGAATGGTGGCGTAGGCGCTGGCTAGGTAGGCAAGAATCAAGGCAAGGGAGATAGGGATGTCCATCCCTAGTGTTTTTCCTTTTAAGTTGCGCCAAGCGTTGTGATAGAAAGGGAAAGCAGAATAGACGAGTACCGGTGTGGCAAAAATTAAGCTGACCCAGCGAAGGTAGCTTTTCATCTCAGGCTCTAATCCACTAAATACCTCGAAGTAAAGCGCGACGGCCAGCATCATCACTTGCATACTGGCTATGCCCGCAATCCCTAATCGGTATAGATAGCGCTTGGCTTCTCTTTGGTAGGCCTTCTCTTGTTTGTCTGGTTCAAAGGGAGCGGCGGTGTAGCCGAGTCGGTGAATGGTTTCCAGAATCTCACTGAGTTTTACTTCTGTCGTATACCAACGTATGAGTGCGCGGCTCGTTGTGGTGTTGACTCTTACCCATTTTAGACCTGCCAAGGTGGTTAATCGTTTCTCAATTAACCAAGCGCAGGCTGGACATGATATGCCCTCTATCGCTAGGGTGATGCTATCTAGCCCATCTAGGGAGGAAACAAACTCAGATTGAATCTGAATATCGTCGTAATGTTGCAAATGGGATAAAGAGTTGGGAACTAAATCTGCACGCTCAGCGGGTTGAGTGCGAAATTGGTAGTATGAAGTAAGCCCGCTGCTGACAATCGTTTGTGCAACCGCCTCACACCCGGGACAGCACATTGCTCGAGATGACCCTAAGATCTCGACGAGGAAGCGCGAGTTTGTGGGAACCATTTCTCCGCAGTGATAGCAAGTTTGCTCGTTGTTCACTTATTACCTCAGCCAACTTATAGCCTAGTGTTTCTTTTTATAGCCTAGTGTTGCTATGAATAGGGAAGTTAATTTTGCCTTGTAGCTTCCAAGCTTTATCGTAAGGACTCACTTCGATAAACCATGGTCCTTTTAGTTCGTTGTCTAGCTTGACTCTATATTGACCATTGGCGGATGACGTTAATAATTGGCTGAAATCACGATCGGGTAGGGTTCGATGTGCAAATAGCACTTTGATTGCAGGGTAATGGGCTAACTGACCTTGATGCAGCTGCAAGGTCAGCTCTTTACCCGAGGCTGTCATACTGATCGCAATGCCTAGTTGCTTGGCCACTTTCAATTTAGATAAATCTTGGTTTATGCTCTTGCCTTTCTTGTAATAGTCATCGGTGACAAGAGATACGGAGTGCTGAGAAAAAATGATGACAGTCGCTATGGTCCAGATAACCACAGTTAAAGGTAATATAATTAAGAACCAAGGCCAAAACTGCTGATACCAAGGTTTAATCATTTTATCTCCTATAGATTAGGGAATTCACTTAGTAGAGAGTTATCCAGCGAGAATCATTTAGCGGAGTCTTGTTGATTGTTAAGGCTCCATACATAGGCGGCGACTAACTGAATTTTGTCTTCTCCTAAGATATTTTTCCACGCTGGCATAACGCCTGCTCGGCCATACATCACACTTTCGGTAACATCTACGCGGGTTCCGCCATATAACCAATGTCGGTCGGTTAGGTCAGGGGCTCCAAGATCTGGATTGCCTTTACCATCCGTTCCATGACATGCGGCGCAAACGACAAAACGTTTCTTACCTGCGAGCGCTTCTCGTGAATTAACTGATCGCCCAGATAAGCTCAAAACGTAGCTCACCACATCTTTAACGCCTTGTGCGCCTAGAGCGTCATTCCAGTTAGGCATTTGTCCTATACGGCCAGCGGTAACGGTGGTGATAATCGCATTCGGCTCGCCGCCATAAAGCCATGCGTTATCGGTTAAATTTGGAAAGCCTTTTTGACCTCGAGCATCTGAACCATGGCATTGAGAGCAATTTTGCAAAAACAATCTTTGGCCAACTTTCAGAGCCTCTGAATCTTTCGCTATTTCTGGAATTGTTCGTAATATTTTGCCGTCTTTTTGATATGCCAGCCGAGAGAAGGTTTCACCGAAGTATTGGTCCGCATCGCCGAGTTCTTTGGCATATTGATCCAGCTGCTTATTCGCTTGTGCCTTGGCAATGGATGCTTTGTATTCAGAAACGGTACGGACTGTTTGATCAGAGCTTGTCCAACCTAATAATCCTTTGAAGCTACCAAGCCCTGGGTAAAGAGCAAGATAAAGAACGGCAAAAATCAATGTTACCACAAACATATACGCCCACCACTTAGGGAGGGGGTTGTTAAGCTCTCGAATACCATCGTACTCGTGGCCCATGTCCTGGCCTTCTTCGACAGAAGTATTATTACTTGAGCACCAACGGAGAAGTAAAGCGCAGCCAATGAGGGTCCCTACGGTAATAACGGTGATCCAGATGCTCCAAAACATGCTCATGGTTTTTTCACTCCTTTCTCAGATGAGGAGCGTTGAGGCTCATCATCGAATATCATTTTGGCATCTTGATCGAAACGTGCTTTGCGTTTGCCGCCATATGCCCACCAAACGACGCCAATAAAACACGCGAATAGCAATACGGTCCAAATACTATGAAATGTCGCAATATCCATATCGATTCCTTACTTCATCGCGTGACCAAGAGATTGGAGGTAAGCAATAATGGCGTCCATTTCTGTTTTTCCTTGTACGTCAGTTTTTGCATCTGCAATTTGCTTGTCTGTATAGGGCACCCCAAACTTGTCACGGAAAATAGTCAATTTGTCAGTCGTAAGTTTACCGTCTAGTTGATTCTTTGCTAGCCACGGAAACCCTGGCATATTTGACTCAGGCACAAGATCTCTTGGATTGATTAAGTGAACTCGGTGCCATTCATTGGAATAGCGACCTCCAACCCGAGCTAGGTCAGGACCGGTACGTTTCGAACCCCATAAGAAAGGATGCTCCCATACGCTTTCTCCAGCGACCGAATAATGCCCATAGCGCTCAGTTTCCGCTCTAAATGGACGAATCATTTGGCTATGACACACGTTACACCCTTCACGAATAAACACATCGCGACCTTCTAGCTCAAGCGCGGTGTAGGGGCGTAGATTTTCTACCGGTTCAGTGGTCTGTTTTTGAAACATTAGAGGAGTAATTTCGACCAAGGCACCCAAACTAATCGCTACTATGATCAGGATGGCTAACAGGCCGACATTCTTTTCTATTTTTTCATGGCGATTGTTTGAACCAGAATCCATCCTCAGTTCCTCTATGCTGGCTGTTGAAGCGCTTTTAAGCTATCGCTTGGTGCTGATACAGTTTTATAAGTGTTGTACGCCATTAATAGCATTCCTGATAAGAAAACTAGACCGCCAATGAATCTTATGGTGTAGAACGGATAGGATGCTTGAACTGATTCAACGAAACTGTAGGTTAAGGTTCCATCAGCATTAACGGCTCTCCACATTAGCCCTTGCATCACACCGGAAATCCACATTGCGACGATATAGAGAACAGTACCTATGGTAGCTAACCAAAAGTGAATGTTGATTAGTTTAATGGAATACATCCGCTCTTGGCCAAACAGGCGAGGAACGAGGTGATACACTGAACCAATTGATACCATCGCAACCCAACCTAGAGCGCCTGAGTGCACGTGTCCTATCGTCCAGTCGGTATAGTGAGAGAGGGCATTAACGGATTTTATCGCCATCATGGGTCCCTCAAACGTAGACATGCCGTAGAAAGAGAGAGAAACAATCAAAAAGCGTAGAATCGGATCGTTGCGCAGCTTATGCCACGCGCCAGATAGCGTCATAATCCCATTAATCATGCCACCCCAAGAAGGCGCAAACAGCACGAGCGACATCACCATACCTAGAGACTGAGTCCAGTCTGGCAGAGCGGTATAATGTAAATGGTGAGGGCCTGCCCATATATAAAGTGAAATGAGCGCCCAAAAGTGAATGATAGACAGCCTATAAGAGTAAATCGGTCTTTCTGCTTGCTTGGGCACAAAGTAATACATCATTCCTAGAAAGCCTGCAGTAAGAAGGAAGCCCACTGCATTGTGCCCATACCACCATTGAACCATAGCATCGACGGCTCCGGCATAAACGGAATATGATTTCCCTAAACTAACCGGGACGGCAAGGCTATTGACGATATGTAACACCGCAACCGTTAATATAAAGGCACCAAAAAACCAGTTTGCGACGTAAATGTGAGATGTGGTTCGTTTAGCAATTGTGCCAAAGAAAACCACCGCGTAGGAGACCCAGACAAGTGCTATGGCAATGTCTACTGGCCATTCAAGTTCGGCGTATTCTTTTCCAGACGTTAGTCCAAGAGGTAAGGTTAACACGGCGGATATAATAATGGCTTGCCAGCCCCAAAACGTAAATGGGATTAACAAACCACCAAAGAGTTTCGTTTTACATGTTCTTTGCACTACGTAATAGGAGGATGCGAATAGGGCGCTGGTACCGAAAGCAAAAATGACCATATTAGTATGAAGTGGGCGTAGCCGACTGTAAGTCAACCAGGGTGTATCAAAGTTTAGCTGAGGCCAAACCAATTGGGCGGCAATAAGAACGCCTACAGACATACCAACTATTCCCCACAAAATTGTCGTGAGCGTGAATTGACGTACGACGGTGTAGTTATAATCTTGCTCAAGCTGGTGTTCTTGGCTCATAGTCTGTCTTTCCAGTTTTTTAGTTGACGACCCTTTACATCTCTAGTGACCCATGTCGTAATAGCGCTCAAAGATTCTCATACCTAAGCCGAATATCCTGATTTGACTTTGTTGTAATAGAAAGAGTGACTAACACGGTCAAACTATAGTCCAATTAATATTTTTATGACAAATCGGTAGGTTAGTTCTTCCGCATTCTATTTCGAACCTTAGTACCCAAAGGTAGTGTTTACATGGCCGCTGAAAAACTTACGAAAGGGCGATTAGCCCAAATCCTCTTAATGTTAGTCGTACTTTTAACTGCTTTTTTTTGGAAAACGATGAAATTTGAATCAAATCAAGTTATTCACTGCAATCTTGATTCTCAATGTGACTTTCAAATTGAGAATCACAAGGTTCAGATCGATCAGGTAGGTGAGGGGACGATAGCGATTCATTCTGAACTGCCTATGTCTATCGTTAGTAAAATGGCGGTAGTTGAGGTGAAGCACAATCAAAACGAATGGCGCGTTGATTACCCTAAAACGTTCACTAAGTTAGATCTATTTGTTACATTGTCACTGAATCCGAAATCGAATTATCAAATATCCATCATTTTGAATTAGCACAGTTACTTGCTGGTGCGTGGTTAGTACACAACAAAGCTAATGCACTATAACTAAATGCCGTATAGAGAATAAACCATAGTTATCCAATAACAAAAAAACGCTATCCACACTCAAAACCTTATTCGACTAGAAAGATGTCAAATTTATGACTCAGGTCATATAGGATCGTTTCTTGCTTCTCACATAAAGAAGCGTCAAATTGAAACACATACAGGAATAGTGATAACGTAGAAGTAATGGACATATAACCTTTTGATTTCAAGTTATAAGTTTGTATTAAGTCACACTTTAGTTAGAAGGAACTCGTTATGTCGGAAGCTTTACACTCTATCACCTTGTTTGGACCATATAATAGTGTGATTGAACAAATAGGAATACATACACACTTTAAGCAAGCCGAAAAAAGTGTATTTGAAGAAAAGTCCGTCACGTGCTTGATAAACTTGCCCGAAGAAGAACAAGATGACATGCTGAAACGCATTCATCTATCAACATATGGTTGGAGCTGGACAGTTTATACGGCTATCTCAAGCCCACTAAGCAAATACCTCTCTGATGGTGAAATCACTAAAGAGACAGAGTTAAGCCAAGATATCCTCAAATCACTACGTGTACCCGATCAACCAAAAGATAGGCTGCTTGCTTACTTATGGGGCAATTCAAATCGAAAATTAATGCCTCAAAAAGCGCTCACCAGTACTGAACTGTATCGTTATCCGCTGCTGGATATCTACCATAATCAAGACTCGACACCTTTTCGGTATTTACATCGCCTCCAGCAGCTCGACATTTTAAAAGTAGACAACTGCGTTGACAGAGTACGTTATTGCCAGAAATGCGACTCGGGGTATCTAAACTACGTTGATTCATGTCCGGCTTGCCATTCAATCGATATTACTTCATATGACGCGGTTCATTGCTTCACGTGTGGCCACGTGAACGATTCAAGTGAGTTTATGTCGGCTCACACCATGAGCTGTCCGAAGTGTTCGACCACGCTCAAGCATATTGGGGTTGATTATGACAGGCCGCTGGAATCCTATCATTGCAACGACTGCAAACAAGAATTTGCCGAGGCTAATGTCATCGCAAAATGTCTATCATGCGATTTCGTTAACGATGTTAATGGGCTCAAGCCAACAACTTTTTATGCATACAAAGCTGGCGAAAACGCACAGCGTTTCTTATTCGAAGAAGAACTGAACCCTAATTACAATATCCAGCTACAAGGCACGGTAAACCCATCTGCTTTTGAAGCAGCGACGTTATGGAAGAATCAACTCTCCGCACGACATCAGCATCAAGACTTGCTCATTGGACTAAAGATTGCCAATGCAGATGAGTACATAAAACAAAATGGCGACGTATCCTACATAGAATTCATGGTGCAATTATCTGAGTACTTGGAGAAGATATTTAGAAACACCGACCTAAGTTGCCAATATGATGACGACTTGATTTATGTACTACTGCCACATTTTGAGCACGATTTTTTGAAAGTCGTTTATGCTCGCCTTGAAGATTGCGCAAACCTCATCAATTCAGATTTGATTGAATTAAGGGTAAAACACTGGGCGCTACCTGATCAAAGTTTGCAAGACGTAAAGTCTTGGTTTAAAGAACGTACGAGTGAGCTCAATGATTGATTTTATCCAGTATATCGCATTCATCTCTGCTGGCGTTTTCCGGCAAGTGACATCGAGTATGGAAGCATTCGCCGCTTTCTTCCCGATGATCATGATTATAGAATCGCCTCTTATACTGATGATGATATTTGGTATTTTCCGCTGGTATTTCAAAAATACTCGCCCCATTACCGCTCCCCACACCCCACCGATCACCTTCATTATCACCTGTTACAGTGAAGGGGAAGGAATACGCGTCACCATTGATAGCTTGGTAGAGCAAATTTACCCAGGGCAAATTGAAGTATTAGCCGTTGTAGACGGGGCAGTGCAAAACTCAGATACTTTTCAAGCGGCAATGAATGCCTTTCATTACTACCAAGGAAAAAAGCCAAACCGACAAGTCAAAGTTATCCCAAAATGGCAGCGGGGTGGTCGTGTTTCCACGTTAAATATGGGACTACATAAAGCCAGTCACGATATCGTGATTAATGTAGACGGGGATACTTCCTTTGACAACAACATGGCCCTAGTGATGGCGAACCAGTTTAAAGATCCTAACGTGATTGCATCAGGCGGTGCTTTGCGCGTTCGTAACGTTAACACCAATATCCTTACTCGAATGCAAGCACTGGAATATATGATGTCGATGCAAGGAGGGAAGACTGGCACATCGCAGTTTGGCCTTTTAAACAATATCTCTGGTGCGTTTGGCGCATTTCGCCGACCAATTTTAAAACGTGTCGGCGGTTGGGACACACACACTGCGGAAGATTTAGACTTAACCATGCGCTTAAAGCAGTATAAGTCGCGCTATAAAAGCAACAAGTTGGCTTTTACACCACATGCAATTGGGCATACCGATGCACCAGCATCCGTTAAAGATTTTGTGTTACAACGCCTCCGCTGGGATGGTGATTTGCTATTTCTTTATTTAAGAAAACACATCAAAGGGCTTTCTCCGAAGCTTCTTGGTTGGCCAGTGTTTCTGTATACACTAGTGTATGGCGTGCTAAAAAACGTTCTCGTCCCAATCTTGGTCGTCTGGTATTTCATCTATCTGATTTTCGTCAATCCAATCATTTCTTCGATGGCCGCTATTTTCCTAATTTATTTGGTTTACTTATCCATTATATGGGTTAAGTTCACCATCTACTGGCTATTGATTTCTGAAAGAAAAAGTGATGATTTTTTACTAGTCGGCTGGCTGTTTCTCTATCCGGCCTATGCCTTTTTCGCCAGATTTGTTACAGCGTTTTCAGTATTTAACGAAGTATTTCGTCGCTCTCATGAGGAGTCAGGGATGGCTCCATGGTGGGTACTAAAAAGAGGGAAGAAATTTTGAAAATTAAATTTATGCTCGACAAGCAGAAGAACCCAACTTCACAAAAAGGATTAAACGTATCCTACGGTCAAATGAAGCGTGGTGGCTATCGATTTCGCTGGTTCTTGTTGCTTACCATGATATTGCTACCCGCAATGCTGGCTGTCTATTACTGGTTATTACGCGAGCAGATTTTCACTATTGCTTCAGGCATTGTGACTTATCAACCCATTGAAATTGTCGCTCCTGAATCCAGCACCATCAGTGACGTATATGTTAAGGTTGGTGACAGCGTCACTAAAGGGCAACCACTTTTCTTGCTAAAGAATCAGGTTTTAGAGAAAGAGATTCAGTTTCTTGAAACCGAGATCAATCGGCTCCATCACTACAATTCATTGCGAGAGAAGAACGAAGTTAAACTGTATAGATCCGCAAAAGACAATGCACAGAAAAACTTAACTGAAATGGGAGCAATCAAAAAAAAATATGACTCGTATTTCAAAGATGGCCATGTCAGCACCGCTGATTATGCTTCGGTGCTAACTAACTACTACACCACGGAGACTCAGTTATCTGATGCCACGCTACAGCTGCAACTAGCCAAGCTCAAAGGGGCCGATGAAGATTACGTTGGTGATATTTCAAATATCATACGCAACTTAAAAATGAAATTGATGGTTAAAAAGGAGCAAGAAGCGTTGTTACTCGTGAAAGCACCTTTTGACGGTAGAGTATTGAATGAAATAGGGCGTGTCGGTGAGCGAGTGGACTCCTCGTCGGAAGTGATGACCTATTCGAAGTTGGACCAACCCGCGACCATTAATGCTTACTTAGATGCCAAGTACATTAGTAAAGCTCAACTTGGAGAGGTCGCGCAAATTAAGTTACCCAATGGAAAGACGTACTCTGCGAAAGTTTCTGCGCCAACACAGCTGGCATTAAAGATCCCGGAGCAGCTCACCAAGCCCTTTGAAGGGAAGCGGTCACTGATGAAGGTGACATTGTCACTTTACGAATCGAAATTAAATAAAAATTCGCTTATTGAGGGTATGCCAGTCGAAGTGTACTTTTAGGCAATCTACGTTCAGACAATTCAAACGGCCTCCCTAGAGTCATTGCTTGGGGAGGCTATTCAGTTCACTCATTGTTTAGTACAAGTGGTTTAGTTACTTAATGAATTAATAGAAGTGATTTAACGCTCGAAAAATCTATACTCCAGTCCACAACAATACGGCACATCCTGCCGTCAGAAGGGCCATCACTTTATTGAAGAGTCTCCAGTGAGGCTCAGTTCTTAAGACTTTGGCGATTTGACTTCCTAGCACCAGCCATATTCCTGAAGTTAGAGTACCAGACCATGCATAGACGGTAATCACCGCTAAAACAGACCACCAGTAGTTATCACCCGGCACCGCATAACCTGTTAGCACGGTTAAAGTCAGAATCCAGCCTTTAGGGTTTAAAAACTGCATCAACAAAGATTCTTTCATCGTGAGAGGGCGTGCTTTGTTTGATTCCACAGGCTTACCACGTTGGGCAAGCAGCAGTGCTAACCATAGCAAATAGGCGCTGCCCAGTACCTTTATTATCAGCGGGATCATCGGATAATGTTCAAACGCGTGGCTAATGCCCAAAGATTCCAATCCCATGATGATATATATACCAGCAGGAATACCGAATAAATGGGGTAAAGACCGTTTGATGCCAAAGTTCGCCCCTGATGCCGTAATCATAACGACATTTGGGCCCGGGGTAATCGTAGAGACAAACATAAAGATAAAGAGGGAAAGTAGATGTACTGAATTCATTCAAAACTCCGTAGTAAAACTACATTTTTCACTAGTTTTCGAGCCCAGTAAAGCAGGTTTTGTAATCCAGAAGTGATTTAATTGGTTTTTTATAAACAAAAATAATCAATTGATTTCACATGTGAGTAGGCTGAGAGCTAAGATATAAAAGGACGAAATAGTACTGTCTCTAGCCTTTAAGCCTCTACCACTAGAAATGTCTTTAGATCAGTGCTTGAACATATCGCAATGCTGTTAACCGTCATAAGGAGAAGACGATGAATTGGTATCTACTCGTATTGAGCAAATACACGGTATTTGGGGGAAGGGCGAGAAGGAAGGAATACTGGTATTTCACTTTAGTCCACGCGATTGTGTCTATCTGCCTAACCTTTTTAGATGAACATTTTCGTCTGTACGTCGATGAGTCCCCACAAGGAATTCTAAGCACTCTGTATCTCTTACTGGTTTTCTTACCCATGTTAGCGGTCACAATTCGCAGGCTTCACGACAGCAATAGAACGGGTTGGTGGTTTTTCATCATGTTAGTTCCTATTATTGGTCCTCTAGTGTTACTGTATTTTCTTGTTCAACCTAGTAATGACGGGACCAACCAATACGGTCCAAATCCGAAAACTGAGTCAATGTGATGGCAATATAGAATGAGTTGAATAATTTTCCTATTGCCTATACTTTGAGGCACGGAGACTCAGAGGGGAAGCATCAATGACATCAAGGAATATTCACGGACTCTGGACAATGAGTTTCAGTGAACAGACTCTTTTTTCAAAACTCACTGGCCCGACAAATCGAGAAGCAGGCGATGCTTGGTTCGAAGATATGAAGCAAAACATATTAACATCCCAAAATGGTGATAACCTTCCTTGGGTATCTATTAATGATTGCCGTAACTGGGACATGTCTTCACTCGACTCCTGGGAAACTAATAACACGACCGTTGAATGGATGTACGAACATAATTGTGTGCTGCTCACGATAGTCTTCTCAAAGAAGATTCATCGATACGCTTTCGAAAAAGGACTTAACGATCAACATATCGTAAGGTTTTTCTATGACTACGATGAAGCCTATCAAGCCTGTCAAGATAAACTAAATAGCAGTCTGCAATTCTAAGAAAAGCCCCTCCT
Source organism: Vibrio profundum (assembly GCF_050337555.1). Lineage (NCBI taxonomy): Bacteria > Pseudomonadati > Pseudomonadota > Gammaproteobacteria > Vibrionales > Vibrionaceae > Vibrio > Vibrio profundum. The sequence continues at coordinate 134,844 of NZ_JAKJTA010000009.1, forward strand.
AACTCCGCTTTCATTTCTAACCTTCACGGAGGCGGTGTTTTATTTCTGTAAAATCAAAAAGGACATATATGTACGATTTTAGCGGTAAGCATTTCGTTATCACGGGCGGAACCAGTGGCATTGGTTTATCGACAGCGAAAGCAATCGTGGAACAGGGTGGTTTCGTTACCGTCACTGGCCGAGATCCAGAGAGAATAGCTCATGCCCAAACACTCCTAAAGGAGAGTGGTAGAGCCGTTAAAAATGACGCTTCGCTTCTCAACACTGGTCAATCTCTATTGGAAGAGTTAGGAGACACTCCCCAAATAGATGGTCTATTTCTAAATGCTGCAATAGCAGATATAGGGACGATACAAGATATAGATCCATCCCATTACCACAGTATTATGGACACTAATGTTCGAGGCCCATTTTTACAGATCTCTGCACTGAGTCATTGCCTAAAAGACAAGGCTTCTGTCGTGGTCACCAGCTCTAGTTCTATTTATGAAGGTGCTGCAATGACTAGTGTTTACGCAGCATCAAAAGGGGCCATTTCTGCCGCCGTTCGCTCATGGGCTAGGGAGCTTGCTCCTCGTGGTATTCGTGTCAACTCGTTATGCCCAGGACCAATCCAATCCAACCTTCGCAGCTTCCTTCTTGACGAAGCTCGCGAAAGCTTCGAAAAATCGGTAGTGAGCCAAGTCCCTCTCGGGCGAGTAGCGTCGGAAGAAGAGGCCGCCGCTGTCGCTTTGTTCTTATTATCGGAAAGTTCATCCTATGTGACAGGCAGTGAATACGCCGTGGATGGCGGCTTAATCATGAGATAAGCAATCTATTTTTAATAAGAAAACCAATAATTTAGTCAGTAAGAGCGGGCTAGGTAACACCTAGCCCAAAGCCAATACTTTAATGCTTTAGCGCTATCTTCTTGGAAAAATGGAGGGATATTTTATAGAAGGATGGTTTATGGTCTCAGAGGCACCAACACCAGCGAGTAAGGGGCTACGCAGATAAGTAAACCTTATCTCGAAATCTACGCTTCCTTAAGATTGAAGATGGCATCGGTGCGTTTTAACAATGGCTATCAACTCATTGTGATTCTGGATAGCCGTTTACATACTCCACGAGCCGAAGGCACGATGAATCAAAATTCCTTCTTCAACGTTGGACAAGTCAAACACATAATCACCATGTGCATTTCTTTCCCTTACCATTGAATACCTCACATCACTCTTTCGCACGACACTATGAGTCGTAAATCCACTTCAAAAGGCCGATGTTTTCAAAATAATCATCCAAGGCAGAACTATACTTAGCTTAAGAAAAAATGTGCTTCTCTATCGCATTTTATGACGTGTCACTATCAGTAGGGCTATCTATATGAAAAAATCCGATTTTATTCTAAGCCAAGAGCTCTTAATTGAAAAAGAAGTCACCAACACAATCGAAGCAATTGAAAGTAAGCTCCGAGAGAATGGATATGCCTGTCTGCAAATTAGATTTGAATGTTCTCCAACACTTCTTACTGAATTAGAAACTCGTGTCGGTTCCCACTTTAAAGAACGAGAGTGGACTATCGATATCGTCGTGAGCCGAGCACATAAGACTATAGACGTTGAAGTCTATTAGTCAGACACTTTCTGACTAAATAGTCATAGTCGCTGACTTACAAAATCAACCGGTAGTTTCAATAAACATAAAGACTTAACCGATGTTGAGTAGGTTTATAATGCAAAGGTAGAAAAGTGCATCCAAATAAACATGGGATATCCCACACCTCAGCATCAACTGGTATTCTATATCAAGTAGCTGAAGGTTCCTGGAACCTACAAACAGCCCAAGAGTTCGGTAACGAGGCAAAATCACTCGTCCTAAATGAGCTCCCCGATCAATGGGTACTACTCAATGACTTGAGGAAATGGAATTTCTGTCCCCCAGAAGTATGGGACTATTTCCCACCCTTATATGCTTGGCTCGCAGATCACGGCATGATTGCGTATGGCGTCGTATGCACAACAAAAATGTTAAAGCATTTTGTCACTAACATGGATGAAAAAGCCGGAACCCCCGTACTATTTGGCCAGTTTTACTCAGATAACTACGATGAAACATTAGAATGGTGTCAAAGCAAGCTCGAGGAAGCTAAGAATCAATAAGAAAATAAAGTCATTTGTAAACTTTGCCCTCAGATACTAAGCATGGACGTAATTTCTCATACGTTTAAGACATATCCCTGTGAGGGCCTCAATAAGCGCGTTTTCAAGCCCTAGCTATAATTAATTGAAAACGGAGCAACATAGCGAACTCGAACGATGAAAAAGAGAAATGCTCATGGGGACTGGAATATTAGTTTTTCAGGGCGAAGACTATTCTCTAGCGTTTTGAGAGGCAAAGATGTAGGGGCTAGTCGCTCTTGGTTCAAAGGGACATATATTTTACTAATATCTTTACTCATGTCTACCGCCACCTTCTCCCAGAATAAAACGCCGCCAGAAGATACAATAAAAGTATGTTGGGGTGAGTTTGCCGGAGAACCTTACTTCTACATTGATGGGCACCGACCTCCTTATACCATTGGTAAAATCACTAAAGGTATCGTTTTCGATATGACTAACTCTATAGGAGTGCACATGAACAGAAAAATAGAATGGGTATACACAAATAGAAAAAGACTGGCAACAACAATCAAAAGTGGCAAATGCGATATGTTCGTCGGTATGGCTAAAGAGTGGGTTCCTAACCCCAATGATTTTGAGTGGACACCTATGATATATAGGGAAAAATTTAGATTTTGGTCGTTCAGTAAGGACAAGATAAAAATATGGTCTGTCAATGATGTGACAGGGGGAAAAATCGGTGCTGTAAGTGGCTATTACTACCATGAATTCGATAAGGCTACGCAGGATGGAATTATTAAGAGAGTAGACGCAAAAAATACAGAAACGATGATTAGGATGTTTATAGCCGGTAGAACAACCATGTTCATTGGATCAGAAATATCCACATACCACAACTTACTAAAAATGGATCAACATTATCATATTGTCCCTTCTGATTATTTAGAAGGGCATACAGACGTAAGAATAATGTTATCTAAGAAATCAGGCATAGATATCGTTGAGTTAAATAGAGTAGCTTGGATGCTAGAAAAAAAGAGAGTATTTAGTAAAATCATCATGAAATATAGGATTCAATAACGTAATACAATAAATACAATAAATACAATAATTTATAGCAAAGATTGTTAGTAAGTAGTAGAACAATAAGTGATTCAGTTAAACCCCATCATATCCACTCCGATTTACAGATAGAAACCTCAGATCCATACATGACTGCCTAACAACTATACTTCAGTAGTAACCAAGTAAGAACAGCATTGATAGAAAGGAGCAGGCATGAAAGTAAGTGGTGTTTTAGCATGGCTAGTATTGCTCTTTTCGGCGTTCAATCTGCAAGCCCAGATTACCTTGTACACTATGGAAAATTTCGTCCCATATTCCTGGCTTCAATCAGGGCGACAAACAGGTATCGATATCGAAATTATCCAGTTACTGAGTAAAAAATCAGGCGTGCCTATTACAATACGGCTTGTACCCTGGAAACGTGTCATCCACGAAACCAAGAGCGGACACGTGGATGGTGCATTCTCTCTTTTTCGAACCGAGGAAAGAGAATCCTTCGCAAAGTTCATTCCCACGCCAATTCATGAAAGCACATTCAAAGTCTTTGTGCGTAAAGGTGAGGAGTTTAAGTTTGAATCCATTTCCGACCTATATGGAAAATTTATTGGCAAAAACACCGCATTCTATATAAGCAAAGAATTTGAGCAGGCAAAGAACGAAAAACTGATTCAGGTTGAAGAGGCTTCTATGAAGCAAAACATAAAGAAACTTAATGGGAGGCGGGTACAGGCTTTAGTTGGCAATCAACAAGAAGTCTATTATTGGCTATCTATAATGGGTTTGTCTGATTCTATCGTAGCCTTACCCACACCAATGTTTCCTTCGCGTGGTGCTTATTTGGCCATTTCAAATGCCTCTCAAGTGCGTAACAAAGAGGAATTAATAAACAAACTCTCGAAAGCTTTAAAAGAGATGAAGGACAGTGGCCAGATAGACAAAATCTACGCAAAGTATGGGCAGCAATAAGATAGTCTCTGGGGTGGGTTTGAAATGATCAATGAAAAGCTAAAGCTCCCTAATGATGCACGAGTTGGCCCGCAACAGATAATTATCGCCGTTGCTAGAAATAGCGGCACCCAATGATCAAAAGGATTCTTCAAACATAATGAAATTGATATCTGTGTTCTATACTGTGTAGTGTTTTCCATAACTTGGTTGCGAATGATGACACAGCGAAGTATTCATGGTGATTGGACCATGAGTTTTGAAAATAGAGTATTTCTAGCTAAAACCATAGGTTCTCTCAATGCAGAGGGTTGTGTCGCGTGGCTGGATGAGATGAAAGATAAAATCCAATCCTCACCTGAAGGCGACACTACACCATGGGTACTCCTGACAGACTCCCGGGACTGGGAAGGAGGGTCATCCGACTCGTGGGCGAACATCGATGATATTTTAGATTGGATGTTTTCTCACAATTGTATTTTCAACGCCGTTGTTTTTAGCAAAAAGCTATTGGAATGGGCCGGAGATAAAAATCTAAGCAACCGTTACTATAAAGTTTTTTACGATTATGACGAGGCCTACCAAGCTTGCCGAGATGCTCTCACAGAGCTAAGTAGTGACTAAATAACTTCCATTACCATTATGTTAAATCAAACATTGGCTATACTGGTGTAAAGCATTCCTACAATTTGGTAACGGGTGATGACACAGCGGAATATTCATGGACTCTGGCACATGCGACTTGAAGGCAGATTTTTGTATTCAAAAGTCACTGGCGCGACCAACAAAGAGGCCGCACAAGCTTGGTTTGATGAAATGAGACAAACTATCCTTTCATCACCGAAATCTGACTCCGAACCTTGGGTCTTTTTAGATGACGCCCGTGATTGGGGGACTGCACCTGCAGACTTCTGGGAGACCACTAACGAAGTAGTCAATTGGATGTCTGAACATAACTGTGTTTTTATAGCGAGTGCTTGCTCAAAAAAAATACAGTCCTTTTCATGGGAAAAAGGGTTAAATAACCAGAACATTGCGCATCTTTTTTTTGATTATGATGAAGCTCACCAAGTCTGCCTAGATGCACTCGCTAAAGCTCAAAATAAGTGACCCAACCATTGACCAAAAGGTCTCCTCAAATATAATGAAATAGCTAAGTTTTTGCGTTAGATTGAAGGCTTGTTCCAAGAAACAGGACTGGAGAATCGATTACACTACTCAACAAGGTACCGATTCTGTATTACTTTTAGCTGACCATTTTTTGAAATTTCATCAAAAGCCTGTTGCAGCATTTTCAGTGTTTTTGGATCGGTTTCCTTGTTTATCGCTATGTGGTATTGCCCAGAATCTTTATTAGTTAAACTCCATACTGACTCAAACACGTTAGGATCATAACCAAGCTCATCGATATAATATTTCATTTGAATACTCGTCATAATGATCACGTCGACTCTTTCTCGTATAAGTCGATGAATATTTTGTTGATTCTTGGCTACAGGTGAAACATTAAACCCTTCTCCAATCAGCCTTTCTGTCATTCCTCCAGAAATTAAGCCTCCAATTACGTACTTTTTTAAATCGTCGTAGCTTTTCGGGTGAATATCTATTCGGCTTTTTAGTTTATACAAATACGCTCCGGGAGGCGCTATTGGACCAATCCAGAAAAATTTATCTTCTCTATCTGATGTTCTTCCTACGGTATAGATCAGAGTATTTGGATTATGAGTCCCAGATAAATAGACTCGCCCCCAAGGTGCCATAATCCATTGATCAACTTCAATATTCGCAGTTTTCAAAAGAAGAGTGGTGATTTCACTGCTCATCCCGGCAGGTTTCCCATCCTCGACATAGCCAAAAGGTGGATATATCTCCCCCCAGACGGTTATTGTATTAGCGACTAAGAAAGATGAATAAAATAACAGTAAACTGGCGAGGAGTAATCTCATTCCGCGACGGCCTTACGTTCCATTTAGTATGAAAAAGTGTAGTACTTAATCGACCATGTAACCAGATAAGGGTCTGGCTACGTTATTCTGAATGTAAGCAATTAATCAGCATGAATGAGGGTAGGGAACTAGGGATCGGAAGTCATTGGGATGGGTTCGAGATGATGAGCGACAAGTTAAAACTCCCTAATGATGTACTTGTTGGGCCTAAGCAGATAATCATCGCAGTTGGAGTACTAGAAATCGTTGTTCCCAGTGACCAAAAGGCTTCTTCAAACATAATCAAGTTCGCTTGAGAGATAGCTAGACTCTTCCCGACTATGAAGCTCTAACCTCCTACTCCTATAACACGCAATGGTGATAATTCCTCCATCAGAACTATTACTTAATTTCTGCAATACATTCTCTACTCGTCGATTTGTTAAGCTGTTTCTATGAGAGGAAAAATGATACAGTTCAAAGTAATTATCAAGACCAAAAATAAAGAACCACTTGACAATAGGTAATTTAAAATAAACTATCAGAGCATGTTTTTATGAAAAAACCACTAGTACGAATAATTGTTTTTATGATTTTCCTTTTATTTTTGAACATTTCGTATGCTTCTAATTTAAATAAATGCAATAGTATTCATGACATATTTAACTCGTTTCGGGTTAATAATAAAATAACAGGTATGGCTTTATATGTGCATTCACCTAAACTAAAAATCAACGCATGTTATTTATTCAGCGGAACAGTGCACAAAAACACTAGAGAACCTATATCAGACAATAACTTATGGCAAATAGCTAGCATTACGAAGTCTTATTTTTCATCGATTTTACTCCAGCTAGAAGCGAAATCACAGGCAGGTGAGATCCCCATAGATTTCAACATTAATCAAAGCATTAAGCACTGGCTACCTCAATATCCCAAATGGGGTGGCGTAACAATAAAACAATTATTAAATATGACCAGTGGTATTTATAGTTATACGGAACTTCCAATTTCTAAGATGGTACTAGAAAATCCACAAAAGGTTTGGAAACTAAATGAAGTTACCAGTCTAGCTTATAACCATATACCCAACGCCTATTTTCCTCCTGGGAAAGGGTGGCACTATACGGATACTGCCTATGTGATTGCTGGTCAGATTATAGAGAAAGCTTATCAAAATATCACTGGTAAAAACATTCCATTACGTTCAATTCTCAGACAAAGTATTCTAGGTAAATTCAAACTAGATAATACTTATTATTATCCTGAAGGGTTACCCAATAAATTATTAACTAGAATGGTTCATGGTTATAACTATTACACAGAACAAGATTTCACTGAGGAAAACCTATCAATTGCCGGACCATCTGGTGGAATTATATCAAACCCAAAAGAAGTGGCATATTGGATAGAAAGCCTATTTAATGGAAAGGTATTACCAAAAAAACAGATGAAGGAAATGGTGTCATTAGTATCAATAAAAACTGGTCAACCCGTCGTTACTACTGAGACTTCCATTGTTCCAGCTTATTCTTTAGGTTTAACTGAACAATACTCAAAAAAGCTAGGGGAAGTATGGGTGTATGAGGGGGTATCATCTGGTTATACAGCAGGTTATTTTTATGTTCCAAAATACGACACAATTATTAGCTACACAGCAAGTATTGGTAGTATAAAAAACAACCCTCTACAGTTCTCACAATTAGCTAAAGAAGTATTATTGTCAACTCTAAATGAAACGCAACACCCTTGAGGAAGTAAATTACCAACGTAAACCTTTTGAAATTCACTGTAATGGCATACGAACCTGGGGTTATTTGTGACCTGAAGTAAGTCCTCTAACAACTCACATTGTGACACTACTATCAATAGTTCGCATTATGTGAGCATATGTTAAATCTACTTCCTTTCGTTCCTTTTACCAAAAGGGATGGAAATGAAGCTTAAGCGCCACAGTGGGAATCAGATTGATAAATATGGAATTTTCACAGCTATACACTGCACTTTAACTATAGAACAAGTCGCCGAACTTTGTTTTCGAAGTGTGAGGACCGTCACTCTATGGAATCAATTTAAAAAACCAATTCCACCAGAATGTAAACGTTTGATTCGAATGTACGAGGGTAGGGAACTAGGTATCGGAAGGAATTGGGGTGGTTTTGAAATGATAAACGAAAAGTTAAAGCTTCCTAATGATGTCCTTGTTGGCCCTCAACAGATAATTATAGCTGTAGGAGTGCTAGAAATATCGGCACCCACCGACCAACGCATTTCTTCAAGAATGATCACGTTCGCTAGAGAGATAGCTAAGTTCTTTCCGTGAACGGAGTCCTAAGCACATCACACGGTGAAACGAAATCCATAGGACTGGTCTGTCTCAGTTGAGAATTCAAACGTTAGCTATACTAGAGTGAGGCAGTTTCTGTAAAACGGTAAACAATGACACCGAGAAATATCCATGGCGACTGGAAAATGCATTTAGAAGGCAGAATATTGTATTCAAAAGTCGTCGGTGGAATCAATGAAGAAGCAACAAAGGCATGGTTTGAAGAAATGAAGCAATGCATCTTATCTTCTACAGACGGTGATACCAAACCGTGGGTGCTATTGAATGACTGCACCGAGTTCTTAGGAGCCGCACTTGACTCATGGGAAGCTATTAATGAAGTAACAGACTGGGAATGTCAGCATAATTGTGTTCTTCTCGCGACCGTTATATCCAACAAAGTACAAAATTATCTGATGGACACTATATTAAATGGACAATTAGCTCTCCATGTCTACTTCGACTATGATGAAGCCTACCAAGCTTGCCTCGAAAAACTCGCTGAAGTTCAAAAAAGCAAGTCATTCCATAAACCACGTTCTTAACACTGACTGTTGTACTGGTCAGCTAAAATTGGCGTAATATGAAAAGAGGGCGCCTTTGCGTAAAGCCTTCGAACGCTAAGCTATACTAAAATAAGGCAGCATTCTAGAGAGTGAAGCGAAAAAATGGTACAGCGTAATATCCACGGGAAATGGACAATGAGTTTTGAAAATAGAATTTTCAAAAGCAAAACGACTGGAGCCATCAATGCAGAGGGTTGCGTGGCGTGGCTAGATGATATGAAAGATAAGGTTTTATCATCTAATGAAGGTGATACTACACCATGGGTACACGTAACAGACGCTCGTGGTTGGGAAGGGGGAACATCCGATTCATGGGAAGCCATCGACGATATTACTACCTGGATATATACACATAATTGTATTTTCAACGCTTCTGTCATAGATAAAAAAATGTACCAGTGGGCTGGCGAAACACACTTAAACAACAAATACTATACCGTTTTTTATGACTACGACGAAGCCTACCAAGCTTGCCTACATAAACTCGCTGAAGTTCATAACGAACAAGACAAGTAGTATCCTCTACAGCGTTCATGTGTTTATTTACACACCTTCTTGAGCCAGAGACGCTGTCACGCATGAAGTAAAAATCAGTCACGGTCTATACTGAGTTGAGGTATTAAGAGACGTTGGGGTAAACTATGACACAGCGTAATATTCATGGTGACTGGACCATGAGTTTTGAAAAGAGAGTTGTCTTAGCCAAAACGATTGGCTCCATCAATGCAGAAGCATGTGTCGCGTGGCTGGATGAGATGAAAGATAAAATTCAATCCTCACCTGAAGGTTATACTACTCCATGGGTACTCCTCACAGATTCCCGAGACTGGGAAGGGGGTTCACCCGAGTCATGGGCAAACATCGATGATATTTTAAGTTGGATGTTTTCTCACAATTGTATTTTTAACGCCGTTGTTGTGAATAAAAAACTTCAGATATGGGCTGGAGAGACAAATCTAAACAACCAGTATTATAAGGTTTTTTACGATTACGACGAAGCCTACCAAACTTGCCTTGATAAACTCGCTGAAGCCCAGCAAGACAAATAAACAGGTCCCAAAGTGCTCCCTTTTAACCTGACCACTACATAGGGCATTCACCATCGGCTTCAAGTGCTTTCTCATTCTACAAGAGATTGATTGTATAGAGTCTAAATACTGATTGTGCACTAGAGGCCGTCTAAGTTCGCTCTACAATATGTAGCTTCTTTTTCTTTGCACCACCTTAGACACTCGTCGTAGTTCTGGAAAATGGCATAGTCAAATCCAGGGTAATTATTGTCCATATGTTCTGTGGTTAGTTGCTTGAACATAATCCGGTTCATCGCCATTCCATTGAAACGCATATTATGCTCAATTGCCCAGAGACCGTCTTGCTGTGCCGTTTCCCAAACTTCAGAAGTAAAGAACTCCCATTCGGTGGCATCTACACACGTTCCCCAAAATGGAAGATTGGACTTTAACACTTCACTCTGGACATGGTCTTGATAATCACGCCACCCCTCTACATTCCACATTCCCTGTAGTTTGATATAAAGCGTGTGGCCTTCGAAGTGCATTTCATACATGCCATGTCTGTTACGATTATGGATCATAAGGATAAAAAAGGTCGATTGTCGCAGTCATATCTATAGATTAGTCCTAATCTGAAATAAAAGCGTACAACGCTCAAATGATTGATCGACTCCAAACGTAAGAAAAATCAAGCTAAGCCCTTAATTCATTAAAAATACATTAAATTCAATACGTTACATTTAATCTCATGAAAGTGCGCATTATGTTTACTTATGTTAAAAAAGGCTTATTTTTCAATGAATAAGCAAAGTTGTGAAAATGATGACTTCTAACTGCATTAGCTTTGAAATTGTCATTACTTCTCTTATCGACGCTCACCGAGCACATTTCAAAGCAAAATCCTCATTTTCAACACTTTTCATTTGTGTGATCAATATCTCAATTGAAATGAGACATTAAGTGCTCTGCCTCCAATGAATTAGAGCTTTTACTTTATATTAACTAGAGTTTGCTTTTGATACGAAGCCCATTAACCCTAAAAGGGCAAGTATCAATGCACCATAGAGACATGACTAAAAACTACATTTTTCGTAAGTTTGAATGCGGATTAACCAAGAAAGAAACAGCAGATCTTTGCTTCAAGTCGGTGAAAACGGTATATCAGTGGGATTTAGGTCGAGACATACCTAAGGAATGTAAACGGTTAATGAGGCTCTACACCGCCAGAGACTTAAGCCCCAAGAAAGACTGGCAACAATTTAGGATGAGAAAAAACAAACTAGAGATTCCAACTGGTGAGTTAATTGGACCGCAACAAATTTTGTGTGGTCACGCACTTACACAGATTGAGGCCCCGTCAGATCTTGAAACATCAACCAAACTGCTTAGGATTGCTAGGTCGATAGAACGGATAAAAAGGAAATTATAGAGGCAACTGGTAAAGTAGGGGATCCGACTCTTATATCTATATAACAACTGAAAAGCCGTAAGATTTGATTCAAACGGCTTTAACTAAATTACTGAAAGGAATGTTCAAGCATTGATATAAAAGTTTGTAAATTTGCTTCATGGACACGGAAACGACCTGTTCGAGACACTTCAGTATCTATACCATTGATAATCATATGAACAATATCGATTATTGCAGGCGTTTTGCTGTAATTGGCTAAGAAAAACGGGTGTAAGTTTTTAGTACTAGCAATCTTCGATTTAGCAAGTATATGTGCATCATACTGGATATTGGATAACGACATAGATTTTACGACTAAATCATATTTATCTTTGTATACTTGTAACAATGCCTTAAGATCAAATTCTAAGGGCTGTAGATTACTTTTTAAGTCAAAAAGCGTCCTTATCATCTCAAATGGGTATTTCATACTTCTAGGTGGGTCTATCACGTATAAAGCATATTTAGTATTAAAACGAATACAGAACTTTACTTTAATATATGATACAGATTCAATCATTGAAATATCTCCATCTGGAGTTTCAATTTCTTGATTACGAATCTGTTTTTCAATGAACTGAACGACTAATTTATCATTGTCGTCATCGATAACATCAAACCCAAACCCCCCTTCACTGGTATATGGCTGTGTGGCAAGGCGCTCTCGAACTACCGATTCATAGGTAATCTGATCAACCTTATAAATTTTAACTTTAACCATCAACTAGCCTCCTGCTTATCTGGCTCAGATTTAGGCTGATAGCTCGCTTCTGCCTCTGAGCTGACGAAGTCATTAACGACGAAAATATGTTTTTCTAAATGATATATTACTTGATCAAATTCAGCGTCCGTAAGTTTTACTCTCGTCTCAGGTTCTCCAGCTGTCTCTTTGCTCACAATTTTAAACTTGAGATCTGTGGCCTCATATTTTTGATCAAATGCTAGTTCAAAAGTAATAACGGGGTTACCCGGTAGAAATGTAGCTTTTGACTTCCACTTAATTTGGCTACGATAGAAGCTATCTTTACATAAGTCTTCTATTTGACTAGTGTTAACTAATGATTTTCCGTCGTATGACGCATTATCAATGAATGTTTTGTTTTCCTTATCATCTATTTTGGCATCATTCTCGAATTCATCACCTTCACCTTCATCGACCTCGATAAATTCTTCATCGTCTAATATTGTCCTAATTTTACTTACACGAACCTTTTCTAATCCCGCATAGATAAACTTAGAGGATGATGAATGTACGTGCTCAAAATCATATATATTTAATGCAAATGCATTTCTCAAATCAGCATCCTTGATGTCAGATAGGTCTATTTCTCTAACATCAATAATGGAACGAGTCTGTTCTTGGTATGTTTTTAATATCTTATTAAGGATCTCTTTAATTCGTTTTGTATAGGTATAACGAACAGACACATAGTCTTTACGTTGAATAAATCGAATTTCGCCACCATACAACTTTCTTTGCTGAAATTTATTACGTTTAAAATCGAATTCAGTGTATTCTATAGAAACGGTGTACATTCCAATTGCACCAAAGTGCTCAATTTCTTCATTACCTAGCATTGATGGTCGGTTCTGTTTTACTATTTCAATGACATCATGTAATTCATCAATATCAAAGTCACCAAAGTCTGCTTGGCCGTTGAAAATTCTCTTGACTGAATACAGCTCTTGATTGGATTTTGAGTCAAGTTTTTTCTGTATATTTTCAACGTGAGAGTATGAAAATGGTAAGTCGGCAAGTCTTTCAACTAGTTCTTCTCGCTCCAACTTCTTAGAAAAAATCAGCCCCCGATCAAAGCCAATTTTACGTAGTGATTTAGGCGCCATCTTAGATTTATTTGAATGCAATGCAGTATATATATCGCTTTCGTTCGCAAATAGTGTTGCTTGATACTTATTCATTTTCTTCTTTCCTTACCCAAAATCACATATACGAGAGTGGTTTTTACTTGCTACTTGAAAATCGAAGATCGAAACAGTCTTTGTATGAATAGGGATAGAAATGACGGTATCTTTCAGGATAGTTAGTTGCTGAGCATTAAATGAATACATTCCAGCATAAGACGTTATAGCCTGCTGCAAATAACTACTACTTTCTGAGGAAAATGGGGTACAGATGTAAATGCGATCAAACTGGCTCAGTAGTTGGTAGTTAAAAATATACTCAAGTACAAAGATAAATGGGTTCTTTGTCAGAGCATCTTCACTCCAAAAAATGTTTAATATCTTTTTGTTCTCTCTCTTAACCGTGTCCCCATCAATTTTTACAAAAAAATCATGCTCATAAGTAAACATCAACATGCCTGAAGTGATCATTTCGATTGAAGCTGGTAGTTTAGTATCTTTAACTGAAATCTTGTTGTGTTTATCAGGGTAGAAGAAGCCACACTTTTCGCGACTTGGTATTTTTTGCCAAAGTATTTCGTCTGATTTAGAATCACAAGGAATATTGCGACGTCGATTAATTTCTTCTACCGAACTAAGTAGAAAACGAATAGTTTTAGGGTCAAATATGGCCATCATTGAGTCGGAGGGAAGGCTATAATCTGCATTTGGCACACCAGATAATTTAGTCAATAAGTCGTCATCGTACATCTCGTCGTGATTGTAAATGAAAAGCATCCCATGTACTTTATAGTTGCTAGGTTGCTGTAATAAAAACTCACTTCGCCACTCTTGACTTTTAGATGAACACTCGACTTGTTCAGACAGGCTACGGATAGTTTTCATTATATCAGAGTAATTTCTGATAGTTTTTTTTGAGTACGACTTTAAATCAGTTTGTACGTAGATTGTTACTTCGCTGTTATATGGATCAGGATACGAGAATACAATATCAGTCGGATGGGTTTTTATTTTGGGTTTTTCTGCATTTTGTTGTGCCTTTGTAAGGTGAGAACGCATACAGCAGTCCCAGTTTATATCAGTTTTATCACTGACATCCCACTTCATTTCAGTAAAGATTTGACTTGAAATGATTTCTGCTATCACACCGATATTCTTAGTTTCTGCCACTACGTTAACCTGTATAAGTTGTTGATTGTTATCAGGTGATTTTATCGTCACTCAAGCTTCGCAGCAATGGCTAAATACTATTATCAGATTACGGTGGTTTTTATGACTACTTTAAGCTCTTTCTGTTGACGCACTAACGACTCAGAACCAAACAACCAACCAATTAGCGGAATGTCACGTAAGACAGGCACTCCGCTTTCACTTGTCTTTTCTTCAGTTGAGATAAGGCCACCAAGTACAATCGTCTCACGGCTTTTCACTTTGGCGACTGTCTTAAGAGTCCTCTTGTTCGTGATAATATCCGCCGCCTGAGTGGAATTGGTGACGGATTGAGACTCTTGTTCAATTTCCAGTACGACATAATCACCCATAACATGCGGTTTCACGTTGAGTGATACTCCCACATCTTGGCGTTCTATGGTGTTAATCTTATTTCCGCCGTCCGTCACTTCGGTAGAGGTAATGAAAGGGACGTTCTGGCCGACCGTGATGTAACCACTTTCCCGATCCATGATTAACATTTGGGGCCGAGAGAGCAGCTCTGCATTTTCATTGCTCTCTATAGCCTTAACCAACGCCGAAAAATCACCACGTTCATACATCAACACATTGTCACTAGTAAGACTGGCAATGGTGGTATTGGTAATGAAGCCTGCATGCTTAAACGCAGCATCAAGATTAACTCCAACCTCATGCGATTTATCAACGCTCGATTCAGTGATAATCGCCTCAATGAACACTTGGCGTTGTGGCTTATCGATACCATTCATTAGTGTATCTATTTTCGCGAGTTGCTGTTCAGTGCCAGTGATGATGAGCGCGTTCGTGGTTGGTAGAACTTCAACATTATAATTCTGTACTGGTTGCTCTTTGATAGCTTGGTTTTGTGTAGCAGCCAACATCGACGAAATCAGGTCAACAACCTTTGTATTCCGCACGTGTTCGAGGCGATAAAGCTTCACATACACGGGGGTAAGTTGAGTAACCGCCTCTGTGGTGAGTTGAACAATATAGACATTGTCTTTTTTTACTAACTGATAGCCATGCGAACGAAGCACCGAGTTGAAGAAAGCAGGGTACTCACTTGATATTAAATCCGGCGCGGTAAAACTAACTGTTCCAGTGACACCTTGACCAAGTACAATCGTTTGACCGGATTGAGTCGCAAACCATGACACAAATTCCGCAATGGGTGTGTTGGCGGTTTCAAACTTAGTCGGTTCATCTGCGAAAGCGGCGAGGGGAATAAGAAGGAATAAAAGGGCAACCCCACTGACGCGCTGTGCTTGTCTGCTCATTATCAAAGCCAAATTGAAAAGCATTTGACTCTGACAATCGAGCTTAGGTTGATAGCCATTAGCAATACAGTTCATGAGATGGCCCTCCGCGATTGACCGTGATGTGACAACGTGACTTGGCTGTAAACTGATAACCCATGGCGGCCAGTTCCATGCTGTTCTTACGTTGGCCGTCTTTATCGATCTCAAAGCTAAGCTGACCATCCGGCGTTTGCATGTAGCTGGTAATACGATAGCCAGAAAAATTGAACGCTTGATAGTTTGGCTTCTCTACTGTCGACGTCATTACATTAGTAACGGTGTTAGTCTCCGAGGTGTAGAGCAAAGACACGCCAAGAGAGAGCAGGGAGCCCAACGTAAACATGGTCAAACGGGAGTATTTACGCGCCACAATTTTGGTGATCCGCATGATGTTTCTCGCTGTATAAGGGACACGGTAACGTCCGTGAGAGTACCAAGTCGGCAACTTCATATACACGCCGTCTTCATAGTGACTCGAAAAGATTTGTTTGGTGTCGTAAGTGGCATAGAGTTCAGTTCCCCACAGGTGCCACTTATCTACGGTTAAGGCTTGCGCGTTATCGCCATACTTCACGATACCAATGTGTAGCTTGGGCAGTTTCAAGTGGATCAAACCGAGCGTAATGATCCTAATCGCCGAGGACACTATCGGAATTTGCATCCTATCGAGACGGCGGCAAAATACCGTGTGTTCGGCCAAGGCTAAACGCGCTTGCTTATCGACAATCGAAATGTCTTGCACGATAAAAATGATGTCCCAACCTTTTTTACGTGCATGCAGAAACCAATTGATCACGTCTTGGCGAGATTTGTCATTCCACGTGCGCGAGTTAAACCAGGTGCCACATTCATCCAGAACGAGTAAGCCATTTTTCGATTCATCATAGCTTTGGTTTCCGTTACCCAACGCGTCTAAGTCTTGCAAGGTCGGTTTGTCTGGAACTCGATAGCATTGCGTTTTCTTGGTATAGCGCCCGAGCATCGCACACAAATTGAGATCAAGATTGGTGGCCACAGGAACGCCGCGAATGAGTGCCTCTTTAATACGGCCCACCGAGGTAAGTGACTTACCTGCACCGAGTTTGCCCGTCACAAAATAGACCGCCATCGCTATACCCCCGCAACCTTAGTGATCGCGTAGTATTGCCATTCCCACACCCAGCGAAGTAAACGTGCAGACATAACCGCAGAAAAACACGGAATAGAGTTAGACGGTAGAAAGAAATCAACCGCTTGATTCAACGCTGGAGGGACCACAAACGACAGCGCCCCGAACAAGGCATAAATGGCCGCCGATAACCCAGCCGCCAGACCAATGATCATCACAACGATGGTTAAGTTAATGGCAAAGCCACGCGTTAACTTGCGAGCAAAAAACGCCATCACTTGAGCAGCGAGACTACCGAAGAACATTGCAATGGCAGGAATTCGAAGCGCCCCCGCGACACTGCTAATAATGGGTAATAGAATAACGGGCATGAACTTATCTCCTTATACGTTACGCGGTCGCTTTACGACTTTTGGGCGTGACTTCATCAAACAAAATGCTCATCAGCATTAGTCCCGTGTACAAATAGAACAGATAGGACAACACCGTTTTGATTTGCGCCGAGACACTGCAATCAATCGACATCGTTTTACCTGAGAACTCGAACACCAACGGCGAACAATTCCCAACTTGAGGAAGCACCGCCAACATCGCATCGTTCAGCGCGGTAATGTTAGACTCAACCTCACCCGTTAGCGGAGTGGTCGCGATGGCCGTCGCACTATCAACAGCAGTGGTTTCAACGTTATCCAATTCACCGTCGGCCACTTCACTCACTTGCGTCATGATGTCGGTAATGGTTCCCGAATCGAGACCATGAGGGTTTTCACAATAACTATTCTCTGCACTTGGCACACAAGCTTCACTCTCTACCGCCTCTTTAAGTGCATCCAATTTTTGACCGAGCTCATTGGTATTGTCATTAATGGCATCCGTCGCAAGATTGGTTGCCGCCACAGTCCGAGAACCTGCATTCGCAACCGCTCCCGTGGTCTGCAATTGGAGATCCTTTTGCGCTTGGAATATCTGATAATCCTGATTCAGTTGGTCAACCACCGACTGACCCACCGCGTTATTGGTCGCGTTAAGCTGATTGAGCGCCGTATTAATATCCGCAACGCCTTGAGTGAGATTAGTATCGAGAGAAGTGAGTGCCGTATTTGCATCACGGTTCAGATTCTGTACTGCTTCAAGTACCGCCGTATCGGTAGAGGACGTTTCTGTTACCGTATCGGCTTCTTGCTTATCGTAAGAGTCGGCTTTTGGCGCAGTGCTTGCGGTCGCTGGATTGAAATTTAATTCGGGAATGGGAGGGGGTGTCGTTGGATCATAATCAGCCATACACTCTGGCCAGCCCGCCTTACCAATCACGCAGGCATTAGGTTGAACACATTGAGGCGTATACGTTTCCGTTTCATTGACACATTGCGCGGAATAAATGCCTTCACTTACTTCGCATTGTTCTTTGTCTGAAGCCATCATAGCCACCGTTTCATCTCGATCACAAAACTCAGGCAGTGGCTCACAGGCTTTAGTATCAGGGTTATATGATTCAGATGATGGACAAGCATTCACAACGGAGATATAAAAAAGCATACCCTGAGTTACCGCCGTCACTCCATATATTCCGCCATTTGATAGATAAGTACTTATAATCGTACCGTTATCGTGTTCACCACCATGTGTAAGCCAACCACACCCGATAAAAAAATCAGGGGCAACGGTCATTCCAACTGAACCACATTGTGGATTTGACCACCAAAGGCTAGACGTTAACTTATAGAGAACGGGTGGCGTTTCATTCGCATACGACCGTTGTGGGAAAGAAAGTAATAAAATAGCTAATAATAAAAATGAACCTGAGTAATAGCGCATAACATTTCCTTTGTTACTTGCTAAAAATAAGGGCGGAGAACCCGCCCCAGAAGTACGACTAAAAAGAGTAATTAAGTCGCTTTGCTGACCGCTTTTTTGAATAGCTTGATACCTGCAAACCCGACCACCACAATAATGGCGATGCTCCATGCCGATCCCAAGAAATCCGTTGCTGCCGTGGACACCGAATCAACCGCTGCTTGCGCTTCCGTACTCAAAGCCGCATGAGCAACCGAACCGACAAGAAGAGAACTTACTGCTAAAATTTTTCCGTAATGCTTTTTGATCATGTTCATAATGTGTATTCCTTACACGAGTTAGTTTGACGTTGAAACCTCGACCGCACGTTTCCAAATAAGCAGCTGCTTACCAATCGCGTAGCCAAGGATAAACACTGTCGAAAATGACCCAACCATAAAATCAATAGACAGCATTTATCTTTGCCCCCCGAATATCATCCCAATGCCCAAAATCACGAACAACAAGCCGATAAACACCATCAATTGGAAGTTATCAAACGCGGCCATAAACTCAGTAAATTGGGCATCTTTCATCGTCGTCTATCCGCTATTTCGCTTGAACTTGGGGTAGGGCGTGGAGATAAAACCCATTCAATGACACGTGTTTTCCGTCATCATTACCGAAGCTCATTTCGCGATATTGGATCTCAAATTGGTGACGCTTACCAACCAAACTCTTGAGCATTTTTCCGGCTTCACCGTTGGCCCACAGATCGGCACTGACTTTGACATCAATCGCCTCAGTGGGATTGGTGGTCAGGAATTTAAACTTGCCTGACAGCAACGCTTCACCCGTACTGCGATTGGTTTTGGTTTCTTGCGTGATGTCCGCATCATCAAAGATCAAACCTTCAATTTTCATAACCATTTCCTTTTTGTCGTTCGTTAGTTGTTGAGTAAATTAAAAGAGGGAGTTATTGACACAAGTCCAAGGAAGAACTCACATTAGAGTCGGCGGGGCTGCGCCCACCAACTCTAACGCGAGTCCTTCTAAACCCTCAGTCAGATACACGGCCTCAAGGTGTTCGCAATATTGCATGCGCTCTTCGTACTGCTGGAATCTGTCTTCCAACATGTATTCGTATTCGCGATTGCGCTCCATGACATCGAACCAATCAACAAGATTCGACATGACGCCTTCACGAGAGCGCTCAAACACTTTCTTGTCGGTTACTTTCCATTTGCGAAAACGCGTCATGATGTAGACGTTCTTAAACATCAAGCCATTAACTCGCGCTTGGGCCGCATCGCCGTATTGGGTAACAGCATCATCCGATTGGCATATTTTCTCGATGGCTCTTGGCACCATGTAGTGCAATTTCACCGGCGTCTTTTCGCCATTCACAATCACGCCACCCATGGCATAGCAGAAGGCTTTCCAATCTCCATCGTCCGCCGCGCGGCGAACCTTTTCTAATATGTAATGCTCAGCATTGTTGAGATCTGAAAACATGGCGTCATCCTCGTTGAATTCTTCACGTAGTCGGCGAAGCTCGCGCCAAACACTCACGGACGGGCCACCTATGAACTGGAATTGTCGTATTTGATTCACGCGTGACCACGTCACAACACGTTCGGCGGCCTCGGTTCCTTGTAGATTTGAGCCCTTATCGCCATCAATATGCTGGCCATCGATGTTTTTGCTTAGATATTTGGCCACATAACCAACCGCAGAGCCTTTTTTGAAGTCAATATGCTCACAAGTGAAGCGATGTTTCTGCGCACCTTTCTCATTGGGTGAATCTTTGAGCGATAAACGGCGGAATTCGGACACCACAAAATCGCGATGTTTTGGCTCCAAAAACAGCAAATAGTGATGATGCGGCGTACCGTCTTGGTGGGGCTCGACGATGCGCATCCCATAGGTATGAATTTTGTGTTTCGACAATAATTTGCCTAAGGCTTGCCACACACCCATGATGTGTTGATGCGAGGTTTTGGCATCAGGACGGCCAGCGTCTAGCCATTTTTGATTCATCTTTCCACCGGAAACTGGATGGAAGCGGGAAGGGGCCGTGGCGGTTAGGAAAATCGCAGCATGATCAGACTCTCTCGCAATGTCTTCAAAGCCACGGATACGAACGAACATTTCGCCACGGCGTATCTCAGGATTAGAAACCGATTTATCAGACAGCTCTTTCAATGTGAACCAGTTATGCTCGTTGCCATCTTCATAGGCCACGGTTTGTTCTAATACGATTTGATTCGACTTACGGCGCTCTCGATGACGTTCCACTGAAAAGTCTGAGCAGTAGACTTGTTTTGCGCGTTGCACTAACGCCAAATCGCGCGCCACTTGTTCCACGGTGTACGCACACTTGCGGCGAAGCTGACGACACAGCCATTTTTCATCCAACGCACGGTTAACCAGTGCAAACAATTCGCCGTTATCTTCGGCTTGTTTGATTTGTGACTTGCGAAAGCTCAGGCCCAACATGGCCAACAATTCCACCGCAACTTGAAAACGCTCTTGCTCTTCGTCGACACCGAACTTAGCCAACTCGCGCATAAACTGTTTGGATTTGTCCGCCGCCAGTATACGAATGTCGTCATCGTCCATGGCCGCGCTGTAATTAAATTGATTGAGGCGATGATTGGCGTCGGTCATTTGGCGCAGCGCTTCAATATCGTCTTGTTGTTGGCACACATCTTTAAACGTTCGGATCATGTCTTTGCAGAATCGGCCATTGCGTTTGAACGAAGCCGGAATGCGTAACGTCGAAATACTCGGCTCGGCATCGGTGGTGACAATGTGATTGTGTTGGTCGAACATCCAGCGCGAAAATGGAGTGGGGCGCGTGTGGTCAACTTTGGGCTTAGTCAGATCCAATTGATAATCGTAGCTGTCAGGTTTAAAGGCATCGTTGCTAGTGCGAGCTGGCACGAAACAAGTTTTTCTTGTCTGCATGTCTTCAAGTACTTGATACATAATTTGTCCCCGATGGCTTGGTAACGATTTATCATTACTCTAAGACACTATTAATCGTTCCTGCAAGATACGATTTTTTGTTATCGTTGGACTAGAATGAAGAAAACGGAGAAATGAATATGTATCAAAGTCAGCTATTAGACGCCTACAAAAAGGCGAAAAACTACATTCAAGACAAGCAGATTGCCCATGACTTAGACTTACCTAAGTCCAGAATCTATGAAATGAGAAAGGGAAAGCGCTATATCTCTGATTCAGAAGCAGTTTTCTTGGCAAAAGAAGCAGGAATTGATCCTGAGCTGGCATTGTTAGGTTGTCACGCGGATCGCAACGAAAACCCAGCGATCAAAGCCATGTGGGAAACCATCGCAAAAAAATTCGATAGCCGTGGATTACGAGCCATATCAATGGCTAGCGCGGGTTTAGCTTTGGTTCTAACATCCGATTTCGCCCACGCCTCTAAGTGCGCATTATGTATCTTATGTTAAATGAATATGAGGTTTCTCTATTCTTCCATATCTTTATTGGGTAAATTGAACATAATGATGATTTACCATAAAGTATATAATTAGTATTAATAATCACTTGGTTACGTTCTGGCGAACTCTCCATGTGACTATTAATATAACTATCTGGTAATTGAATATTTAGGGTTTGCGAAAATTGGCTTTACATGAAGACTGATAATAATCTGACTTATGAGTTAGCTGAACGGCATTCAAATATATCTGAGAATTTTAATTACATTGCCGGTTGAAACGTCGACCGATGCCATTACGTTGTGTTTTGTCCATTCTCCATCTTGGTTCTTTTCGTCAAACTCTGTACTGACAATGGCCTTTGGCTTATTTATACCGTACATAACTAAACGATAATCTGTTTTTACTGGCCGATACGATCTCTCGTCTGACACAAACTGATGCTTAACCAAATCATTGAGCTCTACGTAAGATCCGTTGCTATGATTGAACCCTCGCTCAAACTGATCAAAATTCACATAATGATATAGCTTGCCATGTTGGTACTCGTCGTAGCATGTGTTCGCCGCCGAACCCAACGTTAGGTTCCCATTTGCCGTGTAGGTTAACTCACTTACACAAGCATAAAATGAATTAGCTTGGGTGGATCGAACTGCGTGTGTGGATATGAAACTATTGATGATGAGATGTTTTTTACTTTGGCTGAGTTTCGAAAATTCGGTTAAACTCAAATTCTTGTTTTCAACGAAGCTCTCTCTTTGAGTTGCCGCGTAGATGATAAGGCAAACAAACAGTATTATCCCAACAGACATAAACCATCGCGCGACTCTCTCCTTAGATTCATTCATCTCCAATTCCTTGTCAATTTCAAATAAGTGAAACTTCGATGTACTAACCACATACGTGTGCGCGAACAGATTATCAGATAACAAAAATATATTGTGCAACCTAACACACAAACTTTAAAGCAACTGTTTAAAATGAAGACGCTCAATAATTATCTGAAATCAGGATTAGCAGAGAAAAAGGTTTATCTAAAAGGAGTTGAGAAAGTACTGATGAGACAAAGTGAACAAGAACTAAGAAATTGACTTAAGCCGAACAATTTGATGGTCGGCTTAAAAATCCGTGTAACTAACAGTAACCGAAGAATGGTATAGCCCGCTTATGATAAGACCAAATGAAAAGGCATTTATTATATTTAAGACTAACCATTAGTCATCATCGAGAGAAAATCCCTCTTCGACATACACATTACGGATGCGTTCTTGTACCTTTTTTGGCACTATCTCCGAGAAAATAAGAAGTGGCCCTGCATTTCTTTTTAACACTTTTAATTCACCATCGAAAGGTACGATTTCACCGATCTGAATGATGTTGTGTTTGAACCTTTGGGGAAAGCCCCCTTTTGACCAAACAATCACCCCACCCTTAAACTTTACGTGCAATAAAGGTTTTTCTTGAGCGCCTATCCAGCACGCGACCAATAGAGCAATAATTAATATTGCGTATAACATCCCTTTCCCCTTAATCAGAGAGTAACTTTGTCAGATCCTGTTTAAGACTGCTGACCGTTTCCGTAGCTTTTTCACTGCGCGACGCTTCACTTAACAAATACTCGATAGCATCAGACAATGTACACCCTAGCTCGTTTGCACGTTGAGACAACTTTTCCCACACGCGATAATCCAGATCGATGGATTTTTTCTTAGTGTGAACTTGTTCAGCATTAAAGTGACGTTTTCGTTTTGCTCGGATAGCCTGCTTCAACTTATTGTCAAGAGACAAGGCCATGTGCTGTTCAATCCACTGCATAACTAAGGTCGGCTCATGCTCTATATTTTGCAGTTCGTTAATTGCAGCCTCCGCTTCACTTGAATCAATATAACGAGTAATGACTTCACCTTCTTTCCACTTCTTGAGTAAGTATTGCCATTTCCACCCGCATTCTAAATTTTCAAGCTGTTGGTATTTCATTTAATTGATGTTCCTAATTACTTTAGTGACAGCGTAACTCAACACAATAGGTTTGTACAATAAAGATAGAAACAAACAGCGCAACCGTCCATTTGTACTAACACAAATGTGTCACTTTCTATATACTCTTAGATCTCTGTTATGTAAAAGACTCGATACTCAATGAACCACGAAAGCTGGCGTTCTGTTACACCTCAATTTGATAATTTTAGCTCCACAATTAAGCAATACCAATCTATCCCACAAAATTCCGTTTTAGGGTGCCAGCCGAGGCTAGGAAAAACGCTCAAGAGATTCTCTCAGTTATCAGGCGTTGCCAAGATATTGACGATAAAAGCTCCAGATAACACGGTTTACCACCGTTTATTTGTTGAAGCACTGCAACAAGTTAGCGAAAATACAGTCTCCGTTGTTTCAAGCTGCAGCCTAGATATGCGCGATATATTGGGTAGTTACTCTGTGGATAAGCAAGGTAATGTATCGAGTTCGAAACAAGGTGTCATCGCTGAAGCTGAAGGTGGCTTTCTGATCGTATCGGCCAACTTGATTACGCAGAACCCTATCGCATGGTTTAAGTTAAAAGCAGCCGTGTTGGGTGAGGACGTTGAAACCTACAACGCCACACCGACAAGGTTAACGACTCAAGCGGTGAAGCAAGCGCACAACGTTAAATTGGTTATCCTCGGTGACAGAGCCACCTTGGATGATATGCAACTCCTAGATCGTGACATCAATAACGGTATTAACCTTTATACTGAATATGAACCAGAAATAGAGCTAACCGAAGAAAGCATTGCGAGCTATCTGGGGTTTGTAAGATGGTTATCCGGCCATTACTCGCTGCCACCTTTAACTCCTGATTCACTTATCCAAGTAATGAAAGAAGGAGCAAGATACACCGAAGATCAGCGCTACATGCCCTTAGATGTTGTCTGGTATCGAAACTTGCTAGAAGAAGCTGCGTTGGAATCTTCTCAGAGTAATGCTCTCTCTACAGATGATATCGAAAATGCTATTGAAGAAAGATACTATCGAGAGTCTTATCTACCTGAACGCGCGCTTTCCGATATTTTTGATGGACAAGTCATTATTGAAACCAAGGGGGAAACTGTTGGCCAAGTCAATGGTTTGACCGTTATCGAAGTTCCAGGGCACCCAAGACCCTATGGTGAGCCTGCTCGTATCTCATGCGTGATTCACTTTGGTGATGGTGATATATCTGACGTAGAGCGAAAAGCGGAACTCGGTGGAAACTTACACGCCAAAGGGATGATGATCATGCAGGCGTTTGTGTCATCGGCTCTAAAACTTGATGAACCTTTACCCTACTCTGCTTCCGTAGTGTTCGAGCAATCTTATTGTGAAGTGGATGGCGATAGCGCTTCTCTAGCAGAGCTGTGCTCTTTTGTTAGTGCTTTATCAGAATACCCAATCAATCAGCAAATCGCCGTGACCGGTGCCGTCGATCAGTTTGGTCGAGTTCAAGCCGTTGGCGGACTAAATGAAAAAATCGAAGGCTTCTATCACGTTTGTCGCCATCAAGGGCTCACTGGGAAACAAGGCGTTATTTTGCCTAAATCCAATTTGAAGCACCTTGCGCTACACAAAGATGTGATTGAAAGCATCAAAAAAGAAGAATTCCACATCTGGTCGGTGTCCAATGTTGACGAAGCTGTGCCTATCCTTATGGGACACCCATTTAGAGGCGAAGATGAAGCTAGCGTAATAAGCCATATTGCTAAGCGGATTAATAACTACGAACGCCACGAAGTGCCAGAAGGAATGTTAACCAGAATTATCAAAAACTGGCTTAATTAGTACTCATCGGACTTGTTTAGCGAACACGTGTTCACTAACATGCTCATACCTTAAAATAGAGTGATTTAACAATGCAAAACAAAAAAGATTCTTATAACCGTGAAGACCTTCTAGCCTCGAGTCAAGGTGAATTATTTGGACCTGGTTACCCACAACTGCCTGCTCCAAACATGCTGATGATGGATCGCGTCACTAAGATGTCAGAAACTGAAGGTGAATATGGTAAAGGTCTTATTTTAGCTGAGCTAGATATTACTCCTGACTTATGGTTCTTCGACTGCCACTTCCCTGGCGACCCAGTAATGCCTGGCTGTCTGGGCCTAGATGCAATGTGGCAACTAGTGGGTTTCTTCCTTGGCTGGGTTGGCGGTAAAGGTAAAGGCCGTGCACTCGGTGTTGGTGAAGTTAAATTCACAGGTCAAATCCTGCCAACCGCAAAAAAGGTAACGTACGAAATCACCATGAAACGCGTTGTTAACCGTAAGCTAGTTATGGGCTTGGCAGACGGTCGTGTTCTTGTTGATGGCAAAGAAATCTACGTAGCAAAAGACCTTAAAGTCGGCCTTTTCCAAGATACATCTAAGTTCTAAATTTAAGAATTTTTAAAAGCGACTACTCTAAGTCGCTTTTATTGGTGATATCCATTTAGTTATAGTGCACTAAGGTGTAATTGAAAAGCCCCGTCGAGGGGCTTATTGACTTTAAAATCAGCCTACTTTTTTGTGGAAATGAGTTGAGTTTATTTGTAGAGACCAGATTGTATGTCTACTCTGGCATCACGCCAACCGCCTAACCAAGATGATCGCGCTTCCATTTGCTGGTAGGGGCAATTCTCGGAAGACCGCCCGTTTAAGCCAGCTTTATACCCTTTGGATTGTGCTCTTTCAAGACGGTCACGCTTTTGTCTCTTCATGGTGTCATCCTCATACCTGATTGTTCACTACGCAACTGACAATTGTTACGTTGCTGTGGATCTTTTATGACCCTAACACTAAGAATTGATCAAAATCCGCTCTGGAGCAAGCAAAAAAAATAGCACAGAAGCAAAAATGTGATTCTGTGCTATCGTATGTTTTTTAACCTGTTGATTTTAGGATTTCATCTTTCTGCGAATGCCAAATAGTCCTAATGCTGCTAAACCGAACAATCCGAAACTACCGCCCTTTTTGTCGACTTTTGGGTAGCTGTGTTCGCGGGCATCGATGTCTGCGCTAGTTGCGCCAGCAATTGGAATCAACTTGACGGCTACAGTGGATTCGACTCCATCACATGTAGCATAATCGTTAGTTGAGCTATACCCAGCACTACACTTAATCGCCGTAGCGGAAATCACACCATCATCATTGATATCAGTGGCATCAAGAATACGATACGCGTTGTTTGCAGTTGAATACTGCCCACCATTAGTAAGGTCATCTAACCACCATGACTTATTTTCAAATATAGCTCGGCGAGTTGCATCTGTACCTGTTGAGTCATAAGGGTCAATAAAGGCTCGAACACGGCGAGGCTTTCCATCAGTTTCTCTGGTATCTTCCGCGTCAACCTGACCAACAATCTCATTATAATTGTTCACCGCGCCCATTTCCCCACCGGCACTTGAGAAGAATATGCCACCCGATAAAAATGATGCTGACTGAGCAGTAGATACATTAGGCACAACGAATAACCTATTGGCTAATGCTCCGCCAGAAGATATTCGTCTTTTCGCTTCACCTACCGCTAAAAGATTATTGTTAATACCGTTTAACACCGAATTACTATAATCTTCGTCAGAACCCGATTCTGCTCCTGACACCTTAGTCGATGTCCACGTTGGAGTAGTCGAGAGGTCGTCGCTTGAGCTAACAAATACGGTCGCATCCATATCTTGGTCAGTGTAAGTGTTGTACCCAACAGCGTAAATTTTTCCCGAATTAATAACAAAACTGCGGATACTACCAGATCCATATTTGTTATCTGATAAAGTAGTACCACTACCTTCATAAGGAATTATTGCGGCATCAGATGCTCCGCCTGCACCCCATATTGCTGCTTGGGAGTAATAGAAGGTTCCTTCATTATTGGCTGCGCCTGTTGTTGAAACACTTCCAGCTGTATATGTGTATGTACCATCGCTATAAGTATCGAATTCACGGCTTTGCTCAAACGTATTGATATGAGTATTGGAGGTATTCTCATTTAATGCCTTGTTTCGACTATCAACATCTGTACTATTATATGTACTTTGGTTGCCAACTGCTTTTGGGAGCGTAGGAGCATCGTTAAAGAGAGCGTTAATTACTGTATTACCATCAGTATTAATACTTACCAAATTGTCTTCAATATACACTTTAGAATTTGGGGTTGCTGTTCCAGCTTTTTCTTGTCCCCATATTGCGTAGTTAGAAAGTGCCCAACCGTCACATACATTACTTTGGTAGCCTAATTGATCTTCACAATACTGTGCGTAATCATTTTGAGAATCGATATAGCTAAAGCCATTGTCCATACCAAACGGGACTTCTTCTCTATACCTAGAGCCAGCCGCATCCGACATAAGAGTCTCGATTGCTAACTTATACTCACCTTCACTAGCGTCATCATCGCATCCCGAACCAGTAGTAAAACAGCCAGAACTACCATATTGCGCGCCGGACTGGATCGCTACGCCATATGCTTTTGTATAATCGGCCGCAGGTATCACGACAGTTTCTATAGTCGGTTCATAAACCTTATACAACGCCGCATTCGCCTGACACGCTACCAAAAGAGACGCAGCAATTAGGCTGCGTTTAAATATTATGCTACTCATTTATTATTAACTTTCCTGTTGCATCGCTTCGAGCTCTTCCCAACGCTCAAAGGCAATTTCTAATTCCTGCTCTGAAGCAGATAACTTGTCTAACACGGTTTGAGTTTGGTCCACCGTTTGGCTAAAGAAATTAGGGTCGTTAACTTGGCTTTGTAAGTCTTCGATTTGTTGCTCTAATTCTTCTAACTTTGCAGGTAAAGCTTCAAGCTCGCGCTGTAATTTGTATGATAATTTCTTAGGTTTGCTTTTAACCTGCTTTTCTTTAACAGGTTCGCTGGCTTTGACTTCGGCAATAACAGGTTTTAAAATTTCTTGACGCGTCTTCTGCACCTGAGCACGTTGCTGCTGGGCATCATGATAACCGCCAACAAACTCTTCAATCACACCTTCGCCTTCAAAAATCCAGCTTGTGGTCACAGTATTGTCGACAAACTCACGATCGTGGCTCACCAATAATAAAGTACCCTGATAGTTGGCAAGCAAATCTTCTAAAAGTTCCAATGTTTCGATATCTAAATCGTTCGTTGGTTCATCTAGAATCAAAAGGTTATTTGATTTCAGGAAAAGTCGCGCAAGTAATAGACGATTCTTCTCGCCGCCAGATAGAGCCTTAACTGGGGTACGTGCACGTTTTGGCGCAAACAAGAAGTCTTGCAAGTAACTAAGCGCATGACGCTGTCTGCCGCCAACCATGACTTCTTGCTTACCGTCCGCTAGGTTATCAATCACTGATTTCTCAGGGTCTAACGCTTCACGATATTGATCAAAATACGCCACGTCTAACTTAGTGCCACAACGTAGTTTGCCGCTATCGGGTTTTAGATCATCAAGCAGAAGCTTAAGTAGCGTGCTTTTACCGCAGCCATTAGGGCCAATCAGAGCAATACGGTCGCCACGCATGATATTAAAGCTGAAATTAGAGACAATGGTCTTGTCTTCAATCTGATAGCTCAAGTTCTCTGCTTCGAAAACAATTTTGCCCGAGCGGGAGCCGTCATCCAGTTGAATGTTGACCTTGCCCTGCACTTCACGGCGATCGCTGCGCTCTTGGCGTAGTTTTTTCAATGCTCGTACACGGCCTTCATTACGGGTGCGCCTTGCTTTGATGCCTTGGCGAATCCACACTTCTTCTTGCGCCAGCTTTTTATCAAATTCAGCATTTTGCATTTCTTCAACGCGCAGCATCTCTTCTTTCTCGATGAGATAATTATCGTAATCTCCAGGGAAAGAATTCAGTTTTCCTCTATCGAGGTCAACGATGCGGGTGGCCATCGATTTAATAAACGTACGGTCGTGGGAAATAAAGATAATCGAGCCACGGAAGTCTTTAAGAAAGCCTTCTAACCATTCGATAGTGCTAACATCAAGATGGTTAGTTGGCTCATCAAGAAGCAATACATCAGGATCACAGACTAGCGCACGAGCCAGCGCCGCTTTACGTTGCCAGCCGCCAGATAAGTCGCTGAGTTTTGTGTGCTCGTCGAGGTGCAGTGCAGCAAGGATATTCTTTATTCGGTCTTCAAAACGCCAACCGTCTAAATGATCAAGCTGTTCTTGAACACGGGCTAGCTTGCCGATATTTCGGTCTGTGGGTTCATGCCCAACTAAGTCCAATAGCGCTTGGTATTGTTGAAGCTTTTCGCCAACATCTTCTAGTCCACCGGCAACATAGTCAAAAACTGTCGCTTGCTCATTTCTCGGTGGATCTTGGTCGAGGCGAGAAACCACGACGTCTTGAGTAACTTGAAATTTACCATCATCAAGCAAGATATGCCCGGCAATGATTTTCATTAGAGTGGATTTACCCGCCCCATTTCTTCCCACCAAACATACGCGTTCTTTTTCTTGCAAGGCGAATTCGGCTCTGTCGAGCAAAGGGTGATCGCCAAACGCAAGTTGGCCGTTATGTATTGTAAGTAATGCCATGATTATCTAACCAGTGTTGTAGCTGAACTTGATTGAAAGGCCAATTAAGTTCAGCGTCGGTATAACGTAGTACAGGAATAGTGACGCCGTAACGATGAAAGAGCTGATCGTCAAAGGCGATATCGACCACATCGACGAGATGCTGGATACCTAGATTTGAAAGCAATTCAAGGGCCATCTCACAGAGATGGCACCCGTCTGTACTGTAAAGCGTTAACACAAATTCCCTTGTTATTTGTGCTGAATCAACCAGCAGTTATGAATATGCTTATTGCGCGAGAAGTCCAAAGGCAGTGTTTTCGATGAGATGTTATCTGCTTCAAGGTTTAGCTCAGCAAGCTGTTCAAAGTCCATCTTGAAATGGCGCTTGTTGTTAGAAAAGACAATCGTACCGCCTTCTTTTAGCATGCGCTTAAGGTTTTTCAGCAAATCGATATGATCGCGCTGCACGTCAAACGTTTTGTCCATACGTTTAGAGTTGGAGAACGTTGGCGGATCAATAAATATTAGATCGTACTGGTCAGTGCAATTTTCCAACCACTGTAAGCAGTCGGTTTGTTCATATTTATGCTGGCGACCCACTTGGCCATTGAGCTGCATATTTTCTTTCGCCCAATCTAAGTAGGTATTCGACATATCAACCGTGGTGGTTGATTTTGCACCGCCACACGCAGCATGAACAGTCGCTGAACCTGTATAAGCAAATAGGTTTAAAAAGTCTTTGCCTGCAGACATTTGCCCAAGCATACGGCGTGTCAGCTTATGATCGAGGAACAAGCCTGTATCAAGGTAGTCGTATAGGTTAGTGATTAACTTAACGCCATACTCATTGACTTCTATCGTCTGCGATTCACTGCTTTGCTTCTGGTATTGAGAGCGCCCTTTCTGCTTTTCACGAACTTTAAGGACGACTTTATTCGCGTCCACACCCATCACTTTAATGGCTGCGCGAATAATATCAGTTAAACGACGCTTTGCTTTTTCTTCAGGAATATCTTTTGGCGCCGCGTATTCTTGAATCACTAAATGATCTTGGTAGCAGTCAATCGCCACGTTGTAATTCGGTAAGTCAGCATCATAGACACGGTAACAATCGAGCTGTTCTTTCTTCGCCCACTTGCCAATCTTGGCCATGTTTTTTTTCAAACGGTTGGAGAATTCTGGAGCGATCTGCGATTCTTCTGCCTGATTATCTTGGCCTTCACTAGCACCTTCAGGGGGCTTAGATGTGATCAAATAGTTCTTCTGGTGACACGGTAACGCACCATTGCTCAACTTGAACTGTTTCTCTGCACGCATACGCAAGCAGCTAAGAAGCTCATTTGAGCTAGAGAAGATAGAGGCACTGCAACCATTAAATTCTGCCTTCAGCTGACCACCAAAGGCGGTATACAGTGCGATAAGCCCTGGATGAGTTCCAAGTCTTTCACCATATGGAGGGTTAGACAAAATCACGCCATTCTCGAATTCAGCCGGGCGCTTAACCGTGGCAGCGTCAGCAACATCGAATTGAATTAAGGATTCTACGCCCGCACGTCTCGCGTTATCTATTGCGCTTTGGAGTACGTGGCTATCATTGTCAAATCCGTAAAACTTACAGCCAACATTTTTGACACCACGTCGCGCTTGTACTTTAGCCTCAGATTTTATCTCTGCCCAAAGCTCAGCATCGAAATCTTCTAGAGCCTCAAAACACCAATATTCACGTTTCACACCTGGTGCCATATTCGCCGCAAGCATCGCCGCTTCAATCAGCAAAGTACCCGAACCACACATTGGATCGAGTAGCGGTTTATCGCTACTCCAACCGCTGCGTAGTACGATAGCAGAAGCCAAAGTTTCACGCAGTGGCGCTCTACCCGTTTTCAATCGGTAGCCACGTTGGTGTAAACCCGGGCCAACCATATCGATACCAATGATCGCTTTCTCACGGTGCAAGCGGACATGGATTCTTAGATCTGGATTGTCTTTATCGATGTTTGGTCGTGGCAGGCTCTTTTTCTCAAAGCAGTCCACGACTGCATCTTTCACTTTCATCGCACCGTATTGGCTATTGCGAATTTCGCGGTTGGTACCGTTAAAATCCACCACGAATTTCTTCGTGCTATGGAAGTGATTAACCCAATTAATCGCGGTAGCAGACAGATAAAGATCCATATCATCTTGACAGTTAAACTCACCCAGCACGCGTACAAAACGAGACGCTAAGCGGCTCCACAAACAACAGCGATAAATTTGCTCGTTGGTGGCTTTAAACCTAACCCCTGCTTGCACAGGTTTCGGATCGGTAATACCAAGCTCTAATAACTCTTCTACTAGTAAGTTTTCAAGACCATTGGACGTAACTGCAAGATATTGATGCATGAGACTCTATTTATAAAATTAAATGACGGTGGATTATACCTGACATTCGCACATGATGAAATCACGCTAGGCCTTTACTTAGCGGCTTGTTTCCAGCTTAAATAGGCGCCCTTACTTCCTTGTCACGCAAATCCACGTCAACCCACGCAACCTTCAAACCTCCCAAATAACCAATCTCACAACTCCAAATTGCATAAAAATTCACACAATTTTGGTCTATACCAACCAAGGATTAATGACGTTTCTTTCTGACATTATTGAATAAAAAGGGGAATATTTGGGGACTTATAGCCACTATTCAGTGTGAATTAGAACCATTCAAAGTAACATTTTTCTTGGAAATCGACGTTTTATTTGCAGATAAAGTTGGCGCTTTACGTCTAGGAGCAAATAATCTGTGGGATAAACTGATTTTATAGCGATTCAAACATCGATACGAACTAGCAAGTAAGACAGATTTGATGAACTTAATGAGGGGCACAGTAGTGGGTATAGGTGAAAATAGTAAAACCTTTTGGTTCAATATCATTGGGACTGAGAGAATGAAGCTCTAGTGAAGTAGTCTGTTACCGTGAAGCCTAATGTTATGAAACCTAGGCCACGGTAGATGTCTTCTTTTTTGGAAGGTAAGCAAATTATTGGCAAAAAAAATCGGCCATAAAGGCCGATGAAAAATAAAGCAAAGGAACGAAATTCTGTAGTCTAACCCGCCAAAAACACGGGTTGGTTTTGTGCTAATGATTCAGCTAATACGATTCTGTCATGCATTACTTTTATCGCTTGGCCAAACACCAGTGTCTTACCGGGAGACAAAATATATTCGTCTAGGTCGATATATGCGCATAAGCTCGATGCGTCACCGACATCTAGAACAACGAAATACCCTTTGCTATGGCTATTCGTCAGACAAACTATGTCACCTTCTGTCGGCATCGCTGCAAATTCCGCACGGTCAAAAAACCAACTTCTTGGTTGTACCGTCTTGTGGAACCTTTTTGCTGCAACACAATAAAGGGTCAATTCTGCTTGTCTCGGCTCGCTAATATCCAGTGTGGCGATCTGCTCACGAAAAACTTGAAAAGCAGCGGCGTCATCGACCGAAAAGTCATTGGCTCTAAATGCACAATCAACAATAAGCTTGCGCGGTAAATTAGTCTTAAATACTATGTCGTCACCCAGATCTAGCATTAAATGCCCAGCCTGTTCGTCATAGTACCAAGCCCATTTATCACTTGGTTTCAACATTGTTCCTAATCACTCTATATGGCTATTAGGTAGGCAAGAACTCCGCACCTACATAACACTTTGTAATTCTATGAAGGAATAAATAAAAAAAAAGAGGAAAAGCGTCAGCCATTCCTCTTCTATTGTTTGAAAACTAACTACTTATTTTATACCATTTTTGCGTGACACGGTCACTAGATATTTATATCAAGTGACCTTCGCAGCTTTTGGGTATAAATCAGCCTTTAAAGATTCTTAACGATATCTTTAACCAATGTTGGGCCGTGATAAATAAACCCAGAATATACTTGGACTAGGCTAGCTCCTGAGAGAAGCTTTTCTTTCGCGGAGACATAAGAGTCAATCCCACCTACTCCCACTATTGGAATTTCGCCATCAAGTTCTTCATGCAACCGACGAACCACTTCCGTACTTCTAGATTGCACTGGACGCCCACTCAAACCACCCATTTCCTGACCGTGTTTCATACCGTCAACCAGTGAACGATCGAGTGTCGTGTTGGTTGCGATAACACCATCAATTTTGTGACGCAGTAACGATTGGCAAATCTGTTTGATTTCATCGTCACTCAAATCTGGCGCAATTTTTAGTGTGATCGGAACATATTTGTTGTGAATATCTGTCAGTGCCGTTTGCTTCTCTTTTAACGCGGCCAGCAATTCATCTAAAGCGTCACCATATTGCAAAGAGCGCAGCCCCGGAGTATTCGGTGATGAAATATTTACCGTTATATAGTCGGCATATGCGTACACTTTATCCATACACAAAAGGTAATCATCAACGCCCTTTTCTATCGGGGTATCTTTATTTTTACCAATATTGATACCTAGGATGCAATCAAACTTAGCTTTCTTTACATTCTCAACTAACTGGTCGACACCATCATTATTGAAACCCATGCGGTTTATGATCGCATCAGCATCGGGCAAACGGAATAACCTTGGTTTTTCATTACCAGATTGAGCTCTAGGGGTTACCGTACCGACTTCAACAAAGCCAAATCCCATTGCGTCAAATGCTTCGATACATTGGCCATTTTTGTCCAAACCCGCGGCTAGGCCTACAGGGTTTTTGAATGTCAGCCCCATGCATTCGACTGGGCGGTGAGGTAATTGCTGGCGGTATAACATATCCAGTGGCGTACCCGTGAAACGGGTGAAATTTTGAATTGCTAAATCATGAGATTTTTCAGCATCCATTTGAAAAAGTGCAGCTCTCGCTAGACGGTAAAGCATTGTGCCTCCGATAAAAACCCGTACGTATATCAACGGGACAGTATTATTTACTTATTTAAGATTTAATTCAATTTGAATTAAACTAAAACAGCCGAATGAGTGTGATTAGTATATGCCCATCGGGTTTAAATACCCTAATCACAGTGACTAAGTGTAGTTGCTATGAAACTTAGCGTGACAACGTCACCGACCTTCTGACCTTCTATCATAAAAAAGCCCACCAAAATGGTGGGCTAATAATCATAGGATTCTTAACTCATTAAGCTTCGACAGAAGGCTCGTTGCATGAGCAATTAAGGCTGAGTAAGTTCAGCTCCCTCAATGCAACCGAGAATTTGGCAAACTCATGAACCGAACCCACTTTGAATTCATTCAAAATGTTTTCCCAGCGGTGTAATGAAAGTTCATTGTTGATGATCCAATCATCCAATGCGTCCAGCACATCTAACTTCTCAGATTTACAACGGCACTCAAGTACTTGAGCTGTTAATTGACGCTGTTGCCAATCCAAATCTTCTCTAAATGCTGCGCGAGCCAGTGCTTGCCAGTTGTTGTCTACCCCTTGGCCGTTGATCTGCTTCAAGAACCAGTGCAGAGATAAACGATCACCTAAGTTGAAGTAAAGTTTGCCTGTTTGCTCAATACTACGATTAGTCTGTCTCGCAACCGTTGAGATATCGAGCATTGAATACAAACTAGATAGACGAGCAACATAATTTGCTACGTCGGCATCAATGCCTCTTTCAACCCAAGCCTGTGCAACTTGGTTGTGCTCTTCAACTTCGTCAGGAACGAGCATTTCATCTAGCTTAGCCGAGATAATTACAACATCAGCACGGTAAAGATCAATCATCTCTTTGACTGAATGTTTACCAGCACGATTTCTCAATAACCAGCGAGTTAAACGACGTAATGTACGGCGAACAAAATAGATAACATCATATTGAGCCGAAGCTTCTGCTTGGTTATCCAGTTTTCTCACTTTAGTCAGAATGTCACCTAGAGCAAAAATTTCACGGCCAGAAGTATAAGCATTCGCTATATCAGCCGTGCTCGCACCGGTCTCTTCTTGCAGACGAGTAACAAAGTTACAGCCCATTTCGTTAACCATCTGGTTAGCCAAAGCCGTCGCAATGATTTCTGATCTTAGTGGGTGATTCGCCATATGATCTACGTAGCGTTTACGCAACTCAGTTGGGAAGTAATGAGTCAGAAGCTGAGACTGAAATTCATCGTTCGCGATATCATCGTGTACCAGCTCTTCTTTCAAGACCATTTTGCCATACGCGACCAGTACTGAAAGCTCAGGGCGAGTTAATGCTTTGCCTTGTTTCTCACGCTCAAGCAGAGTTTCATCATCAGGAATGTATTCCAGAGAACGGTTGAGGTGACCGGCTTTCTCCATATCGTGAATAAAACGAATTTGTTCTTTCACGATAGACACGCCTTGGCGCTCAGTAACAGAAATAGATTCTGCCTGACAGTAAGCATCGTCTAACACAATGTTACCGACTTCCTCTTCCATCGATTCAAGAATCGTGTTGCGCTGCTTAACCGTCAAATCACCTTGAGCAACCAAACCATTGAGGAAGATTTTAATGTTTACTTCGTTATCCGAGCAGTCAACTCCACCCACGTTATCAACGAAGTCAGTGTTAACACGACCACCGGTCAGAGCATACTCAACACGGCCAAGCTGTGTTAAACCAAGGTTACCGCCTTCGCCCACCACTTTTGCTTTCAGATCAGCGCCGTTAATACGAAGTACATCGTTTGCGCGATCGCCCACCTCAGTGTGCGTTTCAGCTGAAGATTTCACGTAAGTACCGATGCCGCCATTCCACAACAAATCGACCTGCATCGACAGGATCATTTTGATTAGATCATTTGGCGCGAGATTGGCCTTTTTCGTGCCAAGCATTTTTTGAATTTCTGGCGTTAAGCTAATCGATTTCGCGCGGCGAGAGAAAATAGCGCCACCTTTAGAAATTAATTTCGCGTCATAATCTTCCCAGCTAGAGCGTGGCAGATTAAATAGGCGATCACGCTCTTTCCAGCTCGTAGCTGAATCAGGGTTCGGGTCGATAAAGATGTGCAAGTGGTTAAACGCAGCTTGAAGGCGAATATGCTTAGACAACAGCATACCGTTACCAAACACATCACCTGCCATATCACCCACACCAATGGCAGTAAAATCAGTTGTTTGACAGTCGATAGCCATTTCACGGAAGTGGCGTTTCACCGATTCCCAACCGCCTTTTGCGGTGATACCCATCGCTTTATGGTCGTAGCCATTAGAGCCACCGGATGCAAACGCATCACCTAGCCAAAAGTTGTATTCGTCTGATACGGAGTTAGCCAAATCAGAGAATGTTGCCGTACCTTTATCGGCAGCCACAACCAAATAAGGGTCGTCTTCATCATGACGAACAACATTTTTCGGTGGAATCACTTCCCCTTCTATAATGTTGTCAGAAACATCGAGCAACGCACGAATAAAGCGCTTATAGCAGCGTTTTCCTTCGGCGAAGATTTCATCACGGCCGGTAAAATTATGCTGACGTTTACAAACGAAGCCACCTTTTGCTCCCACAGGAACAATTACGGTGTTCTTCACTTGCTGCGCTTTCACCAAACCTAGGATTTCCGTACGGAAATCTTCTTGTCGGTCAGACCAACGTAAGCCACCGCGCGCTACTTTACCACCACGTAAATGCACACCTTCGATATCAGGAGCATAAACGAAAATTTCAAATGCTGGGACCGGCTGAGGAATGTCAGGAATTTCGCTCGGCTTCATTTTAAGCGCAAGCCAAGGTTTCGGCAGCTTATTCGCGTCTAACTGGTAATAGTTGGTACGCAATGTCGCTGTAATCATTTCCATGTAACGACGAATAATACGGTCGTCATCTAGGCTTTCAACATGATCCAGTTGATCAGTGATCTTATTGATTAGCTCCGTTTGACCTTTTTTGCTGCCTTTATACTTAGGATCGAAACGTTTCTTAAACAGCTCAACCAAACCTTTAGCGACGTTAGGGTAATGATTTAACGTATCTTCGATATATTGTTGGCTGAATGGGAAGCCCACTTGACGCATATAGCGAGCGTAAGCACGGAGAATTGAGATCTCGCGACCCGTAAGAGATGCGCCCAGCACCAAACGGTTGAAACCATCACTGTCTAATTCACCCGCCCAAATATCAGCGAATGCTTGTTGGAAACGATCTCGCGCTTCTCTCAAGTCGACATTTTTCTCGCTCTTATGCAGCATAGAAAAGTCTAGGATCCAGTACGTCTTACCGTTAGTTTTATGCACTTCGTAAGGCGATTCACCAATCACACGCAAGCCAAGGTTCTCTAGCATTGGCATAACATCTGACAAGTGAATAGGTTCATCACGATGGTAAAGTTTTAAACGAACAGCCTTGGAATCTGCCGCCGTTTCTTGTGGACGATAAAATAACATCGCCAACTTGCTGTTGTCTTCAATCGCTTCCAGACGTTCGATATCTGCAACTGCAGTACCTGGCATAACGTCTTCTTTGTAGGAGCGAGGGAAAGCACTCATATACTCTTTTGAAAGTGGCAACCCTTTGCTTTCGCCAAAGTTAGCAACAATCGCATCGGACAAGCGATCATCCCAGTTAGATGAGGCTTCCATTAAGTTCAGTTCGATATTTTTTACGTTCACATTCATATTGTAATTATCAACACGGACGATGTAATGCGTTCTAGCCAATGGGCTCTCTGAGAAGTAAGTTGTAAACTCAACCTCTTGCTCACAACCGAAGTAGTTTTTCAAAATACGTTGGGTGTGACGGCGTAACTCTGTGTTGTAACGATCTTTGGTTACATACACCATACAACTGAAGAATCGACCAAACGGGTCTTTACGAACGAATAAGCGCAGCATATCTCTATCTTGCATCTGCACTACGCCAGTCCCTACTTCTAGCAATTCGCCTTCGTCGGCTTGCAACAGTTCGTCACGTGGATAGTTTTCTAAAATATTGTGCAGAGCTTTGTATGAATATGCACCATCACGGTAGCCACTTGCATCTAGGATACGCTCAACTTTTTCGCGAATGAGCGGAATGCCTTCAACACTTTGGTTGTACACCGCTGACGTATAGAGACCTGTGAATCTATGTTCACCAATCACTTTTCCACTTTTATCAAATTTCTTAATGCCGATGTAATCGGTATAAGCTGGACGGTGGATATGAGACTGGGAGTTACCCTTCGTCACGATCAACAAAAATGGCTTTCTTGCTTCCATACGTGCCGAATCAGAAAACTCTGAAAGCTTACTCGTTCTTACACGTTGTGGATCGGCAAATAAGCCAAGTCCTATATCTTCCGTAGGGCGAAGTTCCGTATCGCCTTCAATATCGACTAAGTCGTACTCTTTGTATCCCATGAAAGTAAAGTTATGATCGCCTAACCAACGTAGAAAACGGATGGTTTCGGTAAACTGAACGCTTTCAACAGGTAGAGTTGCTTCCTGAGTTTGCAAGTCATTAGTCACTTGCTCAAGTTTCTCAACCATCAGTAGCCAGTCTTGTACCACCAACCCTGTATCTGACAGGACTTTCAGTATCTCTTGCTTCAAATTAGTCATCGTCTCTTTATCGCTCAAGCGATCGACTTCGATATGAAACAATGATTGGAACACACCAGAACCGTTATTGATCCCGTTGACCACGCCACCTTTTGTTCTTTCAATCTGAGTCGGCCCGTGAAGCATTAAGTGTGACGCCAAGTCTAAACGACTCAAGGCCATTTTGATCGAATCAACAAGAAACGGGCTATCTGGAACTACGATTTCAATAATGGTGTGAGTCGATTGCCAACCTTGACGGCTAACAGTTGGGTTAAACACCCGCACTGATACGTCTTCCGCTTTCTTCTCATTGATATGATGCCAAAGACTAACCACCGCTCCGTACAGATCGGATTCGTTCCTCTCATGCAAATCATCATGAGAAATGTTGCTAAACAAATGGTTGGCAAGTTGAGTAACTAAAGGTCGGTGGGCAAGCTCTAGTTTGTCTTGAATAAGTTTATATACTTTTTCAAGCAGCACCGGCATTAAAGTATCACGCGCGGTCATAATTAATACTCCACAATATAAATTGTTTTTTTGGTAGGGATTGAGTAAGCATAGTGCTTACTGTCGGTATTGCATGGCGTTATTGTAAGAGCTTTATTGAAATTTGGTTAATCGTTTTAGCTGGCTGGAGATACAAATTTATCAAGAATGTGATAAGGGTTTACTTTGAACATCTATGTATCAGTAGCT
Organism: Vibrio profundum; assembly: GCF_050337555.1. NCBI lineage: Bacteria > Pseudomonadati > Pseudomonadota > Gammaproteobacteria > Vibrionales > Vibrionaceae > Vibrio > Vibrio profundum. Next base: position 175,600 of record NZ_JAKJTA010000009.1, read on the forward strand.
TTATAGCATTTCCAACTTTATAAACTTGCTATTGTGGTCAGTTATTAGTCTAAAGCGTCCAACCACACCATTTTGCATAAGAAATGGACGAAAGCGCGAAGCGGGTATTCGTAGCTTCATTCCTTGGTCTGTCAGCACTTGGACTTGGCTCGCGGCACCAGAATAGTGGGCAAGAAATGATTGATATGAGATAGAGAGTGAAAATATATAGGTATTCATATAATAAAAAGAAGATGCGATGAATAATAAGGCAGAGGACAACTCCTCCGCCATTGAACTTTATTTAACTTTCCAGTGCCTTAGTAACTTTTTCATATAAATCTTTTGCAAGATTATCCATATTTTTCAAATAAACAAGCTGTTCTTTGATCAGCTCTTGACGCTGTGTATCGTATTTTCTGAATTTCAATAATGGATCAATCAAACGAGAAGCGACTTGTGGGTTACTATTATTTAACTCAGCCAAAATTTCACCAGCGAATTTATATCCTTCTCCTGACTTAGCATGAAATTGAACGGGGTTCATTGTCATAAATGAACCAACCAAACTTCTCGTGCGGTTCGGGTTCTTCAGTGAAAACGCTTCATGTTCCATCGTTTGTTTGACAACAGCTAAAGCGTCTGCAGACGGATTCGCACCTTGTAGCGCAAACCATTTATCCATGACTAAGCCGTCATGAGTCCACTTCTCGCTGTAGCTCTGCATTAAGCGCTCGCGACATTCCAGTTGAGCACTGTTTGCTGCCTGCATCGCCGCTATCGTATCTGTCATGTTATTTGCTTCCAGATACTGACGCTCCACTAGCGCTTCACCTTGTTGATTACGGGCTAAATACGCCAAACAAATGTTTCTTAGAGCACGTTGACCAATTTCGTGATGCTCTATTGTGTATTCATTTTGGCGCAGGCTATGGTACACCGCACTCAGTTCGTCATTCAGCTCAGCCGCTAATATTTGTTTAATCGAAGTCAGCACTACATCGATAGCATCAATATCAACAACCTCATACCAACCCGTTACTTCATGATGACTTGGCAATGTCATCATCTCAGCAACGAACGCTGGTTCAAGATCCGCATTCAACAAAACACCACGGAACGCATCAATCACGGATTCTGGTAATTCAGCATCACGCTCTGCTTTTACTTGTTCAATGTTATGTTTGATATATTTAGCCAACAGCGTTTGGCCTGCATCCCAACGGGCAAAGTCATTATCAGCATGAACCATAAGTAGTTGTAAATCAGCATCTTGGTAGTCATAAGATAGCTTCACGGGTGCCGAAAATTCTTGTAACAGAGAAGGAACTGGTTTGCCTGCTACCTTCTCAAACACAAACGTTTGTTTTGCTTCTGTCAGGTTAAGTACATTCGGTATCGGCTGACCTTCCACAATTAAATCAACTTTTTCTCCCTTAGAATCATAAAGCTCAACCGCTAAGGGAATATGTAGCGCTTGTTTGTCACTTTGATCTAACGTCTGCTGAGTCGATTGTTCTACGGTTAATGTGTAAGTCTCAGCCGCAGCATCATACTGATCCGTGACCGATAACGTCGGTGTGCCGGATTGGCTATACCATAAACGGAAATGACCGAGATCAACACTGGAAGCGTCTTCCATCGCTGCAACAAAATCTTCACAAGTAGCCGCTGTACCATCATGACGTTCAAAATATAGCTTCATGCCTTTCTGGAAGCCTTCTTCACCCAGCAAAGTATGAATCATCCGAATCACTTCACTGCCTTTCTCATAAACAGTCAAGGTGTAGAAGTTATTCATCTCAATCACTTTTTCTGGTCGGATTGGATGAGACATTGGACTGGCATCTTCGGCAAATTGTGGCCCACGAATAATACGTACGTTGTTAATACGGTTAACAGCGCGAGAGCCCAGATCTGAGGAGAATTCTTGGTCACGGAAAACGGTTAAACCTTCCTTTAAGCTCAATTGGAACCAATCGCGACAAGTGACACGGTTACCCGTCCAGTTATGAAAGTACTCATGACCGATCACCGCTTCAATCGCTAAGTAATCTTTATCCGTCGCAGTTTCGTCATTGGCCAGTACAAACTTAGAGTTAAAGACATTTAACCCTTTATTCTCCATCGCACCCATATTGAAGAAGTCTACTGCGACAATCATGTAAATATCGAGGTCGTACTCTAGATTGAATCTCTCTTCATCCCATTTCATCGCATTAATCAAAGACGTCATTGCATGATTCGCCCGATTAAGGTTGCCTTTATCTACATAAATTTCAAGATCAACCGTTTTTCCTGATTGAGTGTGGTATTTATCCTGTAGCACATCAAAGTCACCAGCCACTAATGCGAACAAGTAACTCGGTTTCGGGTGAGGGTCTTGCCACTTAGTCCAATGTCTCCCGCCTTCAAGCTCACCTTGATCAACGCGGTTACCGTTGCTTAGCAAAAATGGGAAATCAGCCTTATCAGCAATAACCGTTGTCGTATATTTGGCTAATACATCTGGGCGGTCTAGAAAGTAGGTAATTCGACGGAAGCCTTCTGCTTCACATTGGGTACAAAAAGCACCATCAGATAGATAAAGACCTTCTAATAAGGTGTTGCCCTTAGGGTTTACTTCCGTGACAAGAGTAAGTTCAAATTTCTCTGGAAGTTGGTGTAGCGCTAAGCCGCCTTCAACCAGCTCGTACTCACTCCATTGCTCACCATTGATCGAGACACTTTTAAGCTCTAATTCCTCTCCGTCTAAACGCAAAGATGTTTGATCGGCCTGCTGCTCAACATGTGATACAGCGGTCACTAAAGTTTGAGTTTCGTGCAAATCAAATGTCAGGTCGACATCTGTAATCATATGAGAAGGGGCTGCATAGTCTTTGCGGTATTTCGCTTGAGGTGTGTGTGTCATATCCATATCCTAATGACGAGTTGCAATTATGAGTCTAGTTCTACGCTGACTGCTATCAAGATACAAGTGGAATATGGAAAAACGAGGCCTATACTAACCGCCTAATAATGCTAGTGTTCATCATTCGTACAACGAGTATTACTTACAACATTGCTGACAACATTACGTGCAACGAATGCTCATTGAACTCGATTTAGAACCGCCAACATACTTTGCCCTTCTCCTTTCAGAGTTAACTGACTATTCTCCAGAGAATATTCTGAACTATGCTCACCATTCTCGTAAATCAGAACCAAGTTATTGTCTTCGGTATAATACACCCCTTTATGAACCGCTTCTTGACCTTGGGTATTGCTGACTCGGAACAAAAATACAAAATCGGGCTGCAAGATCAAATCCATTCTCTCAACTCCACTTGCAATGAGATCTTCTCCGCTTAAATGCGCACTCGCCCAAATCCCAGCCAATTTATTTGATAGGGCTTTAACAAACGTGACACCGTTTAAATTCAACAAATTATGGTTACCATAATAAGCGTAGATTTGTGGCTCGGTACTCTCTGCGCCGAGAACAAGCGTCGTGTCATTGGCTGTATACGCACCTTCCCAGTGCTCCACCGTATTGTCATGCTTTTGGATATCGATGCGAAACGCATAGCTAGAGTCTAAGGTAAGCTTAATTGAACGAAAATTCTCTTCCGCTTCACGAGGCTCAGGGTTCACTAAATACCAATCACCGAGCAGAAACGGCAAGTCAAACTGGGTTAGGTCTACTTTCGCTGACGCGTTAGTTGTCATAACTAGAGTTGTCATGACTAGACTGGTTAGCCACACAAAAAATAATACGGTTTTTCTCATCTCATAATGCCCTCTTTATAGATAAAGCGTAGGCACGGATAGAAAAGAACGCGATTCTATTTACTATCAATCCTGAGACAAATGAGGCAATAAAAAACGGGCTCCCAGAGCCCGCTTTCAATCTATATCTAACAAATCAACTAATTAATCATGTCCACCATGATAGACACCGTTTCATCTAGGTAGGCATCTGGCTTTTTATAATCCTTTGGAACATCATCCAGAGACTTATAAGCAGGCAATCCATTGAGTTTTTGGCGCTGATTGATTCGAGACAGTCGCTGCGCATCAGCCTCTGCACTTTCTTGCTCACGAACTTTCTCATTCAACGAAATTGTGTTGTCGTTCTTCGCTTTTTGATATTTGGCAATATCTTGATCAATAAAACGAAACTCCATATCGTCTTTAATTCGTAAGTCGTGTTCTTTCGTCAGCGTAGCAACCAGACTATGGTTGTCTTTCAATTGATGATATTTGGCTTGTGCAATATGATCCCAGGGAAGTGCATTATCTTCGACACTTTCTCCTGTCTCCGATGGGTCGATTAGAGCAGGATAAGAGATATCAGGTATTACACCTTTATTCTGTGTGCTTCCACCGTCAATACGATAAAACTTCTGAATGGTATATTGAACATAGCCTAGTTCTTTATCAAACAAGTCATAGATCTGGTTTAAGGTTCGATGTTGTTGCACAGTCCCTTTACCAAAAGAGTCCTCACCGACAATCACCGCACGACCATAATCTTGCATCGCAGCAGCAAAGATTTCCGATGCCGAAGCACTATATCGATTGATCAGAACAATCATCGGGCCTTGATAGCTTTCTTTACCGTCGGTATCGCTATTAACGTTCACTCGGCCATAGCTATCCCTAACTTGAACGATTGGTCCACTCTTAATAAATAGTCCAGATAAAGCCGTTGCTTCCGTTAATGCTCCACCACCGTTATTACGAAGATCCACCACCACGCCATCGACACCTTGTGACTTCATCTCTTGTAATAACTTGTCAGTATCACGTGACAAGCCAACATAGAAGCTCGGAACTTCCAGCACGCCAATCTTCTTACCCGACTGTTCAATAACTTTCGATTTCACCGCACGATCTTCTAAACGAATCTTATCGCGAGTAATAGTGACAACGTGACTTTTAGTGTCCTTCCCATCGGGGAGAACTTCCAGCTTCACTTTGGTTCCTTTCGGTCCTTTGATCAACTGAACGACATCATCTAATCGCCAACCAATCACATCAACGATTTTGTCATTGTCTTGGCCAACACCAACAATCCGGTCACCTTCACCAAGTTGATGGCTTTTCGATGCCGGGCCACCAGCGACCAAAGAACGAATTACCGTATAGTCATCGGTCGTTTGTAATACTGCACCAATCCCCTCCAAAGATAAATTCATCTCAGATTGGAATTGTTCGGCATTACGAGGAGAGAGATAACTAGTGTGTGGATCCACTTCACGCGCAAACGCATTCATGTAAAGTTGAAACGCATCTTCATCATGGCTTTGACTTAAACGCTTAATCGCATTGTTATATCGCTTCGCTAAGATGTCTTTTATCTCAGGCCATTTTTTCCCCGTCATCTTAAGATTAAGCGCATCGTATTTAACGCGCTTACGCCAAAGATCATTAAGCTCTTTTTCATCTTTAGGCCAAGAGGCTTTAGTACGATCTAGCTCCAACGCTTCATTGTTATCAAACGTCATTTCTTTATCGAGTAAAGAAAGTGCATAGGCGAGTCTGTCGTAGCGCTTGCGCATAGACAAGTTATAGACATCAAAAGCAATTGTGTTATCGCCCGCCTTAAGCTGATCATCAATTTGTGTTGACCATTTAGCAAAGGAGTCGATATCGGCTTGAGTGAAGATATTACGGTTATAATCGAGAAGTTCTAAATAACGGTGAAAAATACGTTTGGAAAACTGGTCGTTAAGGTCGATATGTTTGTAATGGTTTTGAGTTAGCCGCCACATTACCCGTTTGCTTGCGGTTTCATGCTGCGTTTCTTGAGCAAGGACCGGGAGTTGGTCCTTGCTAATTTGTGCCTCTAGGGCTTGAACTGAAGGAGCCGCTAGCCAAAGGCTAGCTGCTACCAACGTCAATTTTAAACGGGATTTCATGCGTAGGAGTATCTCCTTTAAGCGCGCAAGTGCTCCGCTTTTACGACCATTTGCAGACCGTTTAAAAGTTGAACACGTACATCTTCCTTATTGACTTCAACAATGGTCGCTGCCATGTTTCCTTTGCCCATGTTCACATTCACTTGCTTACCAAGGATAATCTCATCTTTGTTTAAAGCGCGTGACTCAGCTGGCTTTTGCGTTTCTTTCTGAGCTTTTGGAGAAGGACGACGCGATTGAGGCTTTTTATTTGCCTTGTTCTTTGCTTTACCTTCTTCGCGAGCTTTTTGCATTTGTTCTTTTCTGCGAGTTTGAGCTCTTGCTTTGCTTTCAGCCAACGCTGTTTTAGCATGCTCAACGTGCTCTTCTTCTAGCTCACCACAAACATTGCCATCTAAATCAATACGGCTAGAGCCCGGTTTAACACCGTGTAAGTAACGCCAAGAAGAAGTGTACTGCCTTAAAGCTGCACGAAGTTGCGTTTTGCTAACTTTAGGGTCTTCATTTAATCGTTCGGCAAGATCTTGAAAAATGCCAATTTTTAAAGGTTTTGCTTCACCTTCTAAAGTAAAGCACTTTGGGAAACATTCAGCAATATAAGCAATGACTTCTTTGCTGTTCTTCAACTTTTCAGTGTTTTCCATGGGGGTTCCTGGTTAATGCGGCTTCGTCCGCAAGGGTATAGAAAAAGATTTGCAGGTATTATAGTGAGCTGCAAATGAAAAACCACACTCCAAGAATAAATTATCCTTCATTTGCGTGGGAATTAAGCACCTTTTCAATTTCATTCATCAAAAACGTTAATCCTTCTTCATCAACAGCACTAAATCGACCAACTTTAGGACTATCGAGATCAAGCACTCCGCGCAGTTTACCATTAATTGAGAAAGGAATAACCAATTCAGCGTTACTTGCAGCATCACAGGCAATGTGTCCTTCAAATTGATGCACATCGTCAATGCGCTGAACGGAGTTGGTCGCCGCCGCTGTTCCGCACACACCTCGCCCCATAGGAATTCTGACACAAGCAGGATTACCCTGAAATGGCCCAAGAACCAATTGCTCGCTATCAGTTAAATATTCGCTATCAGTTAAATAAAATCCTACCCAATTAATGTTCTCTAGTTCCATATTCAATAATGCACTCACATTAGACAGATTGGCGATTAGGTTGATTTCCCCTTCGATCAAAGCCAATGCTTGGCGAGTCAAACGTTGATAGTTCTCTAATGTATACATAACTTACTTCCACTATGTTGTGTATTGCTATTGCGTGTTTATCGATATCTATTTTACTGACAGCAAATAATCACAGAATTTTTCTGAAGCCTCAAGCTATTCATGCATATTTTAGCCATCTAGACGTGTAAAAAATTATCCACCCTAGAGCTGAGGCAGTGTTTATACTTTTGTTAGAGCATGAGGATTTACGTTAATGCCAACGGAAGACCCACTAAAGCGCCATAGAATCGCCATAGGTTGGTCGAAATAAAAGAAGAGATAAGGATAGAGACGCATCCATATGCCGGATATAACTGAGCAGACTAAAACATCCAAGCTGTGCCCCAGCTGCCGCTTACCTATCCAAGCCGTCAGTTTAAGTGATGGACAAAGAGCAGATTGCCCCCGCTGTGGAAAAACCGTGTATCAAAAGAGTCGTATCAAGCTTTCCGGTAATCTGGCTTTGGCAGTAACCTGCCTATTACTGCTTATCCCAGCACACTACTACCACTTCATCACGATTAACTTATTTGGTGTCACCATTTCCGCAAGCCTGCTTTCAGGAATCACTGCATTAAGCCAAAGTGGTTTTGTGTCATTAGCCCTATTAGTTCTATTTTGCAGTTCAGTTGCCCCTTTGGCAGTGTGTATTGCGGTGGTTTGTACTCACTGCGCCCTACACTTTCGTTGGTTCACTCTGTTAAAGCGATCTCTTTGGGTCATTCGGCAACTGAAATACTGGGTAATGATCGATGTTTTCTTGGTCAGCGTAGCCATTGCCTGTTTTAAGTTGCAAGACTATGCCAGTATTTTTATCGGAACAGGTCTAATCGCACTTATTATCCTCCAAGTGCTAACCGTGCTGCTGCTATGTCGAATCGATGTCCTGCAATACTGGAATACTTGGCAGGAAGAATCCGAACTAGAACATACACATCGCTCGAGTATATGTACGCATTGTCAACTGACTCAGCCGCTAGGTCATCGCTGCCTGCGTTGCAAAAGTAAAATGACACCGGAGAAACAATTTTCCCTACAGAAACCTTGGGCTTACTTGATTACCGCGGGCATTGCTATTTTTCCCGCAAATTTAATACCTATCTCAATCCTGACGACCAATGGCAACCGCACGGAAGATACTATCTTCTCTGGTGTCGTGTCTCTAGTGGATCATGACTTATATGGTATTGCCGTTATTATCTTTATTGCCAGTATATTAGTCCCTTTTTTGAAAATAGTTGGACTCGCTTACATACTCGTTTCAGTGCACGGCAGTAACGCTTTTCTGCCCCATATCAGCATGCGGGTTCACTCACTGCTAAAATGGATAGGAAAATGGTCGATGGTCGACCTTTTTGTTATCTCAATAATGCTGACATTGGTCGACCGCGGGCAATTGCTCCACTTTACCCCAGGGCTAGGCGCTGTTGCATTTGCCGTAGTAGTCGTATGCTCCATCTTGGCGACTGAATCGATCAACCCACAAGTGATATGGAAAAATTTGGACCAACGCCATGAAGAACGAGCCTGATTCAACATCAGCTTCAGCACCAACGATTAAAAATTCAAGGAAGATATCACCACTGTGGATCTTGCCCGTTGTCACTATCGTGTTGGTCAGTTGGCTACTCTCGGAATCCATACGAGATTCAGGCCAGCGCATTCAAATACACTTTTCTGATGCACAAGGGTTAATCGCAGGTAGAACGACGTTACGTTATCACGGGCTAGAAGTAGGCGTAGTGCAAGACATCGTGTTGTCTGACAATCTAAAAAGTATCTACGTTGATGCTAAGGTTTACCCCGAAGCCACTAAGCTACTTAAGAAAAACACCCGCTTTTGGCTAGTGAAGCCCACCGCCAACCTATCAGGGATTAAGGGGCTGGATGCGCTAGTGTCAGGCAACTACATCGCCATTCAACCAAGTCCAATGCCATCGGAAGCCGAAACGAACTTTCGCGCTTTGGATATCCCCCCTCCCGATATTCATGCGAGAGGCGGTTTGAACATTCGACTAATAGCAAGAGATCTTGGTGGGATCTCTGTGGGATCTCAAATCCTTTACCGAAAAATCCCCATTGGTGAAGTATACGGCTATCAGCTCATCGACAAAGATCATGGGGTACTGATTCAGGCGTCTATCAATAAAGAATACAAACACATCATTACCGAAGATAGCCGCTTTTGGAACATCAGTGGTGTCGGCGCACATCTCGGTGCGGATGGGATCGACGTGCAACTCACCAGCCTTGGCGCCTTATTATCAGGCGCAATCGCAGTGGACTCCCCTAATGGTGGCGAGCCCGCAGTGAACAACCAAGAATTTAAACTGTATCGCGACATAAAAACCGCAGGTCGAGGGATCCCAATCCGTATCACGCTACCAGACAATAATCAGATAAAGCCATCAGGCGCACCGATCATGTTCCGTGATATACAAATTGGACAAGTCACGACGCTTGAGCTTAGTAAAGATAGGAATAGCACCATCGCACACGCCGCGATTCAACCCGCCTTTGAAGACATGCTCACCGACCACACCCGATTTGTGTTAGAAGAACCACAATTGTCTTTCTCCTCTATGGACAATCTATCTAACCTTGTCATGGGCAACTACCTGACCATTGCCCCTAGTAGCGGTAAGTCAGCGCGAGAGTTCGTAGCGTATCGAAAAGGTCAGCTTTCTCTGCCTAACCCAGACACCGTGTTTATTCAGTTAGTGGCCGACGACGCATACGGCCTGAGTATCGGTGACAAAATTAGATATAGAGGGATCAGTGTCGGTGAAGTTAAACATATTGAACTCAAACAGCAACAGGTTCTGATCAAAGCTTCCATTACCAAGCAGTACACTCATTTACTCAAGTCCAAAAACCGCTTCTACATCGCTAACCATACTAAAATCTCACTTGCCGATTCTGGTATAGCGATTGATTCGCCGCCAATCAAACAATTGCTCAGCACTTCTATTGATTTTGTTAGTGCTGGGAAAAGCATTAGTCACGATAAAAGTAAAAAAACCGTTTCTTACGCTCTATTTGGCAGCGAACCTTTAGCGAAACTGGCTTTGTTTAACCAAAAGCAATCAAAGGATATTTACCTTTATAGCCAAAAGCTGCCTTCAGTTTCTGCGGGGAGTCCTGTCCTCTATCGAAACTTACCCGTCGGTAAAATCGTGGATTTTAAGCTAACCAAAGAAGGGGTTCTGATCCATAGTAAGATTGACAATAAGTTTCGTCACCTCCTAACCAAAGACAGTGTTTTTTGGAATGCCTCAGGGGTAAAAATAGACGCATCATTAAGTGGCGTAAAAGTATCCACTTCCTCTTTAAAATCACTCATCTCTGGCGCTATCGCTTTTGACCAAGTACCAGAAACAAAAAACAAAGTCGGAAAGTATTGGAAGCTCTACGAGAGTTTAAACTCAGTCAAAAATTCCGGCAGTACTATTCACCTTACTGCAAAGCAAGTAACCAACCTAAGCCCGGGTACCAGTATCAAATATCAAGGTGTTGAGATTGGAACAGTGGAAAGCATTCTTCCCAATCTAAAAAATGGAGGAAGTCGAATTAAGGCCACCATTTATAAGCCTTATGACAAAGTTATTACCCGCCGAGGGAGCTACTTTTGGCTTGCTTCTCCAAAACTAGGACTTAGCGGCGTTGAACACTTAGCCAATATTCTTGGTGATGAAGTTTGGGTCGAGCCCGGACAAGGCAAAGCCAATACCCAGTTCGAATTGCACTCGGCACCCGCTAATTTCAACAGCGTCACCTTTAACTTACAAAGTGAGCATAGAGGAGCAATCAAAACTGATACACCAATACTCTATCGTGGCATCAAAGTCGGCAATGTACGAAACGTCCAACTAGGAGACTTGGCCGACCGTGTGATGGTCACTATCGCCGTGGAATCGGACTATGCGTATTTAGTACGTAAGAATAGCGTCTTTTGGAATGTTTCTGGCGTAGACTTTTCTATCGGGCTCTCTGGTGCCAATATACACTCAGGCACTTTAGAAAGCCTGATTAACGGCGGGATCGCGTTTTCTACCCCCGATAACACTGTACTTGCCCCCCAAGCAAAACAAGGGCGTTCGTTTTACCTCAATGCCTCGATAAAAGAAGGCTGGGAAGATTGGCGACTGGCGATACCTAAAACCTGAATAGCGAAACCCATTATCTAGCTCCTAGCTTCTCACCCTTACTCCCTAACTCTTAGCCTTTAACTCTTACTGAGCTGAAGATTGGTAATCGTCTCCCAATCTATGAATGAGTTAGGTATAATCGCGCTATTATAATCAAGAAATGAGTCAGAACATTGCATTCAGATGTCTACCTACCGGCTGAATTCCTCAGCCATATCGAGAAAATTCTACCTAAAGATTGCTCGATGGACGATTTTATCTCGTCCTGCCAACGTCCGCTTAGAAAAAGCGTTCGTGTGAACACCCTCAAAACCACGGTAGAAGAATTTATGCGATGTGCCGAGTCACACGATTGGCAACTCACGCCAATCCCATGGTGTGAAAACGGTTTTTGGATTGACGCTGACGAATCGCTCACACCACTGGGCAACAGTGCTGAACACATGGCTGGGCAATTTTATATCCAAGAAGCCAGCTCTATGCTGCCAGTCACAGCTTTATATAACGGTGACGACAGCGACTATTGTGCCGTATTGGATATGGCGGCGGCTCCTGGCTCAAAGACCACTCAAATTGCAGCAAAGATGAATCATCAAGGCGTGATTGTTGCCAATGAATATGCTGCCAGCCGAGTCAAAGTATTGCATGCCAATATAGAGCGATGTGGTGTAAGAAACAGCGCCCTGACCAATTTTGATGGTCGGGTATTCGGTGGTTGGCTACCAGAACAGTTTGATGCTGTACTGCTTGATGCGCCTTGCTCGGGTGAAGGAACAATCCGCAAAGATGCCGATGCGCTAAAAAACTGGAGCCTCTCCAGTATCAATAGTATCGCCCAAACCCAGCAAGAACTGATGGAAAGTGCGTTCCATGCACTAAAAACAGGCGGAACATTAGTCTATTCAACCTGCACCTTGAGCCATGAAGAAAACCAGAATGTTTGTCACTATTTACTCAACACTTTTGGTGAAGCTATTGAAGCTCAGTCGCTAAATACCTTGTTCGACGGGGCAGAAAAAGCGACAACGGAAGAAGGCTTTCTACATGTTTTTCCACATACCTATGATAGTGAAGGCTTTTTCGTTGCTAAATTTCGTAAACTGAAATCGGTCACGCCACCTGAAGTGAATAAAAGACTAGGTCGATTCCCGTTTGAAAAAGCCAACACCAAGCAACACCAGCAGATCGAAAACCAGCTTTGTTCAGAGCTAAACATTTCAATCCCAACTGACATGTCATTGTGGCTACGTGAAAAAGACGTTTGGTTATTCCCCAACTCACTTGAACCTATGTTGGGAGAGCTACGTTTCTCAAGAATGGGCATCAAGATCGCGCAAAGTCATAAAACGGGCTATAAATGGTTTCATCAAGTTGCTACGGCACTGGCCACAGGTGAAGAATCCAATTGCGTTGAACTATCAAAAGATGACGCCAGAGAGTGGTATATGGGTCGCGATGTGCGACCAAACGATGCCGGAAAAGGTGCAGTACTCGTGACCTTCCAGCGACAAGTGATTGGGCTAGGGAAATGGGTTGGAAATCGAATTAAAAACGGCTTACCGCGAGAGCTAGTAAGAGACAAAAACCTGTTTTAAACCAGATGCTTTAGTGGCTAGAGCCATAACAGCCTAGCAATACTGCCGTAATGTACTAGACTTAAGTAAGAAAATAGAAGATATGAATCAATAGGTTAGCTAGGCTCAATCTTGAGCCCTTCCCCTAGGCCCACACTTTTGCCAGTCTGGGCCTTTTTTCTTACCTAAAATTCAATCAAGCTTATACTAAGCGGATCCCATCCTTTTCGATCACTAACTTACCTTGCTTATATAAGCCGCCAATTGTCTTCTTAAAGGTTCCTTTACTGGTACGAAACACCGAGAAAATAGCGTCTGGGGAAGACTTATCATTTAGTGGCAAGAAGCCACCTTTTTTCTCAAGGGTATCTAAGATTTTTTGGCTCAAATCATCAAGCCTCTCTACGCCGACTTTCTGCAATGAAAGATCAATTTTTCCATCTTCTCGAACTGATTTGATATAACCTTTTAGCTTCTTGCCCACAAAAAGTTTACCAAACACGTCTGACGAGAAAATCATTCCCCAATGAGCGCCATTAACAATCGCTTTGTAACCCAATTCACTACGCTCAGCAATCAACAGATCGACAACTTGATTAACGCTATAATTTGCAGGCGTTTTATCCAATAACTTGTTGAACTTATTCGTGCCGACAACACGGCCAGACGCGTTGTCTCGGTATACATGCACCAGCAAGTTTTGTCCTGCAGATAATTTACCTCGTTGCTCACTGAACGGAACAAGTAAGTCTTTTTCTTTGATGCCCCAATTCACAAATGCACCAGTACTATTCACCGCTTGCACTTCCATCAGTCCCCATTCACCTACTTGAGCAATGGGTTTATCAGACGTCGCAACGATTTGGTTGTCAGAGTCAAAATAGAGAAACACGTCTAGAAACTGGCCAACTTCTGCGCCTTCAGGTACATGTCGAGTCGGCAACAAGGTGGAACCATACTCTTTTGCATCTAGAAAAAGGCCAAACTCAGCAAGCTTCACAACTTCTAGGCTGTTTACTTGTCCTACTTTAATCATCTTACGTCTCTCATCTGAAATTTGCGGTGATTATACATAATCTCTGTTATGCTTTCCTTTATTACCTTGGAAATTTACATGTTTTTAAGGAGCTGTCGTTGGTCACTGTTGATAAACATGACGCTATAACACTCAAAATCTCTCATGCAATAGGCGCTTCCAAGCAATCTGATCTCGATATCTTTTTGTTTATTCCCGGTGAGTTAAGTCTCACAAAGGAAATTCTCGGCGAAAACGAATTTTACTATAATTCCATCCAGCAAAAACGAACCTACTTCAGTGATAAAACATTATTGCCGCTGGTTCATAGCCGGTTAGCTAAGCGTAAGCGTTTATCCACGACCCAATATAGGGTCAGCTTGAGCTTATTTGCTTACCAATATGTCATTGCACTAGATAAAGCAGTCAATGACCTAACCAATATTGATGAAGATTCGATCACGGCTGAAGAAGTCGATGTAATTCTCGAGCTCGCGTTAGATATTCTCAAGCGGCTACGCCGGAGTATTCCTTTCGAAGAGACGCTCAAGCGTTACTACGCCAACATCGACAACTATTTATCTTGGTATACCGAGCAAAAGTTTCTCGCATTAGTGTCAAATATGGCTCGCGGGGAAGACTATAGCGTTATTAAAGAGCGGCTGATCAGTATCGCAGAGAAAGAGCAAGCTCATCGCTCACTACACAATTACAACTCCTCCCGAGTTAAGCAAGACATCACGAAAATGAGCAATAAGATGCGCTTGTTACGGCGCTTGATTGAACACCCAATCTTATTGCAAGAAAGCACCATTACTCTCGGCAAAAACCTGCGCCGTGCATCAAAAGGCATAGCGACTGGTTTTGTCATGGTGTTTGTTACCATCATGGCCATTATGGCTCGCGATTATTGGGGTGAAATCACCTTATCTTTTATTGCAATCATGTCTTTGTTATACGCGGTACGTGAAATATTTAAAGACGACCTTAGAGATGCGCTATGGCGATGGGTTCGCAAAAACAAACCGAAATGGCGTAAGCGATATACCGACCCAACAACTAAGAAAACCGTCGGACAAAAGCTTGAATGGCTCGACTACAAGCTGCTCTCAAGCCTTCCTGATCGCATTCAAACCATTAGGAAAAAGCGTGTTGTGCAGCGAGAAGAGAAGATTTTGCACTATCGCTCAGAGACTGAAATGTCGACCTCTAGATTTATGAGTGGCTACGAAGAAACACGAGAAGTCAGTTTCTTCAACTTGCGCTCATTTACTCGTTTGATGGATAAAGGCAGCGACAAAGTTTACACGCTGAGTAAAGGGCAAGTCAGTAAAGAAGCCGTTGAAAAGCGGCACTTATTTAATCTTATCGTCAAGGAGTACGACAAGATCAACGGGGCGCAATATTACCGTTGGAAAATCGTGCTCAACCGTAGCAAAATTGTTGCGATTGAGCAGATTGAACTCACTAGTTCTTCGAGTGACGAGTAACCATGAAGCGTGAGCTATTATAGGCAATAGGCTCGACAGCTAATACCGTTTAACGGACAGAGTAAGATCAAATTCAGCAACAGCTTGGTTACGATCAATCGCAGGACAAACTGCCGTAATCCGAACACTTTCGTTCACTCGCTCACCCGTCTCCATCGTTGTTGCCAGCATCTTATCGATCACGGCACCATCATCGCAGATAAAATGCACGTCACTTTCCGCTCGCTGGATAAACCGGCCTTCAACATGTTTGAAGGCCAATGAGATGCGCATGTTATTCTGCTTTGCCTTAGTCATCGCCATAAACCCACCCGCCACATCTGCCCCAATAGCCAGTGCACCAAAATACATGCTATTTAAGTGGTTTTTAGTTTTCCGTTTTAGTGGGATCTTAATTTCAACGCTACTTTCGTCTAACCGTAATACTTTCGCACGGGTTAACCAAATGAAGGGTACTTTAAAAAAGCCGAAAAATTTCAGATAGATATTTGCTCTCGCGACAGGGGATAGCATTCTGATTCCTTTAAAAAATAGTCATCAGACCAGTTAACATCCCCAACATTCAGAAGTCAACATTTGGGCGTTTACCACTCCGTAAACCTTGTCATGCCGCACAATGGCTGTGAACTTATATATTCTCGGACCTATATATCAATAAAGAGTTTGGCTCCATGACACAATTTTCCTAGGCTCTCCCTAGGCAGATCCCGTGAGTGCCTAAGGAGATTGCAATCAAGTACGCACTAAAAAGAGTAGATGACATTAACACTTGAGTAATAATCTGTTTTCTCGGTATTGGTACTGCCTTCTGGCTGGTTAGTGTTATGAGTAACGGTATAGCCAAGTTGCAGTCCGAGATTCTCGAGTATTTTTGTCGTCAGAGCAGATTTCGCTTTTATCTGTGTATTGTCGTTGCCGCTGTTAACATTGAGTGATTGAACGAATGAAGCGAGTTTACTGATATGCCAAACAAAGTTGCTTGAAACCTGACCTATCATTTCCTCATTTTTTTCGCCTGTCTCAGCGACACGTTGGAATCGGTAACCTGGACCGAGTTGAACATCTAGGGTTACGTTTTTATTGTTCACAAGTCTCCGACCCAGCCCTAACGCGTTGATAAGCGTAATATCGTAAGTGCTAAACTCGTTGTACGTATTACTGCTGGTGTAAGAGACGAAATTTTTATCCGTTTGATAGTAGTTCACTCCCACTTCCATATCATAGATTTTGGATGCGGTTTCACCATTACTGGTGCTATCAATAGCATCGAAGTCGAGTTTGTTGCTCCATTTGTTTTTTTGATAAAGGACAGTCACTCCGCCATTAGTGCTAGTAGAATCATTGTTACCCCCGGTTGCACTAAAACCAAACTGGACACTTCCCGACCAAGGTGTATCCCCTGTATCCTCGTCGGTATCCTTAGCGACAGCGGGTAATGATAAAAAAACAGACAATGCCAAACAGGTAATTGAAAGGGAGTTTGTTGTCATCTTGCCACCTCTAATAAAGACAAACTTTTATTGGTATACGGCTTTTTGTAACACAACAAAAGATAACAACTTGTAATCAAAAACCCCCAAAGATGTTAATTAAGGGTAAATTCAAAAAAAATTGAGAGCTACACTTTGAAACTAAGCTTTTGAGAGCCAAGCTTTAAGGACCACAGTATCTCCTACGAAATATATCCCCTACGAAATAGCTGCTGCTTTGAGCAAGAATGAGTGGCTACAATAGCATCTTTCTTAAACAAGAAAGACGCTGTTATTATCTGAAATCAGGTTTAGCTAGGAAAATGATTTTCCCTAGCTAATTTCCCTAACCCAAATACGGTCACCTCATCCACGCACCAAAACGTTACATGGTCACATGGAGAATTTGATGCTCATGAGGATGAACTAAACGATCTCGATAATTCTGATGGAAGCTAAGCGACGTGCTCACTACCGTCACTGGTTTTCCTGCATTAAGCGACGCTGTCAATGCCATGTCTAATAGGGCTAGCACCGCTTCATTTTCAGGGTCGACCAAATGGGCCACTTTTGTATTGTCCGATGCAAGCCCTAAAGTGAATTGTGCCAAATGGCTAACATTGATCGAAATCCCGTCAAAATAATGCAGTAATTTGTGTGCAAGCAACGCCGATGATGGCACATCGATTGAAAAGTGAACCTTCAATCCGTCCACGCCTCGGGCCAACCCATATTCCGCTAGTCTATCTATCATCATTGCCGCATCAGACTGAGTCCGGACAAAAGGAACGGTAATATCTACCTCGAGATCAGGGTATAATTGGCGAACTTTCTTAACGACGGCGCATTCAATTTCAAGCACTTGATGATGCGAATAGGATGAATAGCGCACCACACCGCGTTCTCCCATCGCAGGATTCACATGAGAGGACTTTTGGCCATCACCCACAAGAGCACTATAGGCCGTACTATCTGCGTCACTCAAACAAATACGAATTCTTTTATACTGCTCAGTAACAGCACTGGCCATTTCACCCACTAACTTATCTGCTACATATATCGCCCAATCACTGCCCGGTGTGAATTCATTTAAAAATGGACGAAGTGCCTCTATGTCATATACCTGTTCATAGCTCAGTGCAGGATGAAAACCTAGGTGATGCTGAACAAGATCAAATAAAGAAACATATAAACATTGATTGTCTATCTGGTTGCAAGGGCCTGCGGGTAAGGTGTCCGCTTGGTTTAAGGCTTGTGGTTCAACAGACATAATGATCCCAACCTATTGTTTAAGTGATAAATAAAATACGACCATTACACAAATCCAGATAAAGTTAAACCCACCCGTTTCCTCCTTTCACCCCTCTGATCTCGTCAAATCAACGCCAGTAAAATGCAACCAGACCATTTTAGCTATGCACAAGCCTTCTGCAAAGCAGTCGATTAAGTGAATTTGACTATATTAACAGTTTATTACTCTGGGCAATTCCGCTATCTTTACCTCTTCGTCGACAGAGAGAAACAGACTTGGACATGCCAGTTAAAACAGATGAACTCAGAACTCAAGCGTTAGGCCCAATGCCAACTCCTGCTGAGCTTGGGCAAATGCACCCTATCACGAGTGACGTTGCTGAACGAATTGCGCAATCTCGCTTGCAAGTAGAAAAAATACTGAAGGGCGAAGATAAACGCCTATTAGTGATTGTCGGTCCATGCTCAGTTCATGATCCCGATGCAGCGCTAGACTACGCAAACCGCCTCGCAGCAGTACAAAATCAATATGAACAAGAATTGTTCATCGTAATGCGTACGTATTTTGAAAAGCCAAGAACGGTAGTTGGTTGGAAAGGTTTAATCACAGACCCGAATTTAGATGGCTCTTACGCGCTAGAAGCTGGACTAAGTAAAGCCCGCCAACTACTACTCGATATTAATAAAATCGGTTTGCCAACGGCAACCGAATTCCTTGATATGATCACTGGACAATACATCGCCGACCTTATCACGTGGGGAGCCATAGGTGCCCGCACCACTGAGTCACAGATCCACCGTGAAATGGCGTCAGCGCTATCGTGCCCTGTCGGGTTTAAAAACGGCACCAATGGCAACGTAAAAATTGCGATTGATGCGATTCGTGCGGCTAAAGCTTCACACTATTTTTACTCTCCAGATAAAAACGGCCGTATGACAGTGTACCGCACCAGCGGTAACCCTCATGGACACGTAATACTACGTGGCGGTGACACCGGACCAAACTTTGATCAAGCCTCCGTTGAAAGTGCCTGTCAGCGCCTTGCTGAATTTGACCTGCCGGCCCGACTCGTTGTCGACTTTAGTCATGCAAATTGCCAAAAACAACACCGCAAGCAACTTGATGTCGCAAAAGATATTTGCGCGCAAATAAAATCAGGCGGTGGACATATCGCAGGCATCATGGCTGAGAGCTTCATTGAAGAAGGCAACCAACCAATGGATGACCTTTCTGCCTTGAAATATGGCCAGTCAATCACTGACCCATGCCTAAGTTGGGAGCATACAATCGAAATGCTAGATATGCTCGCTGACGCGGTTAAAACTCGTTGCTAATAATCTATAAGATATAAGGATTTTTATTCATGCCTTCATTCGATATTGTATCTGAAATTGATTCTGTTGAACTTCGCAATGCCGTCGAAAATGCGTCACGTGAACTGTCGACTCGCTTTGATTTTCGTGGCGTTAATGCATCTTTTGAATTGCTCAAAGATGACATAGTAAAACTAAGCTCTGAAGACGATTTTCAGCTAAAGCAAATGCGCGATATGTTGCGCGGAAACCTCACTAAGCGCGGCGTCGACGCCAATTCTATGGAGTCAAAGACTGCCGAGCAAACAGGTAAAAACTGGCGCCAAGATGTTGTATTCAAGCAAGGAATTGATACGCCTACTGCAAAAAAAGTGGTTAAAGCGATCAAAGACGCAAAGCTTAAAGTACAGGCCTCTATTCAAGGTGAGAAAGTTCGTGTTACAGGTAAAAAGCGTGATGATTTACAATCTGTTATCGCGCTAATGCGTGAGGAAGATCTAGGCCAGCCGTTCCAATATGAGAACTTTAGAGACTAACGATCTATTCAGTGCCTAGCAATTGGCTAGTATTTGACCATTACTCGGTCGTTAGTAATCTAGCTTCTAACCGATTGTTTTCTAATAGCTTAGTTCTAATAACTTGGTTCTAATAACTTGGTTCTAAAAACTTGGTTCTAAAAACTTAGTTCCAAGTATCCTGTTGAGCTTACGTAATGAAAGCTCAACAGGTTTTCAAAGACCATCTATCGAAGATCTACGACGAATGAGTCGCCGACTAAGTGATATTGCCGAGTCTGAAAAAGCGGTCTTGGCTGGCTAAAAGTTGGTAGTCGCTGTATTGGATAACTGATATCAGTACGCAAACCGTTAATCTAGCCTCCCTCGCTTGCTCAAGCTTCGCTGCCAACTCAATCGGCGTCTGATAAGATTCCCGAGCCGCGTCACGTCTAACTAAATCAAGAAACGCAAATTCACATTCCTGAGCATAAAACACCTTGTCCGCAGATTGCATCTCTTGCAACGATCTTAACGTCAGCATCTCAACATCAGATCCACATTCTACCCAACTGATCCTCCCACTGTCCGGCAACGCGCTATGCAGCATGAGCTGAAAAACTTTCTCTAGTTGTTCTCGATTAGGCGATTGGTTGACTTCTGGTCGAGAGAGGAATGCCTCCCAAAATTTCCTTCTTTCCTCAACAGAGGCATACATTTGTTGAACGGTCTCCCGTTTGGCCGACGAAAACTCGGCCAGCAGACTAACGTGTTGCGGCAAAACTGACTCAATCGATTGACGAATTTTTTTAACGAGTACGGGTGAAGCACCTCCGCTAGAGATTGCGATTTGTACTTTGCCCCGATTCACCACCGAAGGTGTAATGAAGTCGCAATATGGCTTATCGTCCACCACATTAACCAAGACACCGATTCTTTTTGCATCTTTATAAACTTGATGATTAAGGTTTGGGTTATTGGTCGTCGCCCATACCTGAACATAGTCACGAGAGAGAAGCTCTGAGCTGTAAAAGTTTTGAATCCATTGACACTGATCGTTGTGAACCAACTCAAGCAAGGCGGGTTCAAGCTTCGGCGACACTAACGTCACTATCGCACCAGCTCGGAGCAGCATCTCGACTTTACGACTCGCAACTTCTCCACCACCAATGACAAGAACCGCCTTGTGAGTTAAATCGACAAAAATTGGAAAATACTGCATCGCTGTCCTCATCCTTAATCTGACTTGTTTGTGTTTTAATCCTAACACCTTGCTGCAATAGCTCCTATAGGCAGCAAGGTGTTTGTTTTCATTGATTTAATAAGTGTTCGTGAATGCATAAACAGATAACGACCACTCTCCCAGATACTCCTACCCCTTCAAGAGAATAGGTAAGTGGGCGCCCCTTACTTATTCACAATCTAAATAAGATGTGACAGAAATCAAAAATCTTTTTAAATGAATGGTTTGAGAAAACTACAATCGTTACCTACGCTTATAACTGATTGATTTATTTGCGAGCAAAAAACTCGCTAAACGGCCAATTCGGTGATGACAAGGATTATTCACTCGTTGTATCTGATTTCGCCAATGATGTAACAACGTTAAAACAGGAAGGAAACTCATGGCAAACAAACTTACGCTTATTGCCGCTGTCGTAGCTGCCTCAACATCACTGGCCACGACGAATGCATTTGCTGCAGACAGTACACTGCAAAAAGTGACCAAGCAGGGCTTTTTAACATGTGGAGTCAGTACTGGCCTACCCGGCTTTTCCAACCCTAACTCAAAAGGTGAATGGGAAGGAATAGACGTGGAATATTGCCAAGCGGTTGCAGCTGCAGTGTTGGGTGACAAGACTAAAGTCAAATACGTACCATTGACGGCAAAAGAACGCTTTACTGCCTTACAATCGGGTGAAATTGATATCCTATCTCGCAACACGACTTGGACTCTACACCGAGATACGGCATTAGGTTTGAACTTTGCTGGCGTTAACTACTACGACGGCCAAGGTTTTATGGTCAAGAAAAATCTTGGTGTAAATAGTGCAAAAGAGTTAGACGGGGCATCGATTTGTGTTCAGTCCGGGACAACAACCGAGCTCAATTTAGCCGATTACTTCCGAGCTAGTGGCATGAAGTATAAGCCAGTCGTATTTGATACAGCTCCGCAAACTTCCTCAGGATTTGATGCTGGGCGTTGTGACGTATTAACCACTGACCAATCAGGTCTATACGCACTTAGATTAAACCTTAAAGATCCTTCATCAGCGATTGTATTACCCGAAATTATTTCCAAAGAACCATTAGGACCCGTCGTTCGCCAAGGTGATGACCAATGGTTCAACATCGCTAAATGGGCCCTATTCTCGATGGTCAATGCTGAAGAATACGGCATTACTTCAAAAAATGCTGACGATATGCTTAAGTCAAAAGATCCTAATGTCCGACGTATTTTGGGTCTAGAAGGACCAAAAGGAAAAGGCTTAGGCATTAGAGATGACTGGGGCTACCAAATCGTTAAACAAGTCGGTAACTATGGCGAAAGTTTTGAAAGAACCGTAGGTAAAGGCTCTCCATTACAGATTTCTCGAGGTGTGAATGCACTATGGAATGCAGGCGGTTTCATGTACGCTCCACCAATCCGATAACGTGACATCGTAACAACATGGGCGGGAATTCCCGCCCTTACCATTTTCGCTTGAGGTGCTAGTTGTATGAAGCCGACTAACAATCACTCACCAGACTCACTGCCCACTAATACGGCAAAAAAAACCAATCTTTTTTATAATCCCGCTTTTCGATCCGCTGTTATCCAGATCGCCGCCGTACTGCTGCTCGCTTTCTTCTTCTATACCATTGTAAACAATGCCCTTACCAATTTGAGCTCAAGAGGTATTGCGACAGGGTTAGACTTTCTGCACCAGCAGGCAGGTTTTGGTATCGGGCTGTCGTTAATTGATTACACAGAAACGGACTCCTACGGACGCACTTTCGTCGTCGGTCTGCTCAATACTGCCCTTGTCTCTGTGCTAGGAATTATCTTCGCGACAGTACTCGGGTTTATTATTGGTATTGCCCGTCTATCTTCCAACTGGCTAGTTAGCCGCTTAGCAGCTGTATATATTGAAATATTCCGCAATATTCCGCTACTGCTGCAAATTTTCTTCTGGTATTTCGCCGTCTTACAAGCGTTGCCCTCTCCGAGACAAAGCATGAGCTTAGGCGAAGCCATATTCTTAAATATTCGAGGACTATATCTACCCGAACCCATTTTTGAGTCGGGCAGTTCATGGGTATTCATGGCGCTACTTGCTGGCATTATTGGCTCAATCATTATCAACCGCTGGGCCAACAACAAACAACGTCTCACAGGGCAACAAACACCCATGTTTAAAGTTATCGTGGGGCTATGTGTCGTCTTCCCTGCCATTGTATTTTTGATCATGGGCGCCCCAATGCATACCGAGTACCCCGTGCTACAAGGGTTCAACTTTCAAGGTGGGATCAGTATTATCCCTGAACTTGCGGCACTTTTGATTGCGCTATCTATTTATACCGCTTCTTTTATTGCTGAAATTGTCCGCTCTGGGATCAATGCGGTGAGTCATGGCCAAACGGAAGCCGCCATGAGCTTAGGGTTACCTCGCTCGAAAACGCTAAAGTTGGTGGTGATCCCCCAAGCACTGAGGATTATCATCCCTCCGTTGACCAGTCAGTATTTAAACCTAACCAAGAACTCTTCACTTGCGATGGCAATCGGATATCCCGATCTGGTTTCTGTATTTGCAGGAACAACATTAAATCAAACTGGCCAAGCGATTGAGATCATTGCCATGACCATGGGGGTTTACCTCACTTTGAGCTTACTGACATCCGCGCTCATGAACATATACAACCGCAAAGTGGCTCTTGTTGAGAGGTAACGTATGAACAAACATCAATTCCAGCCAGACATGCCGCCCCCTGCCAATACCGTTGGGTTAATCGGTTGGTTACGGAAAAATCTATTCAATAACGTGACAAACTCCATTGTCACCATTATCTTAGGCTATATCACCGTATATCTACTGTGGCATGTAATCGACTGGGCATTTATCAAATCTGATTGGGTCGGTGACAGTAGAGAAGCCTGCTCACGCGAGGGGGCATGCTGGGTATTTATCAGCGTGCGGTGGGAGCAATTTATGTATGGCTTTTACCCACATGCTGAATTGTGGCGACCTCGGTTATTCTACTTTAGTTTAGCCATTCTCACTGCTCTTCTCGCCTATGAAAAAACGCCAAAACGTGGCTGGATCTGGCTGTTTTTTGTTACCGTATATCCGTTTTTAATTGTCAGCTTATTATACGGCGGTGTATTCGGGTTAGAAGTCGTGGACACCCACAAGTGGGGAGGTCTTCTCGTTACTCTCATCATTGCTTTAGTGGGTATTATCGTCTCACTACCCATCGGGATCGTTCTTGCTCTTGGTCGACGCTCTGAAATGCCGATAATTCGCAGTATCTGTACTGTATATATCGAGATATGGCGTGGAGTCCCTTTAATCACCGTTCTATTCATGGCATCCGTCATGCTACCTTTATTTCTAGCCGAAGGTTCGGAGACAGACAAACTAGTTAGAGCCTTAATCGGCGTGGTGATGTTCAGTGCGGCCTATATGGCAGAAGTGGTTCGAGGAGGCTTGCAGGCCATTTCAAAAGGCCAATACGAAGCGGCCGATGCGCTAGGGCTAGTATATTGGAAGAAAATCGGTCTAATTATTCTACCTCAGGCATTGAAGATCACGATTCCATCCATTGTAAATACCTTCATTGGCCTGTTCAAAGACACAAGTTTGGTGCTAATTATTGGTATGTTTGATGTCTTGGGAATAGGCCAAGCGGCCAATACTGACCCTGAGTGGCTCGGCTTTTCAACGGAAAGCTACGTGTTTGTTGCATTGGTATTTTGGATATTCTGTTTTGGAATGTCACGATACTCCATTTGGCTTGAAAACAAGCTACACACAGGCCATAAACGATAAGCTGACATTTTAGTGATTGACAATACAAGGACGTATTATGACTCAACAAGATACCAACGATGATTTACAACCTGTCATTGAAATCAAGGACATGAACAAGTGGTATGGGGAATTTCATGTTTTAAAAAACATCAACCTCAATGTTCGGCAAGGCGAGAAGATCGTGATATGTGGCCCCTCTGGCTCAGGAAAATCCACAATGATCCGCTGTATTAATCGCTTAGAGGAACATCAAAAAGGTCAGATCATTGTATCTGGAAACGAGATAACAGAAGACCTCAAGAACATAGAAGCTGTTCGCCGTGAAGTGGGTATGTGTTTTCAGCATTTCAATTTGTTCCCACACCTCACCGTACTTGAAAACTGCACGCTCGCGCCGATTTGGGTGAAAAAGCTGCCAAAATCGAAAGCAGAAGAAGTGGCAATGAAGTATTTGGAACGGGTAAAAATCCCCGATCAAGCAGATAAATACCCAGGACAATTATCTGGCGGACAACAACAACGCGTGGCCATCGCTCGATCATTGTGCATGTCTCCGCAAGTCATGTTATTTGATGAGCCAACCTCCGCACTCGATCCTGAAATGGTGAGAGAAGTCTTAGATGTTATGGTCGAGTTGGCAGGAGAAGGAATGACCATGCTAGTGGTCACCCATGAAATGGGTTTTGCGAAAGAAGTTGCAGATAGAGTGATTTTTATGGATGCGGGAGAAATCATTGAAGAAAACAACCCGGTTGATTTCTTCGAAAATCCGCAGTCGGATCGCACCCAAAACTTCCTCGCGCAAATATTGCACCACTAACATATAGAGAATAGAAAGCTCGGGATGTCTCACTAAGATACTCAGTAGGGCATTGTATCGGTTTTTAAGCCATCATTACTGGTGATTGAACAGTCGTTTAGTTGCGCTGCTAAAAATGGAAATCTCTAATGTAAATGATGCGCAGGTAGGCTGGATTTCAACTGAAGGTTGCAATGTGTTACAGTTTTCGCATTAACTCCTTGTTGGGGAGCCTATTTAACACTTGATTTTCTAGGTGCTACCCCCCATAAATATAGATATAAATTTTAACCCTTGGTACGAGGCCGATTATGAATAGTCACATGTTTACCAAAACTGCCAGCCAACAGAGTGCGCTGCAATCTAACCGAGTGCTGCGTAATACGTATGCGCTGCTTTCCATGACCCTTTTATGGTCTGCTATTGTTGCTGGTGTAGCGATGGCGCTTGAGCTTCCCCGCCCTAATATTATCATTATGCTTGTTGGCTTTTACGGCCTGCTTTTCTTAACAGAAAAGAACCGTAACAATGGCTTGGGCTTAGTGTGCGTGTTCCTGTTCACAGGCTTTCTAGGTTATACCGTTGGCCCACTGGTCAATATGTATATCGGCGCAGGTATGGGTGATGTGGTACTCACCGCTCTTGGCGGTACAGCGCTATCCTTTATCGCAGCATCAGCTTACGCATTAACCACAAAACGTGACTTGTCTATGTTAGGTGGATTGATGATGTCTCTATTTGTGGTATTAGTCGTCGGTATGATTGCAAGTATCTTCCTGCACTCGACGGTTCTTCACTTAGTATTGAGCAGCCTCTTCATCGTGTTCTCAACACTAGCGATTCTCTTTACAACGCAAGGCATTATTCGAGGTGGTGAAACAAACTACATCTCAGCGACTGTGACCTTGTTTGTTTCAATCTACAACATCTTCATCAGCCTACTTAGCATCTTAGGTATCATGAACGACGACTAGATTGACGTCACGCTAGATTCATAACCCTAAAACCTGATAGCGTCGCTATCAGGTTTTTTTGTCTTTTACGATAAGAATGCTATCCTCCCACCGTAATCCAATTCCCTCGACACTGAAGTACCAGACAGCAATATGTTTATATACAAAGACAATAAAATCGAAACCGATGCCCAAGGCTACCTGATTAACCACTTAGATTGGGAAGAAGGCATGGTTGCTCCACTAGCGGAG
The DNA here is from genome assembly GCF_050337555.1 of Vibrio profundum. Classification (NCBI taxonomy): domain Bacteria; kingdom Pseudomonadati; phylum Pseudomonadota; class Gammaproteobacteria; order Vibrionales; family Vibrionaceae; genus Vibrio; species Vibrio profundum. The sequence continues at coordinate 202,474 of NZ_JAKJTA010000009.1, forward strand.
CAAGAGAGCATTGAGATCACAGATGCTCATATTGAAGTCATTCATTTTGTGCGCGATTTTTACCTAGAGTTTAATACTTCTCCTGCGGTAAGAATGCTAGTGAAAGCGATGGAAAAAGCCCATGGACCAGAAAAAGGTAACAGTAAATATCTATTTAAACTGTTTAAAAAAGGTCCGGCTAAACAAGCAACGAAATTGGCTGGCTTGCCAAAACCAGTAAAGTGTCTCTAGGCTCCCCATACCGTATTTATCCTGTGGTGTCTTACTACAGGATTTCAAACCCCTTATATTCTCGGCATTCCGTTGGCTCTTCACGAACCTTGTCCACCTTCGCGGTTCTTGGGCCCTGTGCCAACCACTCCTCCATCGCTAAGCGTTGATCTTTAGCACCGCACACCAATACTTCAACGTCACCTTCTAACAAATTTTTGGCGTACCCAGTTAAACCTAGCTTCAGGCCTTGTTCAGCCGTGTGATAGCGAAAACCTACCCCCTGAACAATACCTGAAACAATAAATTTGCTGCACTCGCTCGGCATATTCGTCTCTCCTAATTGCACTGCGCTTCGCCCGCACAATGTTTAGTGACACTTGTGAACTATAAATAACCATAAAGTAGAAAGTATGGCCAACAAAGTACAATTAGGCCAAAAATGCCAAAACCTACGAATTTACTCCCACAAGTAATAGAACATCATTCTTCGTTTGCATTTATGTGAACCTTGCCGGACAATAGCCGCCTTCCTTTCTTTTCAATCAGAGCTTGTTTAATGTCAGCTATCTATCTTGCTAAGGGCCGTGATAAATCGGTTCGACGCCGTCACCCTTGGATTTTTTCTCGCGGAATAGAAAAAGTTGAGGGCGCTCCTCAGTTAGGAGAAACCGTCGATGTGTTATCTCACAAAGGTGAATGGCTCGCCAAAGCTGCCTACTCCCCGAAATCGCAAATTCGTGCTCGCATCTGGTCGTTTAAGCAAAAAGAAAATATAGATACTGACTTTTTCGTTAAACGCGTAAAACAAGCTCAGCTACTCCGTGAAGAACTCATTCAACGTGATGGTCTAACTGGCTATCGCTTGATCGCTGCGGAATCGGATGGATTACCGGGCATTACTATCGATAAATACGGTAACTTCCTAGTTTGCCAACTTTTGAGCGCAGGCGCTGAGCATAATAAACAAGCTCTAGTAGACGCTCTAATCACTTGCTTCCCTGACTGCAACATATACGAACGCTCAGACGTCGCAGTGCGAGCAAAAGAAGGGCTAAAAGAATCCCAAGGTCTCCTACACGGCGAACTTCCACCCGCTTCAGTCATTATCGAAGAAAATGGCGTGAAGATCAGTGTTGATATCGTCAATGGACATAAAACTGGCTTCTATTTAGATCAACGAGATAGCCGCCAAAAATCGGTAAAGTATGTTGAAAACAAAGACGTTCTCAACTGCTTTTCCTATACAGGTGGATTTGGCTTGTACGCTCTGAAAGGCAACGCCAAGCGCGTAATCAATGTGGATGTTTCTCAACCTGCTTTAGATACTGCTAAGTACAATGCTGAACTCAATGAGTTCGACCTCTCCAAAAAGCGTGCAGTATTCCTTAACTCCGACGTTTTCCAGATTTTGCGTGAATATCGAGATCAAGGTACCCAATTTGATGTCATCATTATGGACCCGCCGAAGTTTGTCTCTAGCAAACAAAATATTATGTCTGGAGCAAAAGGCTACAAAGACATCAACATGCTAGCGATGCAGATTTTAAGACCAGGTGGCACCCTGCTTACTTATTCTTGCTCGGGCTTAATGGAAACCGATCTGTTCCAAAAAATAATTGCCGACGCGGCATTGGACGCAGGACGTGAAGCTAAGTTTGTCGAGCGCTTTGAACAAGCCCCTGATCATTTGACAGATTCAGCATATCCGGAAGGTTTTTACCTAAAAGGCTTTGCGTGTAAAGTTCTATAAGGTAATTCAGCGCCGAGGCTGCTACCCTATAAATTATATCAATAATGAGAGAATTCGAATGACTAAATTGACTGATGACATCCAAGAAAATCTAACCTTGTTTGTATCTGAGTCCAAACAAAATCAACTAGTTTGGGGCCTTAAAAACGAAGATGGATGGCTGTCATGCGATTCTACTGAGTTTGAAGAAAGCGAAGTGATGCCATTTTGGTCAACTAAAGCCGATGCTGAAACGCACAATGTAGAAGAATGGGCTGACTTTGAAGTACTCGAAATTCCTTTGGACATCTTTGTTGAAGATTGGCTATTGACGCTCGCTGAAGATGGTGTTCTTATCGGCACTAACTGGAATGCGAAGCTTGAAGGCAAAGAAATCGAACCAGCAGACCTTGCAAAACTGTACATCGATTAATTTCTTTATAAATCGGCTCCTTATTGGAGCCGATTTTCTCAGCACCTAAAGCTTAGATCAAACCGCTAAGCCTTCATTCAAGAATCTAAGTGTTCATTTCAAACACTCAGCTTATCTCCAATCAATCGTCTTAATTATGAGATAAACGTTCCACGACCTTGCGAGTTATTAGATTTGTCATTATCATGATTGCATAACGTCAGCTTGTATATGGAATTCACGGATGAATGACAGTATTACTTTTTTTGCGTCCAAATCGACTGCTCTCACGATTTTAGGCCGTTCTTTATTAACCACTTCTTTGCTAGCCACGGCCAGTTTTTCGGCCATCGCAGACTCCCCTCCCGCGAAACCTATAGCTAAACCGATGGCAGAATTAACATTTCTCACATGGGGAGAGTACATCGACGAAGACATAGTGAAGCAATTTGAGTCCGAGCACAGTGCAACAGTTAACTTCGTCTATTTCGAATCAGATGAAGGCCGTGAAGAAATCCTCACGACATCTGGGCATGAACACTACGACATCATACTTGTCGATTCTGTCTCTATCCCTTTCTACAACCACTTAGGATGGGTCACTGAATTTGATCAAGGTCAAGCTCCTAACCTAAAACATGTGAAGTTACCAACGCTTGCGGGTTTAGAAGGCCGGGACCAAACTTGCACCCCCTACGCTTGGGGTACCACTGGTATTGCTTATCGTGGCGATCTCGTTTCCGAGCCAATTACAACTTGGAAGCAAATCTTCGCGCCGAAGCCTGAGTTAAAAGGAAAGATACTCATGCTTCCATCTGGTGATGAAGTGATCGGGATGGCGTTAAAATCCCTAGGCTATTCGATGAGCAGTGGCGATAAACATGAACTGGATGAAGCTCGCACTCTGCTTTTAACCCAAGCACCCTCAGTCATGGGCTATTCGGCAGTCGCAGTCGAATCCGACAAATCAAAACTCGTCACTGGAGAGGCAAGCGCAGTTATCACCTATAGTGGTGATGCCCTAAAATTAAAAGAGTACGAACCAAAAATTGAATACGTTCTCCCGAATGAAGGTGGGGCAATATGGGCGGACTTCATTTGCTTATCATCAAAAGCCAAAAACTCCAAGCTTGCCCACGACTTTGTCAATTTTATTAATCGTCCAGTGCAAGCCGCACAGAATGCGCTATTCGTTTATAGTGGAACGCCGAATACGGCTGCAGAAAAACTGTTACCTGAAGAGTTTCTGAGCAACCCTATTATCTACCCAGATCAAGAGGTATTAGCGCGCTCTGAGCTCTATCAACCTTTGTCGCTAAGAGCTGTAAAGAGACATAGCTCTATAATGAACGAATTACGGCAAGCGTTAGAGAACAACTAGTTATACTCTAAGGCCATTAAGCTTTCGAAGTAAAATTCGTTCTAAGAACAAAAGCCTCATCGTATAAAACGGGAATGCTAGGGCAAGAACCATCTCAAAGATAAACTGACCCTAGTGCTTCTCTGGAGTAGATATGCAGTTAAAAGGAAAAATCGCCGCTAGCCTATTGCCTATTGTGCTGTTGCAAATGGTTATACTGATTGTTCCTACTTTTATGTTCTATAGCGATCATACTAGTGAACAAATTGAATTACACATTCAAGACTCCGTTGCACAGGCGAGAAGTGCCGTCAATTCTAAGCTATCTTCTCTTTCCGCAAATACAGCTGTCTTTGCAAAAAATGCAATACTTAATCGCTACTTACGCGTAGACAACCCTATCATTAGGGCGAATGTCATGCATGACCCCTTACTCAGTGAATTTGCTTCCTATATGGCAGTCCACCCCGATTACCTTGAGATCAGTTTAGTTGCGCCCGATGGATATAAAGAGGCAACCCTTACCAGCAAAAATTACCCTAATACACTCGACGAAGCAGCAGGCACTTCTTATTTCAAAAGTATTACTCAATCTCTATCGAATCACAAAGTTTTAATAACCAAGGACCCTACAACTCAGCAATGGATTTTAGTCTCAGCTCAAAAAATCCTACAACGTAGCTTAATTGAACAAACTCAAGCTTCTGAGCCAACCCTTAAAGGCTACCTTGTGATTAAACTAAATCTAGATTTTCTTTCTGCACAGCTCAGTAGCACTAAGTGGGCACAAGATGGTTTTGTTGCATTGTACGACAATAAAGGCCAGCTCATTTTAAAAACTGGCGAAGCATCGATAACACCCAGTGCACTGGAAAGTTTATTTCAAAAAGAACAACATGGTTCTGGCACCTATATTCATCAAATTTCGGTCAATAACAACACGTATGTCACCGGGAGTAGTCAACTGGCCGACAATCTCAATTACAGCATTGCTTGGCCAAATTCGGAGTTGCATCAAGTTCTAATCTCCCTTGGCTATACCTCTATCGTCAATGGTCTAATCCTTCTAGTAGCAAGCATGCTACTGGTATATTGGGTGCTCAACCGAAAGCTTATTCGTCCAATACATGATTTAAGTCTCTCAGCGATGAACCTCGGGAAAGGAGAGGAAGTTTGGGAGTTTAAATCCAACTCTAACGATGAAATATCAAGTCTTGCAGACGCTATTAAAGATATGGGATTTGGATTGATTCGGCAAAAACAGCAGTTACATGACATTGCTTATATAGACAGCTTAACGAAATTGCCAAATCGCCACCAAATGCTGGAAGACCTTAACCAACAATACAGCCAGCTAAAGATGGGATTACATGGTGACATTGCTCTACTTTTCCTAGATTTAGATGAGTTCAAACACATAAATGACACAATGGGTCACGAAGCTGGCGATAAAATATTAACGGCCGTAGCCAATAGACTCAAATACGCTCTCAGCACAGTCGATTCAGGCAATATGACCAACTTGACTCAGCCGATAGCTGTAAACAACGCTATCATTGCAGATAACAAAAGCGAACAACCCAACTATCAACTTTGTCGATTAGGCGGAGACGAATTCACGGTATTATTGCTCAACATCAAAGACCGACATGACGTTGAACAAGTAGCAGAGCTAATTCTTCACGCTTTCCACGACCCCTTCCGCATAGCTGACAGAGAATTTAGACTTGGAGTCAGTGTGGGGATCGCACTTGCATCTGAAAGCGGGGAAAGTACCAGTGACCTACTCAAAAACGCCGATATAGCAATGTATGATGCGAAGAAGGAAGGGAAAAATACCTATCGATTTTTCTCTAGAAGTTCCGCTTTAAAATCTCTAAAAGAAATGGAAATCAAAGAAGATCTACACCACGCGCTTTATAACAACGAGTTGACGCTCGCCTTCCAGCCTCAAATCTCGATTGAGGATAATACGTTAGCAGGGTGTGAGGCGTTGTTACGCTGGAAACACCCCGACAAAGGCTGGATTCGTCCCGACATATTTATCCCCATCGCAGAACAGTCAGGTTTGATTGCACCACTTGGTAAATGGGTTATCCTTGAGACTTGCCGCCAAATAAAACGGTGGCAAAAGGCCGGATATCAAGTTCCTCGTGTTTCAATCAACGTCTCATCGGTTCAGTTTTCTAAAGAAAACATGCACAGGGTGATTGTCCAATCTCTTAAAGATACGGGCATCAGCACAAAATACTTGGCCGTTGAAGTGACAGAGTCCAGTATCATGCAAGGGGCTGATTCCATTGCTCAATTAGAGAAAATTCAAGCCGAAGGAATCAGAATCGCCCTAGATGATTTTGGTACGGGCTACTCTTCGCTTAGCGCGCTTAGAGGCCTACCGATTGACGAGTTAAAAATTGACAAGAGTTTTGTATCCGATCTAAGTAGCGGTTCTGACGGTAAAGCCATTGTCTCCGCCATCATCGCGATGGCTCATCAATTAGGGCTCGAAGTGGTGGCTGAAGGTGTTGAAACCAAAGAAGAGCTCGACTTCCTCAAACAAAAAAGCGCTGAAATTATCCAAGGCTACTATTTTAGCAAGCCATTGACCAAAGAAGAATTTACCATGCAACTCGTCTCCCATTCAGCCATGAGTAAACAAAGCAGCAACGGCCTATGGTTGGTAAGATAAACCCTAAAATCAGTGAGTGACGAACGCTTTAAATCTCGCCACTCACCCCTATTAGCCTAGAGCTGAGGCTATCGGCCTTTTTAAGAATGGTAGCATTAGGCAGTTTTAATTTCTCTTCGTGGGTCTGATATTGGAGTCCCAACCTTAGTCATTGACAGCCAAGGCGATATTACTGCCACAGTGGAAGAATCAAGAGAGCTTCACCAGAAAATTCCTCATTCTCGATTCGAAGTGTTGCAGGGAGGCCATACAAGTGTCGTAAAACAGCATCAGGTATTTTTATCACTTTTACGAAGTTTTTGTCTAGATGAGCAAGAGAAAGATTAATACTAGGGTTTGAGATCCTTGTCGCCTCGTCATCCAAGTTCATCACAAAATCCACACTTCTAATGGGATTTCATCCAAATTCAACACTTAGCGGAAACATACCAACGGGGATAAACGATAGGCAGACCCTATCCCATTAATCAAAATATCCCCCTTGACCAAATGAGAATGATTATCAATAATATTTACATCGCAGAGAACTGCTATGAGGATAACACGATGATCAAAACAATGACTTTTGCCGCCATCCATTTTAGCATCGCGACGATTGTTGCTTATGTTTTGACTGGAGATTTTCTACTTGGCAGTCTGATTGCTACGATTGAGCCTTCAATCAACACTTGCGCGTTTTATGCTCATGAGAAAGCTTGGCAAAACGTTCCCTACCTAAAGAGCCGTGAGTCAATGACCAAACTGAAAACGTCGAGCTTTGCCGTCATTCACTTCAATGTGGCTTTTTTGGTCGCTTATGTGATTACTGGCGATGCCTTCATCGGAGGGTTAATGGCATCAATTGAGCCAGCCATCAACTCTGTGGCTTACTTCTTCCATGAACGTGTTTGGCTACGGAAAACTCAATCCGTTACACCGAAAGATAAAACTGGTCAGTGCAAACAGCGCTTATTCTCCCCCCAAACGAGCATTGCATTAAGCGCCGACCAACGCATATAGCAAGGCAGCCAAACTCCTAAATTGGGAGAGATTAAGCGGCTACGCCAGTATTACGTACTTGTTACGACGCTACTTGGTTAGCTGTGGCGTGGGCAGAGTTGCATGGTAGAGCGACAAACGATTCAGATTTGGCGGCGGCCACCAAACATGTGCCAATTCATGTCCGCCGATATGTCCTAGCCACGATTAAAACGGTGAGTGATTAGAACGGGCAACGTGGACGCCTCACATTAGAGATTGCAGCCGGACAACAAAGTGTGGAGCATAGCCAGTAGAGATCAAAGCTTTCGAGCCGAGGGTGACACGGATATGCCCCAATTAAGCTAGCTTAGGAATGTGAGCGGATAAACCTAGATCAAGTTTGACCGATTAGCGGTAATCCGAAACGGTGAATAAAAGCGCACTTACAAGATCGGAACGTGCGTGGCTTCTTATGGAAATTAATACGTTGGCTATACTGAGTTTTAGTACTCTCTACAGATGAAACTTGGTGGCAAACGATGACCCAGAGAAATATTCACGGAATGTTTTCAATGAGCTTCGAAAAAAGAATCTTACATTCAAAAGTAACGGGGTCTACCAACAAAGAGCTAAGTCAAGCTTGGTATGAAGACATGAAGAAACATATTCTTTCTTCTTCTAATAAAAACACCCTACCTTGGGTCGTTTTGATTGATAGCCGTAATTGGGAAATGGCATCACAGGACATAGAAGAAATAACCAATGAAACCATTAATTGGGCACGAGAACACGGTTGTTGCTTGTTCTGTACGGTAACTTCAAAAAAAATACAACAATTTGCCCTGAATAAAGAATTTGGTCATCAGAGTATCGTGACAATGTCTTCCGACTATGATGAAGCTTATCAAGCATGCCTAAATAAACTCTCTGAAGCCCAAAACCAGCATAGCAAGTAACCTCTCTACCAAAAACATTACCCTATAGTTATTCCTGACTTGGTCACGCCCCTTTGTGTGTTTCAACTGAATGGCGGTGGTGACGATAACATATTGCTTTAACGATATTGCTTTAACGATAATACTCGCGCTCAATAAAGGTAGTAATCACCTTATCGTGCTTTGGCATCATTTCATTCCCTTACTTTATTTAGGTAGTCTGTTTTTGCTTTGATCGTTACACTGTCTGAAACTAATAAACCAAGGAAAGCAGACATGATCCAGAAAGGTCAAACATTACCAACCGCCACCCTCAGCGAACTAAACGATGACGGAGTGCTAACCCACGACACAGATGAGCTTTTTGCAAACAAACGTGTTGTGCTTTTCGCTGTCCCAGGAGCATTTACACCAACCTGTTCAGAGTCCCATTTACCTGGTTACGTCGTTCTAGCTGACGAAATTAAAGCAACTGGTATCGATATCATCGCGTGTGTCTCAGTGAACGATGCTTTTGTGATGCAGGCTTGGGGAGAGGCACAAAACGCCACAGAAATTATGATGCTAGGCGATGGTGATGCCAACTTTACCAAAGCGCTAGGACTTGAGATGGATACTGCCACATTCGGCGGCGTTCGTTCACAACGATATGCGATGGTTATAGAAAATGGCGTGGTGACGCAGCTAAACGTCGAGGAGCCAAAGCAATTTGAAGCGAGTAAAGCCGAGACTATTTTAGCAGCTCTGAAGTAGTATTTAAGAACACAGCGGTTCCGAATAATCTACTCTGAACCGCTATTCTGGTTGAATTCAGGGATACACATAACGCCTCAAGAAGAGCCGGCTTAACTTGTTACATGCCTTGTTCGTCTTTGTACTCAATACCACCTAATAGCTTTGAAAATAGTGTTTTGTAAAACTGTTTATCTTCATTGAGAACCCGACGACCAAACACTGCTTATTTGATTTTTACATTAAAATACTTCCCATTGTCAGAAGACAAAAAAGTTTGATCGTTTTTAGCCTTAAAACTAACAGTTTTCGTTATACCTTTCGCTTAAAGTTTGATCATTTATAGGGGCGATGTCATTTCTATAGAGCCAGGATATACAATATAGATAATTGGACTCCCCATCCCTGAAACAGCTACATTTATATACTGGTTGAACAATGGAGTCCGAAATGAACAAAACAATCATTGGCGTAGATCTGGCTAAAAAAGTTATCCAAGTTTGTACATACTCAAACAAAAAAGTGCGTTCAAATGTTGAAATGACACCGAAGGAATTAACTTTTTGGCTTAACACCATTCAACCAGCAACCATCGTATTTGAAGCATGTAGTACCTCTAATTA